>CAYSQR010000271.1:0-1512 GCA_964433195.1 uncultured Kaistella sp. | reverse complement strand
ACGCAACCTTACACTTATTTCTTCTCCCCGCAATTAAACATCCACTGCACACCATACTTATCCGTACAACTGCCAAAGTAGTCACCCCAGAACATATCCTGAAGCTCCATATCTACTTTTCCACCGTCTGATAATTTATCAAATAATCGTTTCGTTTCCGCTCTTGTGTCAGGCTGGAGATTGATATAAATGTTATTGCCGAAATTCACCTTGAAGCCCATGGACTCCGGTGCATCGGTTCCCATTAAGGAATGACTTCCAAGGATACGCAGTTCAACATGCATCACCAGATTTTTTTCTTTTTCGGAAAGTTCACCAGCTCCGGGAACATCGCCCATTCTGTGGATTCCTCCCACAAATTCGCCACCGAAAATAGATTTATAAAAATTGAACGCTTCTTCTGCTGTACCATCAAAATTGAGGTATGGATTTAATTTTGCCACAATATTTATATTTTTAGTTTGCTTATAATTTTTTTTTGATATTGTTAATTAAATATAGATTTTAAAAGGAGATTTGGAAAATAAACTTTGTCAAAGTTTTATGCGTGAAAATATAACTTTGACAAAGTTTTCCAACTCTTTCTATCTATTTCAAATTAACAATATCTTTTTATTTAATTATTTCAATGCATTCAGTGCATTTTCGTAATCGGGTTCCTGTGCAATCTCCGGAACTTGTTCTGTATAGATAATTTTTCCGTTTTCATCGGCTACAATTACCGCTCTGGAAAGCAAACCTTTCATCGGAGAATCCACCAAAGTTACTCCATAATCATCGCCAAAATTCCCACGGAAATCCGATAAAGTTTCCACGTGATCAAGACCTTCTGCAGCACAAAATCTTCCCAAAGCAAAAGGTAAATCTTTGGAAACATTAATAACTACAGTGTTATTGAGATTCCCTGCTTCTTCATTAAACTTTCTTGCAGAAGCAGCACAAATTCCGGTATCGATACTTGGAAAAATGTTTAGGATTATTCTTTTTCCACTATAATCCGAAAGTTCTTTTACTTCGAGCTTATCATTTACCAAGGTGAAATTTTTAATCATAGAACCAATTTCAGGAAGATTTCCTATGGTGTGTATTTCATTTCCTTTTAGTGTGATTGTTGCCATTTTATTTATATTTTTTAAGTTTCTCAAAAATATAAAATATTACATTAAAATTCCATTAAAAAAGGTTAAATTAATCTTAAAGTTACCGAAATCTTTATTTCATACTCCTTCAAAATTTATTAAATTTGCGTTTCTTAATTTTCAATTTATAAAATAAATATAATGTCAGAAAAATCCAAAATCATTTATACTTGGACAGACGAAGCTCCGATGTTGGCAACACATTCTTTTTTACCGATTGTAGAAGCGTTTACCAAAACTGCGGATATCGAAATCTTACCAAAAAACATTTCACTTTCCGGAAGAATTTTATCTAATTTTCCCGAGTTTTTAAAAGACGACCAAAAAGTGGAAGATGCACTTTCCGAACTCGGAAAACTGGCAACAACTCCCG
>CAYSQR010000270.1:0-1521 GCA_964433195.1 uncultured Kaistella sp. | reverse complement strand
ATCTATTAAATGGTAGTTTCCGGATTTTAATACTTCTGTTAATGACATAATTTTTGTTTTTATTTTGAGGTCCAGTTTCGAGCTTGAAATTTCAATTGAATATTTTTTAAGGAAGTGAAATTATAAAAACAATGGAATAGAGAAATATCTGCTTTTAAGTTTCAGAGCTTCTCCTACATTTTATCACGACAACGTTATCTATAATTTTTCAGTTTTTGACATTTTGAATAATAAAACTAAAGCCCAAATTTGTAAAACTGTTTGTAAAATATTAATTATTCCGACAACTATATCATTTTTTAAGTTAGCAATCATAAAAGGAAAACCAAATAGTCCTAAAATTAATATAACCAAAAGCACATATTTAATCCACTCGATACCTTTACTCACCAAATATCCTATTCCAAAAACGGAAGCAACAGAAATTATAGCTATAAATATTTTAATTCCGCTGTCTAAACTATCATATTTCCAAATTAAATTCCCAATTCCTAAAGCTCCCGAAAGATAAATTAGTTCAGCGGATTTTTTGTGATTTGAATGAATGACAACTTCTTCGTTTGTTTGTTTTTCATTTGTTAAAGACAGTATTCTTTCAGTTTCTTTATTCGTAAATTCTCTTCCGCGAGATTTTAAAATTTCATAAGCATATATATTTGCTTCCGGAACAAATCTGTTTCCAGCTTTAATATATTGTTCTAATTCTTGATTTGATTTTTCTTCTAAAATTTTTTTATTAACACTCATTTTTGTAAAATCACAGCTAATTTACAAATTTACAAAATAATCTTAGTTTTGCAATATCTAAAATGAATTCAACCCCGGAAAAATATTCACAACTCATAAAATCCAAAGCTAAAAAGTTTGGCTTCCAAAGCTGTGGAATTTCCAAAGCAGAGTTTTTGGAAGAAGATGCAAAACCATTGGAGAATTGGCTCAAAAATAATTTTCACGGCGAAATGTCTTATATGGAAAATTATTTCGATAAACGGCTCGATCCTACTCTTTTGGTTGAAGGTTCCAAATCGGTGATTTCCCTTTCGTATAATTATTTTCCGGATGAAAAAATATCAACTCTCGATAATTTCAAAATATCAAAATACGCATACGGACAAGATTACCACGAAATCATCAAAGAAATTTTATCTGAAATGGTTTTTGAACTGAAAGAAGAAATAGGAGATTTTCATTGCAGGATTTTCGTGGATTCTGCACCGGTTCTGGAAAGAAGCTGGGCAAGAAAATCCGGAATCGGATGGGTCGGAAAAAACGCAAACCTCATCACAAAACAAAGCGGCTCGTTTTATTTTCTGGCAGAAATCATCTGCGATTTGAATCTTAAAGAAGACCTCGAAACAACCGATCATTGCGGAACCTGTACGAAATGTATCGAAGCGTGTCCTACAAATGCAATTGTTTCAGACAGAGTTATTGACGGAAGTAAATGTATCTCCTACGCAACCATCGAGCTGAAAAACGAAATCCCCGAAAGTTTCAGAAATAAGATGGAAGACTGGATTT
>CAYSQR010000269.1:0-1536 GCA_964433195.1 uncultured Kaistella sp. | reverse complement strand
AAAAATATTAGCAATGAGCAAGAGAACATTCCAGCCATCAGAAAGAAAAAGAAGAAACAAACACGGTTTCAGAGAAAGAATGTCAACTCCGAACGGAAGAAGAGTTTTGGCTGCAAGAAGAGCAAAAGGCAGAAAGAGTTTAACTGTAAGTGCATCACGCGCGAAGAGATAATCTCAGGAATTATCATATACAACCTATGCTTGAAAAGTAATTTTCAGGCATTTTTTGTTTGTTAAAGTTTACTAAAATTTCGTAGTAAAAGAAAGTTTTCGTTATTTTTGACTTTATTATTTATCATTCATCAATTATAATTAAGATATGCCACATTCTTATCACGAAGGTCAAGATGTTATCCAACTGAGTAATGCCAAAATTGCCCAGAAAAATTTCACGGTTCTCAATGGTGTAAATCTCAGTATCAAAAAAGGGAAATTCTGCTATCTCATCGGAAAAACAGGTGCCGGAAAAAGTTCTCTGCTAAAAACACTTTACGGGCATATTCCGCTTTCTGCAGGTCACGGAAATGTTGCAGGGTTTGATTTGGAAAAACTCCGTACTTCTGATGTGCCGAATCTGAGAAGAAAACTCGGAATTGTCTTTCAGGATTTTCAGCTATTGACGGATAGAACAGTGGAGAAAAATCTGAAATTCGTCCTCGAAGCAACCGGTTGGAGTGATAAAACCAAAATTTTTGACCGGATAAATGAAGTTTTGGGAAGTGTAGGAATGAAATCGAAAAAACACAAAATGCCGCACGAACTTTCCGGAGGAGAACAACAACGTATTGCCATTGCAAGAGCTTTGCTCAATCATCCCGAACTGATTTTGGCAGATGAGCCGACCGGAAATCTCGATCCCGAAACTTCCAACGAAATTATGACCCTTCTGAAACAGGTGGCTTTTGAAAATCACGCAGCTGTAGTAATGGCTACTCACGATTATCATATGATACACAATTTCCCGGGAGAAGCGATTCGCTGTGAAGACGGTAAAGTAACGGTTTTGGATACCGCCGAACTTTTCGAGTAAAATAGATTTGAACAGTTAATACTCCGTGTAAATCGTTTTCAGAATATTTTTTTCGGTTTCCGTAAACGGAATTTTTCTTCTTGTCATTACTTTTTCTGCAACTTCAAACACTTTTTCGAGTCTGAATTTTTCATCATTTTCCATTCCGCCCCAACTGAAATTTTCAACAAGATTTGGCGGAAAACCGTTTTTGAAAATATTCGCTGCAACTCCGACTACAGTTCCGGTGTTGAGTTGTGTATTAATCGCTGTTTTAGAATGATCTCCCATAATCAATCCGGCAAATTGAAGTCCTGTATCCACAAATTTTTTGACTCTGTAATTCCATAATTTTACGATGGCATAATTGTTTTTCAGGTTTGAAGAATTGGTATCTGCACCGAGATTGCACCATTCTCCAATGACGGAATTTCCCAAAAAACCATCGTGTCCTTTATTGGAATACCCGAAAATCACAATATTATTCACTTCGCCACCAACTTTTGAGTGAGGTCCGATTGTAGTTG
>CAYSQR010000268.1:0-1551 GCA_964433195.1 uncultured Kaistella sp. | reverse complement strand
ATTTTTGCACGTTTATCAACGGCAGCTAATTGATGAATCATTTAGTCGGGTTTATTTTTTGCAACTTGTGCCATCAATTCTGCTTCTACCACTACGCTATCTCCTACATATCCGTAACCTTGCATATGAACAATTCCTCTTCTGATGGGAGTTATTAATTCTATTTTAAATATCATAGTATCTCCCGGAACAACTTTTTTCTTGAATTTTACTTTATCAATTTTAATAAAATATGTAGAATAGTTTTCGGGATCGGGAACACTTGCCAAAACCAAAATTCCACCGGTTTGTGCCAAAGCTTCTACCTGCAAAACTCCGGGCATTACAGGTTCTTTCGGGAAATGCCCTACGAAAAACGGCTCGTTCATTGTTACGTTTTTCAAACCTACAACGTGAGAATCCGAAAGTTCTAAAATCTTATCAATCAACAAAAATGGAGGACGATGTGGCATCAATCTCATAATCCCGTTGATGTCAAAAACCGGTTCTTTGCTGATATCGATATCGGGAACGTTTTTCTTTTTCTGCAATTTCCATTGTCTGTTCAGTTTTTTTGCAAACTGAGTATTTACGAAATGTCCCGGTTTATTGGCGATTACTTTACCCTTAATTTTCACTCCGACCAAAGCTAAATCTCCGATGACATCCAGCAATTTATGACGTGCTGCTTCATTGGGATAATTAAGATTAAGATTATCCAAAATCCCATTCGGACGAATGGAAACTTTGTCTTTTCCGAATGCTTTTTTTAGCTTTTCTGCGGTTTCCGGCGTGAGTTCTTTATCTACATAAACAATTGCGTTTGAAATATCTCCTCCTTTAATTAAACCTGCATCCAAAAGCATTTCCAGCTCGTGAAGAAAACTGAAAGTTCTCGCCGAGGAAATTTCGTCCTTAAATTCTGCAATGTCTTTTAATGTAGCATTTTGTGTTCCTAAAACTTTCGTTCCGAAATCTACCATCGTTGTAACTTCATAAGTATCTGAAGGAATAATGGTAAGTTCTGAACCTGTAGCTGTATCGACATAATTCAAGACTTCCTTTACCACCAAATATTCTCTGGCGAAATTCTGTTCTTCGATTCCTGCTTTTTCGATAGCTTCTACGAAAAATTTAGAAGAACCATCCATAATCGGAGGTTCTGCACTATTCAGCTCGAGAATGGCATTATCAATATCACAACCGACCAAAGCAGCAAGAAGATGTTCACAAGTGTGTATTCTAACTCCGAGTTTTTCGAGAGTTGTTCCTCTTTCTGTGGTGGTTACGTAATTTACATCAGCTTCTACTTGCGGATGACCTTCCAAATCTGTTCTTACAAATACAAAGCCTGTATTTTCTTTGGCAGGTTTAATGGTAAGATTCACTTCTTTACCGGTATGAAGTCCGATTCCGGAAAGTGAAATTTCTTCTTTTAATGTTTTTTGCTTATCACTCATTAGTTTTATCTTTTGAGTTATTTTCTAAGGTTTTTATTCTTGTTACAATATCATTCAGATTTCTGAAATGTACATAACTTCTCAGGTAATCATTATAAGAAATTGCCGGAGA
>CAYSQR010000267.1:0-1564 GCA_964433195.1 uncultured Kaistella sp. | reverse complement strand
GAATGATATCCTATGTCAAAAAGTTCTTTTGCAGAAACTTTCTCCCATACCAAATTTTGGATTTTCTGATTACTCCCCGTATTTTTATGGGAAAGATATATGTAGATACTGCTTCCTTCAAAAGAAAACCCTTCATTTTTAAAAAACGGAACAGTGGTTTTTACACTTCCGAAATCAATGGTCGTTTTACCTTCCCATTCTATTTTTACCGTTTGGGAATGAACAAAAGGAGCCAAAATACTGATAAATATAAAAACTAAAATGTGTTTCATCTGATATAAAATTTCACGGATACAAATTAAATGAAAAATTATAACATAGTACAATAAAATTAATTTATAGGCGTTTTTGCAAAAAAAATCAATTCTTAATTTGATTTATTGAATAATTTATTTTTTCTTTGTAGTCTGAAAATATGTATATCATTATGAAAAAACTAAAGTTGTTTTCATTAATAACACTAAGTTCTGCCATTTTATTGGTAAGTTGCGGAGGAAGCAACTCCAAGAAAGGAGGTGGTACAAAACGCTTTGTCAGTAAAACCGGTTGGAAACCAAATGACTCTAAAGGGTGGTTTTTCACAGGAAAACAGCAAAAACAAAAAGGATGGCCGGGAATGGTTTATGTAGAAGGAGGTACTTTTACGATGGGATTGGTAAAAGACGATGTAATGCACGATTGGAACAATACTCCTACACGAATGCAGGTAAGTTCTTTCTTCATCGGAGAAACAGAGATTACCAACTACGAATACAGGGAATATGTTACTTGGCTGAAATTTGTATTTCCGCCATCTGATCCGAGTTATAAAGAAATTTATACAGGAGCGCTTCCCGATACTTTGGTGTGGAACAACAAACTCTCAAGAAGCGATTTTGCGGAAACTTATTTCCGTTCTCCGGAGTATGATTATTATTCTGTAGTAGGAGTTTCTTGGTTACAGGCAACTAAATATTGCGAATGGCTTACAGACAGAGCTTCTGAAAAAGAATTAATGGATAAAGGTGTCATTTCCAAAGATTTTTACAGTAATGAATCCAACAATCAGGGTCCCAATGCTTTTAGTTTGGATAAATATAAAGCAAACGATCCGGAGATGGATGCCTATATCAATAAACAAAGATTACAGCAGAAATCCGGAATTAAAACCAGCAATCAGAGAATACTTTCGGCAAACAGGAATACAACAGCAGGCGGAGTAGAAAAATTCCGTCTCCCTACGGAAGTAGAGTGGGAATTTGCGGCACTCGGAATGCAAAAAGAGAGAGAATATAATCTTTATCTGAATAAAACCCCCGAAATAGAACAATTAAAAGGAAAAAAAGGGAGAGACAGAGGAATGTACCTCGAGAACTTTAAGCAAGGTAAAGGAGATTATTCGGGAGTTGCAGGATGGAAGAATGACGGATCACCGATTACTGCAGATGTGAAAAGATATCCTTCCAACAATTTAGGAATATATGGAATGTTCGGAAACGTGTCGGAATGGACAGCAGATGTTTACAGACCGATTATTGATGAAGAAGCAAGTGATTTCAACTATTACAGAGGAAATATTGCTCAA
>CAYSQR010000266.1:0-1569 GCA_964433195.1 uncultured Kaistella sp. | reverse complement strand
AATGTTGAGTGCAGCTGTTTTAAACCTCAATAATATGCGGGATATTGAAAGCGATGCTTTGAGCGGAAAAAAAACATTGGCTTTAAGATTAGGTTTCAAAAAAGCGATGATTTACGAGATTGTTTTATTGCAGCTCCCGATTTTATTGGTATTTCTATTTCTGATGATGAACGGATTTCAGCAGCAAGGAAAATATTACGCATTTATCGTAATGATTTTACTCTTTCCTTTTACCGCACTTCGCAGAAAAATATTGCAGGTAAAAGAACCGAAAGAACTGGATCCGTTTTTGAAACAAGTAGGAATTTTAACTTTAATGATGGCGGTTTTGGTAGCATTTGGATTGAATTATTTCTCGTAGGGACAAGTCGCGACTTGTCCAAAAATTGTTTTTTTTTTAATTTTGAAATTAATAAATTCAGTTTATGAAAATAGTAAGGTCTGAACCAAAATACCACCAAGAACTTTCCGGAATTGCAAAAAAATCAAAAGCATTTTGGGGATATTCAAGGGAGTTGATGGAATTTTGGGATGATGATTTAACGATTTCCGAGGATTATATTTTAAAAAATGAAGTTTTTCATTTGGTTTCAGAAGATTATATTGAAGGATTTTATTCTTATTTTAAGGAAGATAAAAATACAGTGAGATTGGATTATATGTTCATCAATCCAGATTCGATAGGGAAAGGTTTTGGAAAACTATTGATGGAAGATTTTCTTGATAAGATGAAAAATTCCGAAACCGGAAAAATTATTTTAGATGCAGATCCAAATGCAGAAAAATTTTATGAAAAATTTGGTTTTGAAAGAGTAGAACTGAAACCAACAAAAATTACCAACAGATTTTTGCCGGTAATGGTAAAAATTTTAAAGAATATAATACTTTAGCATATACTTAAAAGCAAAAAAATGAAAATACAATTCCTCGGACAAAACTGTTTTTTGTTCACTTATAACGGAAAAAATATTTTATCGGATCCGTTTTACAATTTTCAAAAAGAACAATCGGGTTTTGATGTGACTGCACAACAAATTGATTTTGTGTTGATTACTCACGCACACGGCGATCACATTGCAGATGTGAAAGAAGTTTTAGAAAATCATCCGAATGCTCAAATTATCGGACAACCAGAAATCTGCGGATATTTCAACCATCCCAATTCCATTGACATCAATTTCGGTGGTTCGGCGAAAATCGATGATTTGAAAATTTCGATGGTTCCGGCTTCTCATACTTCAAGTTTTCCGGATGGAACTTATGGCGGTTTAGCTTCAGGTTATATTTTCAGATTTGCAGACGGAAAAAATCTTTATTTTTCAGGCGATACAGGAGTAACTTCCGAAATGGAATTGCTCCCGAAATTATTCGGAAATATAGATTTGGCGATACTTCCGGTTGGAAGTCATTATACGATGTGTCCCAGAAAAGCAAGTTTCGCAGCTTCGGAACTTTTGAAAACAAAGAAAGTAATCGGATGTCATTTCGATACTTTTCCTCCAATAAAAATCAATCACGAAAATGCTCACAAACATTTTGCGGACAAAAATATTGATTTTACATTACCGG
>CAYSQR010000265.1:0-1578 GCA_964433195.1 uncultured Kaistella sp. | reverse complement strand
GTCATTGCAACATCCATAAATTCTTTATCCAAAAACGGAACTCTGCCTTCAATTCCCCAACTCATCAATGCTTTGTTGGCTCGTAAACAATCGTAAAGATGCAATTTTCCTAATTTTCTTACGGTTTCATCGTGGAATTCTTTTGCATTCGGAGCTTTGTGGAAATACAAATAACCCCCGAAAAGTTCATCGCTTCCTTCTCCCGAAAGCACCATTTTTATTCCCATTGATTTTATGACTCTTGCTAAAAGATACATCGGCGTAGAAGCACGAATGGTCGTAACATCATACGTTTCCAAATGATAAATCACATCCCGAACTGCATCCAAACCTTCCTGAACCGTAAAATGAATTTCGTGGTGAATGGATCCGATGTAATCTGCAGCTTTTTGTGCCGCAACCAAATCCGGAGAACCTTCCAAACCAACCGCAAAACTGTGCAATCTCGGATACCACGCTTCCTGAGTATCTCCGCTTTCAATTCTGTTTCTTGCGTATTTCGCCGTAACTGCCGCAATAATAGAAGAATCCAAACCGCCGGAAAGCAAAACGCCATACGGAACATCGCTCATTAATTGTCGGTGAACCGCATCTTCCAATGCTTTTCTGATGGCAGAAATATCGGTTTCGTTATCTTTCACACTATCGAAATCTTCCCAATCTCTGTGATACCATTTCTGCATTTCGTAACCATCTTTACTGTAAAGAAAATGTCCCGGTAAAAAAGTTTCTATGGTTTTGCAAACACCTTCCAAAGCTTTCAGTTCGGAAGCGACATAATAGTTTCCGTTTTTGTCCCATCCTTGATAAAGCGGACAAATTCCCATATGATCTCTTCCGACAAGGTAAATGTCATTCTCGGTATCATATAACGCAAAAGCAAAAATTCCGTTGAGTTTTTCTAGAAAATTTTTACCGTATTTTCGGTATAAAGCGAGAATCACTTCACAATCGGATTGGGTAAGAAATTCGTAATCGGGAAATTCTTTTCTTAATTCCTGATGATTATAAATCTCTCCGTTCACAGCCAAAACTACTTTTCCGTCTTTGGTAAAAAGCGGTTGTTTTCCGGAAGTGGGATCTACAATTGCCAATCTTTCGTGAGAAAATATTGTTTTTTCGTCCTGAAAAATCCCGCTCCAATCCGGACCGCGATGACGAATTTTTTTAGACATTTCTAAGATTTGAGGTCTTAAAGTTTCGGTTTTTTGTTTTGCATCAAACAGGCATACAATTCCGCACATATTTTTATAATTGATTAAATTTATTCTGCAATATTATGTTAATGATTAATAAAAAAGAAATTTAATTTTAACATACTTAATATTTTACTAAAATTAAATTTTAAACAATAAAAATTTAAGTTAGAAAGAAAATTTTAACGATTTTGGTTGAAAAAATTTATTTTGAAAGCCGCGAAGCGGCGAAATGTTGGTAGAAAAATTAAAGAATGCCTATAATTTAAGGTGCGAAGCACCGAAACCTAACGAAATCAATCGATGTACTAAATGGTATTATAATTTTCTCAAAATAAAATTTAGACATTCTTAGAGCCTGTTTAAATTTGTTAAAAAAATA
>CAYSQR010000264.1:0-1584 GCA_964433195.1 uncultured Kaistella sp. | reverse complement strand
TCTGGTAGATGGAAATAAATTTCATCCTTACAACTTCATTCCCCATCAATGTATTATAAAAGGAGATTCCAAAATACTTTCCATTGCGTGTGCTTCTATTCTGGCAAAGAGTTATCGGGATAAACTGATGATTAATCTTCACGAAGAGTTTCCCGAATACGGCTGGAACAAAAATATGGGGTATGCAACCAAAGTTCATAGAGAAGCATTGATGAAATTCGGACCTACGATTCATCACAGGAAATCTTTCCGGCTCGAATATGATGAGTGATCGGTGTTTGAGAGTTTGGGTGAAATTTTTGATTATTCGATCGTTTATATTTTTTTGACGGTTAAATTGCTGAATAAAAAACGGAAGAAATACTCTTCCGTTTTTTACTACATATATATATTTTACTACATATATATATATATATATATATATATAAGGAGTAATTTATTTCTTTTTATTCCCTTGCTGTTGCTGTATTTTTTGCTGTTCTTGTGCTTTCTCCATCATTTCACGCATTCTTTTCTGGAATTTTCCTTCCGGTTTCGGTGCTTTTGTTTTATTTTCCTGAATCTGTGCGTGGATTTTCTTCTCATCCAGAATCAAATAATTAATAATCAGAATAATTAAAATATTAATCGCATTCGATACAAAATAATACCACGAAAGTCCGGAAGCGGAGGTATTCAAAAAGAACAGAAAAGTAATTGGGAAAATATACATAATCACTTTCATATTCGGCATTCCTTCCTGTGTTGGTTGCTGTATGTTTCCTGCCGTCATCATCGTATAAATAAGAATTACAACGGTACAAGCAATGGCAAAAACACTTAAATGATCCTGTAAAAGCGGAATATGAAACGGCAGTTTAATCACATCGTCATAAGCTGTTAAATCTTTGGCAAACCAAAAACTTTTCCCACGCAAATCTATCATATTCGGGAAGAAGCGGAACAAGGCGTAAAATATCGGAATCTGAACCAATCCCGGTATACAACCCGCCATTTGATTCACTCCCGCTTTTCGGTAAACCGCCATTACTTCCTGCTGTTTTTTCATCGGATCTGCATCCTTGAATTTCGCATTCACTTCATCAATTTCCGGGCGGATTACTCTCATCATCGCACTGAGTTTATGCTGCTTAAACATAATCGGCGACAAGATAATTTTTGTTGCGATTGTCATTAAAAAAATTACCCAACCTGCAGCAATCCCAAAATCTGAAAGCCAATTGTAAATAGGGATAAAAAACCAGCGGTTCAAACTTCCGATGAAAGACCAACCGAGAGGAAGAAGTTCATCAAAATTTTTGTCGTAAGATTTCAATAAATCCAGATCAAGCGGCATAAAATACCATTTGAAATCCTGATTCAGTTCGTTCCCTGCCAAATCAACTTGTCCGTTGAAATTGAATTTTTTCAAAAACTCGCCTTCTTCAATATTTTCCTGATTTCCTTTTGAGTTTTTGAAACCGTGTTGCGGTTCTATCACCGCAGAGAAAAACTGCTGTTTCACAGCAAGCCAGTTCAAGGTTTCTTTGGGTTCTTCCATTGTGGTTCTTCCGTCATAATCAAAGGAAGAATAATTGTCGAAAG
>CAYSQR010000263.1:0-1592 GCA_964433195.1 uncultured Kaistella sp. | reverse complement strand
ACTAAGGCAGAGCATATGATTGAAAAATCACTAAAACTGCTAATGTTAAAATTAAGTAATGAATTAACTATACTAAATTAACAATACCAAATATATTAATATGAATAAATATTTTATATCCATTCTCTTGCCCATATCTATCTTATTAAATGCACAAATAGATGTGAAAATTTTAAAAATTCAAGAGCCAAAATCTCACATAACAATTTGTATTTCAAATAATACGGATAAAAGGATTATTATTTATGATAATTTTTTATACTCACATTATAATATTTATGAGGCAATCAATAATAGAATAATCGCTCCATATGGCTATACTAATGCTAATCTTATTTATACTGATTATCAATATAATTTTAATAAAGATTTAATTAAAAAAACTCAGAATCAATATAATCTTTCCTATGAAAATACCATATATTTTTTAGAAAATAAAAAAACATCCATTATAATTGATCCCAACTCTCAAAGAAATATTATTTTAAAAGTTTTCTACCCTCCTGTTCATCCTTCAAGTATTATTGAAAAAGGTTTATATTATTTAGTGGGCAAAATAGTTTTCACTACTGATTATTTTCCAAAAGAATATATAGACTCTTTACAGAAACAAGGATTTACAATTTTAAATGAAATTGAAATACCAAAAATTGAAATAGATATAAATAATTTTTTTTTAAAAGATGTTAAAAAAGTTCCAATTCCCGAAATTTCGGGACTTCATTTTTGAATATTTGGTTTTATATCCTTGAAAGCAAATTTCTGAAATTCGTCTTTTCGTCAATAATTCTTCGCAAATCCGAAACCGGAACTCTTTCCTGCTTCATCGTATCGCGATCTCTTAAAGTTACCGTGTTATCAACCAAAGAATCGTGGTCAATGGTAATACAGAAAGGCGTTCCGATGGCATCTTGTCTTCTGTACCGTTTCCCGATGCTGTCTTTATCTTCATAAATTATATTGAAATCATATTTCAAATCGTTGAAGATTTTTTCGCCGTATTCACCGAGTCCGTCTTTTTTCATTAATGGTAAAATCGCCGCTTTTACAGGAGCTAAAGCAGGAGGAAGTGAAAGAACCGTTCTTTCCGAACCGTCTTCTAAAACCTCGTCTTTCAAAGAATTCGAGAAAATAGCTAAAAATAATCGGTCTAAACCAACCGAAGTTTCTACCACAAAAGGAACATAATTTTCGTTTCTTTCCGAATCGAAATACTGTAATTTTCTGCCCGAATATTTTTCGTGTGCACTCAAATCGAAATCGGTTCTGGAATGAATTCCTTCCAATTCCTTGAATCCGAAAGGAAACTTAAATTCAATATCTGCTGCTGCGTTTGCGTAATGTGCTAGCTTTTCGTGATCGTGAAATTTGTAATTTTCAGCACCTAAACCAAGAGCCAAATGCCATTTCAAACGTTTTTGTTTCCATTCTTCATAAAATTCCAATTCAGTTCCGGGTGGAACGAAAAACTGCATTTCCATTTGTTCAAATTCCCGCATTCTGAAAATAAATTGTCTTGCAACAATCTCATTTCTAAATGCTTTTCCGATTTGTGCAATTCCGAAAGGCAGTTTGTGGCGGGAAGTTTTTTG
>CAYSQR010000262.1:0-1593 GCA_964433195.1 uncultured Kaistella sp. | reverse complement strand
CAGAGAACACAGCAATTAGGAATCGAAGCATTTGAAGGAAAAGAAAATACGAGCTTCGGAAAAATGACTGCAAAAGAATGGAACAATATGCTCGCAAAACATCTTAATCATCATCTTGCACAATTCGGGGTGTGAGAAATAATTTCAATGATTCAAATCATTTCCTCAAATTATCTTTAAAATCATCAATTCTCCAATCGGTTCCGGCATTTCCTTTTTCTATTTTTTCCTTGGAATAAAGGCGGAAATCATTTTCAGTTTTGTCCAGAAGATAATCATAAGGTCCTGTTGAGGAAATCAGTTTTACCAAAACCGGAGAAATCTCAAGACAGATGAAAAGTCCCATAATAAACATTGCGGCAATTCCGATGATTGCAGAATTTTTCCCGAGTTCGTCCAAAGCTTGTAATCTCGCTGCAAATCCATTGAACTTATCCTCAAAAGTTTCGGTTTTGTTTCTTTCCGTTTCTATATTGGTATAAACTTTCGAGATTTCTTTGTCAAGATATTCCAATCGTGGAGCAACTTGTTTCTGGTAGTTTTCCAAATCTTTCCTACGTTGTTCTTTCAGTTCGGATTTTCGTTTTGCATTTGATCCGAAACCGACTTTACCCGAAGTTAAACCCGTTTGTTTTCCGAGAATTTCCTTTTCCAATTCTACGGAAGCAGAATCGTAATATTTTTGGTAATCTGCAATTTTGGTATGAATCTGTTTTTTCTCCGTTTCGAAAGGTCCGGATTGTTGCAGGATTCTTCCGTTCATTTCAGCTTGAAGCTGGGTTTTATTTCTTTGGATAATGGTATTCAATTGTTTGTTTACTTCTTTTTCAAAAATTTTCAGTTCCAAAGGTTTAGAAATAATGATTCCCAAAAATGCCGCTAAAATCAATCGCGGAATTGCCATTAAAATCTGGTTCCACCAAGTTCCGGTTTTTTTGATGGACGAAACTATGTATCTATCGAGATTGAAAATCATCAATCCCCACAAAATGGCAAATCCAACGGAAATCCAAATATCATCGAATACTGTAAACATTGCGTAACCTGCGGAAAGTGTGGCAAAAACTGCGGTAAATAAAATAATTCCACCGATTCCTGCGAATTTGTTCCATTCGCTTGGTGTTTTTCTCAGGATATGGATATTTCCACCGGAACAAATCAGCAGAAACTTTTGGAACCAATTTATTTTATGGTTTGCCGGATTTATAGAATAAGGGTTGTTTTTCATTCTGAAAATTTTACGCAGAATAAGTATTAAAAATCATACCAATGTTACAAAAGGTATTATGTTTTGCCAAGTAAAGTTTTATTGATTGAAAATCTATGAATTATTTCAGGCGATTAGGATTTTGTTTCAAGAAACTTTCCCAACCTGTGTAATTTTTTTCCTTTTCTAAATTTCCCGAATTGAAATGATGACAAACTGCAACAGCCAAACCATCGGAAGCATCGAGATATTTGGTAGGAAATTCTTTTAAGTTCAAAAGATTTTGGAGCATTCCTGCAACTTGTTCCTTACTTGCATTTCCGTTTCCGGTAATTGCCATTTTCACTTTTTTCGGGGAATATTCGGTAATCGGAATATTTCGATGA
>CAYSQR010000261.1:0-1603 GCA_964433195.1 uncultured Kaistella sp. | reverse complement strand
CGATGGTGGATTTGGGTTTTCTATTGATTACGTTCTTTATGTTTACCACCACGTTCAGTAAACCGAATGTAATGGATTTGGGACTTCCGGCAAAACCGGATCCAAATGCTCCACCTCCGGAACGAACAGAAATTGACCTCTCCAACTCAATATCATTGATATTGGGAAAAGACAACAGGATTTTTTGGCATCAGTTGGACCAAGCTGGTTTGAATGATGAAACCTTAATGGAAACCAATTTCGACCGCGATGGAATCAGAAAAGTAATAGAGCAAGCTAAATCCAAAGCTAAAGATCAAGAAAAATTTACGGTCATCATAAAGCCGACGGATGATGCGGTATATAAGAATTTTGTAGATCTTCTGGATGAAATGGCAATTACCAAGAATGAAATATACGGAGTTACCGATATCAAACCTTGGGAAAAAGCAATTTACGAGAAGAAGATAAAAGAAACTTCCGCTCCTGCTCCTACAAAATAAATTGAATAATTTTAATATTTATTTAAAATGACAAACGACACACGATATAATGACGAACTTACTTTAGACGAAATTGTATTCGAAAATAGAAATAAAGAATACGGAGCGTATGATTTGAGGCATACTTATCCTAAGATGCTTACAAGATCATTTATCATTGGTACGGCTTTGTTCCTTGTGATGGCTTTGTCTCCGCTGATTTATTCCACAATCAAAAGACTTGCTGCTCCTGATAAGGTAGAAGTTGACGCAAATTTGGTGAATATCTTGGAAGATGAGCCGATTATCGAACTGCCGAAAGAAGAGGAACCACCTCCACCACCTCCGCCAAAAGAAGAACCAAAGATTGAAGTAATACAGAACGTAGTTCCGGAACCGGTAAAAGCACCGAAAGTGGAAACTCCGCCACCTCCGATTACAAAACAATTGGAAACAACCACCGGATTACAAAATCAGGAAGGAGAAAAAGTAGCGGCGTATGTTCCACCTCCACCTCCACCGGGACCAACTAAATCTACAACAGTAGAAGTAAAACCGCAGGTTTCTACCACACAAATTTATACGGAAGTGGAGCAATCTGCTGAATTTCCGGGAGGTATCAATAAATTTAGGGCAAAAGTGATTAGTAATTTTGATACCGATGTAATGGATGGTGAGTCTGGAAAAGCTGAGATTACTTTTGTTGTGGAAAGAGACGGTTCCATTACCGATGTGAAAGCAACGGGTTCAAATTCTGCGATGAATGCAGAAGCGATAAGAACCGTAAAATCAATCAAGGATAAATGGGCACCTGCAAAAGTGAACGGTCAAACTGTTCGGTATAGATACAGATTACCGCTTGCAATGCAGATTGAGTAATATTATGAAAAATTGATAAAGAAAAGAGAAGCAATTGCTTCTCTTTTTATTTTTTTGTATTTTTGTCGGTATGATGTTCAATTGGTTATCATTCATTACCGGATTTTTTTATATCGTTTTAGGAATCACAGTAATCATATATAAGTTTTTTATTATTTTATTAGAACCGAATGTTGCTTATCCTTTAGGCGGATTATTGGTGGTTTACGGGATATTCAGAATAGGCAGAGCTATATACAGAATTCGCAGGGAGAGAGATGAAG
>CAYSQR010000260.1:0-1644 GCA_964433195.1 uncultured Kaistella sp. | reverse complement strand
CCCGAAAATTCCGAATTTTGCTTTCCCCGTGAGAACTTCCCGTCTTCCGAGATAGGACATTTCCCTAGAAATCCTGCCAAGTTTGTAATCTTCTAAAACATTGTTTTTGAAATCCTGAAAAGAAATCTGCTGTGTTTCGATATAGGTAGTTTCCATAGAAAATCTGAATTTGTACAAAGATAAGAATTTTGGGAAATTACATTCGGTACTTTTTTAGTAAAAACTTTTATCAAAAAAAGCGGAACCAACTTAATTGATTCCGTTCTTATGATGAATTAATTGTTACTAAAGTCCAAATCTGTTTCCTTTAGATATTCGTCAATAATTTCAAATGCTTTTTTCTCATCCTGCAAATTTACCAGTAATCTTATGGTACTCGCAGTAGGAGTTGTTGTAAAAGTCATATAATTGTCATTCACAAAATTTACAATGTTCTGTGCATCGAGCTTCGATTTAATCAACTGGATTTCAGAAGATTTCTCACTTTCAAAAACTGATACTCTTGTTTCTCTTTCCATATTCATTTCAATTTTGAACTTCTAAATTAGAAAAAAAAATGGAATAACGATGTTAATGTTTTATTAAATAAAACATATTGTTTGTTAAAACAATTGATAAGAAACTGTTTGTCAGAATTTTAAATATTCTCGATATTCTTCCCTATTTTATCCAAAGCGATTTGAATTTCCTCTTTTGTCACATTCAAATGCGGTCGGAAACGAATGGATTGATCTCCACACGCCAAGATAATTAATCCGTCTTCATATAAAAGCTCTCTTAATTTATCCCGGTCTTCTCCGCTGGGTAAGTCAATTGCACACATCAAACCTCTTCCTCTTGCATTGGAAATTTTATCGGGGAATTGCTGCTGCAGTTTTTGCAGACCTTCCAAAAGATATTCGCCGACAATTCTTGCATTTTCAACGAGGCTTTCCTTTTCGATGACTTCCAGAATCAACTGGAAACGAAGAATATCAATGAAATTCCCTCCGAAAGTAGAATTGATTCTGGAGCTTTCACGGAAAACATTATCCGGAATTTCGTCAAATTTTTCTTTGTTTGCCAAAACTCCGCAAACCTGCGCTTTTTTCCCGAAAGAAATTAGATCGGGTTTTGCCGTAAAGTGTTGAAAAGCCCACATTTTTCCGGTAATTCCGATTCCTGTCTGTACTTCATCAAAAATCAATAACACTTCATTTTCATCACACAATTTTCTTAAACCTTGAAAAAATTCGTCACGGAAATGATTGTCGCCTCCTTCTGCCTGAATCGGTTCGATGATGATACACGCCACTTTATTCGGATTTGAAAGAATGGCTTCTTCGATATTCAAAAGTGCAAGATTTTCGTTTTTAATGGTTTCTTCCAAATTTTCCTCTGTAATCGGGAAATTCAAATGTGGATTGATGATTCTCGGCCAATCGAATCTCGGGAAATATTGGTATTTTCTCGGGTCGGAAGTATTGGTTAAGCTCAGTGTATAACCGCTTCTTCCGTGAAATGCCTGTTTGAAATGGATGCAGATTCCGGCTTCCAAATCGAGACCTTTTTCAAAATTTTTGCGGGTTTTCCAGTCGAAACACGCTTTCATCGCATTTTCCACGCCCATTGTTCCGCCCTCGATAAAGAAAGCATATTGCAATT
>CAYSQR010000259.1:0-1705 GCA_964433195.1 uncultured Kaistella sp. | reverse complement strand
CTCACAAATCCACCCTTTGGAAAAAAGAGCAGCATGACCTTTACGAACGAGGAAGGACGTGAAGAGAAGGAAGACCTGATATATAACCGTAATGATTTCTGGGTAACAACCAGCAACAAACAGCTTAATTTTGTACAGCATATTGTAAGTATGCTGAAACCTGGTGGTCATGCGGCAGTTGTATTGCCGGATAATGTACTGTTTGAAGGCGGTGCAGGCGAAACCATTCGCAAAAAACTACTTACAGAATTTAATCTTCATACCATTCTTCGTTTGCCTACCGGAATTTTTTATGCCAATGGAGTGAAGGCGAATGTTTTGTTTTTCTCGAAAGGAAACAAGACCAATGAAACGTGGTATTACGACTATCGCACCAATGTAAAACACACTTTGGCAACCAACCCGATGCGTCGTCAGCATTTGGACGATTTTGTAAAATGTTACAATGCAGATAATATTCACAACAGAACCGAAACCTATTCCGAAGAAAATCCGTCCGGTCGTTGGCGAAAATATACCTCTGCGGAATTATTGAACCGGGACAAAACCAGCCTCGATATTACGTGGATTAAAACCGGAGAAGACACCGTTGATATGTCGCTTGCCGAGTTGATGACACAAATTGAGGAGAAAAGCTCCAATATCGCAAAAGCGGTAAATCAGTTAAAAGAAATAATTGGAAAAATAGAGGAATAATGGACACGAAGAAATTACGACAAAAAATCCTCGATTTGGCGATACGTGGCAAGTTAGTCCCGCAAGACTCTAATGATGAACCTGCTTCTGTTCTTATCGAGAAAATACGGGCAGAAAAAGACCGGTTAATCAAAGAAAAAAAGATTAAACGGGACAAAAACGAATCGTTTATTTATCGTTCTGATACATCGTATTATGAGCAATTCGCCGATGGTTCGGTAAAATGTATTGATGAGGAGATACCGTTTGAGATTCCGGAGAGTTGGGAGTGGTGCAGGTTGGGGAATGTTTGCTCAATTAAAGGAGGAAAAAGAATTCCGAAAGGAGGTACATTTTCATCTGTTAAAACTGAACACGTATATATCCGTGTTTCTGATATGAAAAATAATACAGTTTTACTTAATGGATTAAAATATATTGATAACCAAGTTTATGACGTAATTAAAAATTACACCATTAGCAAAGATGATTTGTATTTGACAATAGCTGGAACGATTGGTGGTGTTGGAATAATCCCAGAGGTATTAGATAATATGAACTTAACTGAAAATGCAGCAAAACTAACAGATATAAAAACAAGTAAATTTTATTTGATGTATTCCTTGCTCTCAACTCTTGCCCAAGAGCAATTTATGTCAAAATTTCATCAAGTAGCACAACCTAAATTATCAATAGAAACAAGTTCAATTACTTTAATTCCCATTCCTCCTCTTGAAGAGCAACAACGTATCGTCGAAGAAATACAACGTCTTTTGTTGTCCATTGAAACTTTGGATGAAAATAAAACCTCGTTAGAGCAATTCGTAACCCAAACCAAATCCAAAATCCTCGACCTTGCCATACGGGGCAAACTCGTTCCCAAGACCCAAGCGATGAACCGGCTTCCGCACTGCTCGAACGCATAAAAGCGGAACAACCCGAGAGCAAAAAGAAGGCGAAAAATACAGGGGATAACTCGCATTATCAGAACTTGCCTTTTGAAGTGCCGAAGAATTGGGAGTGGGTGAAT
>CAYSQR010000258.1:0-1720 GCA_964433195.1 uncultured Kaistella sp. | reverse complement strand
TGTTGTCTTCTCCGGCTTGGTTTGCACAGCCGATAATCACGTCATCTATTTTATCTAAAGGAAGATTCGGATTTTTTTTGATTAAATTTTTCAGCACAGAAGCCAATAAATCATCGGTTCTTACTGCGGATAAACTTCCCTTGAAATTCCCGATTGCAGAACGCATTCCGTCAATAATATAAGCGTTTTTCATTTTTAAATATAAGATTTCTCAAAAGTACGAATTTTTTGAGTTTGGGAGTTCGAGGGTTTGAGAGCGGGAGAGTTCGAGAGTTTATGTGTTTAATGAATGTCATTGCTAATTTTTATCATTAATTTATTACTCATTACTCATTACTTATTACTCATTGCTCATCACTCAAACCCTCAAACT
This sequence comes from uncultured Kaistella sp., assembly GCA_964433195.1. GTDB lineage: Bacteria > Bacteroidota > Bacteroidia > Flavobacteriales > Weeksellaceae > Kaistella. The sequence continues at coordinate 1,347 of CAYSQR010000258.1, read as the reverse complement.
CACCGTTCCCACCATTTTTCATAAACTTTGGAATCATCTTCCCAGTTTACTTTTTCGCCGATTTTCGGGGTGATTAATCTCTGGTTTTCTTTTTCGTTGAATGCCGAAATTTTTTCTAATGGTTCTTTCCAAGAATGTGTTGCTAAAGCAAATTTGGAATTGTGAACGGCGATAACTCTTTTTGTTTTTAAATTTTTCGCAGCGGTCAAAAATTCTTCCGGCATCAAATGGATATATCGCCAATCTTTGTTATACTGCCCGTTTTCGAGGATTGCCAAATCGAAACCGCCATATTTGTTTCCTATTTTTTCAAAATGATTATCAAATCCGGAATCTCCGCCGATGTAGATTTTTCTTAGGGGAGTTTCAAAAACGAAACTCGCCCAAATTGCTTTATCACGCTTCAAACCACGTCCGGAAAAATGCCGTGCAGTTTCACAATATATTTTGAAGCCGTTTCCTAAATCGAAATTTTCTTCCCAATCGAGTTCGATGATTTTTTTCGGGTCGTAATTCCAATATTCCAAATGTTCTCCGGTTCCAAGTCCCGTAATGACTTGCTTCACTTTCGGGTTGAGTTTTTTCACGGTTCCGTAATCGAGATGATCCCAATGATCGTGTGAAATAATGAGATAATCAAGTTCGGGAATATCATCGGATGTATATAAATCGCTTCCCGGAAATGCTTTTGTAGTAAAAGAAAGCGGAGATGCGTTTCCGCTGAAAACGGGATCAACAAGAATTTTCTTTCCATCAATCTGAATGAAGTAAGAAGAATGTCCCATCCAAATATAAACGTTTTCTTTCGGGTCGAGATTTTTCAGATCGGTTTTGGTAAAATTGAATTTTTGCTTTGGAATTAAATTTTCTTTTTTCCCGAAAAGAAATCGGAACATCACTTCAGGCATTGAAGTATCTTCTGCCAATTGCGGAGTCAGATTCACATTTTTGAAACTGCCGTCTTTGTAATTCGGCGAGTTTTTAATTCTTTCCAAACGCTTTCCTGAAGGTAATTTACCGAATTGTTCCTGTTGCAGGAAAAGATAAGTTCCGGCTGCTAAAACCGAAATAATTATAAGAAATGTTATCATTAAATTTTTTAGAATTTTCATTAATTTTTTTACTATTGTTAAATTGAAATAGATGTCTTCTTAAACCTTGTAGGTTTCGTAGAACCTATAATGTTTGAATCAGGTGTTATTTTTCATAAATCTATTTTAAAGTTAGCAATATTATCTTTTTAAATAATTTTTAAAATGGGCATAAACTGCAAAATCTCTTCCCAAAGTAAGAAGACGTTTGAAGTGAAATTTTACTTTAGAAAACCGGTAAATTTACTTTAAAAAT
>CAYSQR010000257.1:0-1768 GCA_964433195.1 uncultured Kaistella sp. | reverse complement strand
CCCGAATTGAGACAATTGGAAATAGGAATATCTACTAATCTGTATTTTCCTGCAATAGGAACAGCTGGTTTTGAACGGGAATAAGTAAGGGGAAATAACCTTGTTCCTCTTCCTCCACCGAGAACTATCGAGATGACATTGGGTTTCATTTGGATTTATATTTTATTGTTTTCCGAATAAACAATATTACTGCTTTTTGTGAATTAATCAAAATAAAATCTCAGATGAAATTATTTTTTTTGAATTTTTCTACCTACAAACTTTGGGAGATATCTGCCTTTATTTAAGTTAAGGTGTAATGGACAAAAATTATACTAAAAATAAAATGTTAAAAAAGGAGAAAATTTTACGATTTTTTCCTTCTTTTTTTATTGGTTACAAAATAAATTTCTCCCGTTCTTCCGAAGTTGGAAGCAGACAATTTTGTGCTGCAAGTTTTAAGCGTCTTTTTGCAATTAGATTATATATAAGATCTGAAAAAAATACCGGAAAAATATTAAGGTATCCTATTAAAGCATATTTTCCTCCCAAAATTTTTGCAATCTTCGTAACAGCTTCGGATTTCTTTAAATAAAAAGAATCGGGTTTCCAAAGATAAAGAGTACTGAATTGCTCTGTTTCCAGATTTCTGTCTTGCAAAAATTTTTGTCCAAATTCGGATTGAAGCGATGCAAAAAGAAACTGATTCTTTGTATCATTATTCAGAATCCATCTTACCCAATGATTGCAGAAACCACAATCGCCGTCATAGAAAACATAATATTTGGAAGAATCTGTCACAAAAATTTCAATTTATTTTTTAATAAAGAATTTCACATTTTCCATTGGTCTTCCTATCATTGCAACGGAACCTTTGATGAGAATCGGTCTTTGAATAAGCGATGGATTTTCAATTAAAATTTTAATCCATTCTTCCTCCGAAAAATCTTTGTCTGCAAATTTTTCTTTGAACAAATCTTCATTTTTGCGGATGATTTCGTGAACGGATTTGTTCAGCTTTTTCAAAACGGTTTTCAGTTCGGTTTCCGATAAAGGATTTTCGATAAAATCAATAATTTCAAACGGAACATTATTTTCATCCAGATATTCTAAAATTGATCTGGATTTTGAGCAGGAATTGTTGTGAAGAACTTTTATCATATATAATTTTTTTTAGGTTTCAAGTTCAAAGTTTCAGGTTTCAAGTTTTAAATTAAGATTGCTCATTCCCAAACTCTCAAACTCTCAAACTCAAAATAATCCGTGCAACGCAGTTTCTATTCTTTCCAGAATATAACCGAAATCTTCGGGTCTTTCTACAAAATCCAAATCATCAACTTCGATGATGAGAAGTTTTCCTTCCTTGTAATTGGAAATCCATTTTTCGTATTTCTGGTTGAGTTTGGAAAGGTATTCTATCGAAATACTCGCTTCGTAATCTCTTCCTCTTTTGTAAATTTTCTTTACCAGATTCGGAACATCAGATTTCAGATAGATCAATAAATCGGGAGCGGAAACGAAACTTTTCATCAAGTTGAAAACCGAAGTATAATTATTGAAATCCCGTTCTGTAAGGAGATTCATATCGTTCAGATTTTCCGCAAAAATATGGGCATCTTCATAAATCGTTCTGTCCTGAATGATGTTTTTTCCGCTTTCACGAATTTCTTTCACTTGCCGGAATCTGCTTCCCAAAAAATAAATCTGCAGTGCAAAACTCCATTTGCTCATATCTGCATAAAAATCTTCCAGATAAGGATTGTGATCTACGTCTTCATATTGTGCATCC
>CAYSQR010000256.1:0-1786 GCA_964433195.1 uncultured Kaistella sp. | reverse complement strand
GAAGACGGAACTCCGGTTGATATTGTATTGAATCCATTGGGTGTACCTTCCCGTATGAACATTGGTCAGATTTACGAAACCGTTCTTGGTTGGGCAGGTCAGAAATTAGGATTGAAATTTGCAACGCCGATTTTCGATGGAGCAAATCTTGACCAAATTACCGAATATACCGATAAAGCAGGTTTACCGAAATACGGAAGTACTTATTTATATGACGGAGGAACTGGTGAGAAATTCTCGCAACCGGCAACAGTAGGTATAATTTATATGCTGAAACTGGGTCATATGGTTGATGATAAAATGCACGCACGTTCCATCGGACCTTATTCATTGATTACGCAGCAACCTCTCGGAGGTAAAGCACAATTCGGTGGACAAAGATTCGGAGAGATGGAAGTTTGGGCACTCGAAGCATTCGGTGCATCCAATATTCTTAGAGAAATCTTAACCGTGAAGTCGGATGACGTAATTGGTAGAGCGAAAACGTATGAAGCAATCGCAAAAGGAGAAGCAATGCCGGAACCGGGTATTCCAGAATCTTTCAACGTATTGCTTCACGAGTTACAAGGTTTAGGTCTTGATGTAAGATTGGAGGAATAATTAAAATTAATTATTAAAAAATTAAAACATTAATTAACCTCCGAGATGATAAGAACGAAAGTAATCTTTCAATCTTTTTAATCTTTTAATCAAAAATAACATTATGTCAAATAAAAATAAAACAAGTAATTTCAATAAAATTACCATCGGTCTTGCTTCTCCCGAATCTATTTTACAGGATTCAAGAGGGGAAGTTTTAAAACCGGAAACCATTAATTACCGAACTCACAAACCGGAAAGAGACGGTCTTTTCTGCGAAAAAATCTTCGGACCTGTGAAGGATTACGAATGTGCGTGCGGAAAATACAAAAGAATCCGATACAAAGGAATTGTTTGCGACCGTTGTGGAGTAGAAGTTACCGAGAAAAAAGTAAGAAGAGAGAGAATCGGACACATTGGTCTGGTTGTTCCTGTTGCTCATATTTGGTATTTCCGTTCTTTGCCAAACAAAATCGGGTATCTTCTTGGTTTGCCTTCCAAAAAACTGGATATGATTATCTATTACGAAAGATATGTCGTAATCCAGCAAGGAATTGCCAAAAAAGCAGATGGCTCTGATTTTGAAGAAAAAGAATTTTTAACCGAAGAAGAATATCTTGATATTCTTGATACTCTTCCTGCTGAAAACCAATATCTTGATGATTCCGACCCGAATAAGTTCATTGCGAAAATGGGAGCAGAGGCGGTGGAAGAATTATTAAAAAGAATCGATTTGGATGCATTGTCTTTCGATTTAAGACACAAAGCACACAACGAAGGTTCTAAGCAAAGGAGAACAGAAGCATTAAAAAGATTAAATGTTGTAGAAGCATTGAGAGGTGCAAATACAAGAATGATTAATCGTCCGGAATGGATGATTATGCGGGTTCTTCCCATCATTCCACCGGAATTAAGACCACTCGTTCCATTAGATGGAGGTCGTTTCGCAACTTCCGATTTAAATGATTTGTACCGAAGAGTAATCATCAGAAATAACCGTCTGAAAAGACTTTTGGAAATCAAAGCTCCGGAAGTAATCCTCAGAAACGAAAAAAGAATGTTGCAGGAATCTGTAGATTCATTGTTCGATAACACAAGAAAATCTTCTGCCGTAAAATCAGAATCAAACAGACCACTGAAATCGCTTTCAGATTCATTGAAAGGGAAACAAGGTCGTTTCCGTCAAAACTTACTTGGTAAACGTGTG
>CAYSQR010000255.1:0-1810 GCA_964433195.1 uncultured Kaistella sp. | reverse complement strand
GTCCTGTGAATATCTATGGTATCTCTTATCCTTTGGAAAATCAGCACGTTCTTACCAAAACAGAAACGACAAAAGTGTTAACCGCGACAGCGGCTTACAACGCAGCAATTAAATCAATTGCAGATTCCAAGGGACTTGCTTTTGTAGACGCAAATAAAAAAATGATTGAACTTTCTGCCGCATCGGGAATTCAATACGATGGAGTAAGATATACGGCGACTTTCGTTACGGGAGGAACTTTCTCTCTTGACGGGGTACATCTTACCGGAAGAGGATATGCACTTGTGGCAAATGAATTTATCAAAGTCATCAATCAAAAATACGGCTCTACATTACCGCAGGTAAATGTAAACAGCTATAGCGGAGTTACCTTCCCATAAAAATTATTGAAAAATAATCATATTTTAAAACCACTTGAATTCTTTCGGGTGGTTTTATTTTTTTAAATTTGTACATCTAAAAAGTAAAAATGTCTGATCAAGCAAGTTATCTGTTTTCCACAAGAACCAGTAAAGAATTAGCAGAGAAAATCGCTCATCATTACGGAAAACCTCTCGGAAAAATTAATTTTCAACATTTCAGCGACGGAGAATTTGAACCGGTTTTGGAGCAATCTGTAAGAGGAAGCCGGGTTTTTCTTATTGCATCAACTTTTCCACCGGCAGATAATTTATTAGAATTGCTTCTGATGATTGATGCCGCAAAAAGAGCTTCCGCAAAAAGTGTTACCGTTGTAATTCCTTATTACGGTTTAGCAAGACAAGACAGAAAAGACCAGCCAAGAGCACCGATAGGAGCAAAATTAGTCGCAAATCTTCTCACTGCAGCAGGAGCAACCAGAGTGATGACAATGGATCTTCACGCAGACCAGATTCAGGGATTTTTTGAGATTCCGGTGGATCATCTTTATGCTTCTACAATTTTTATAGATTATATTCAAAAATTAAATCTGGATAATCTTACCATCGCTTCACCGGATATGGGAGGAGCAAAAAGAGCAAAGAATTATGCGGGTCATCTCGGTGCAGAAGTAGTGATTTGTTATAAAGAAAGAAAGAAAGCGAATGTTGTAGAAGAAATGTTTTTGATTGGGGATGTGAAAGACAGAAATGTAATCCTGATTGATGATATGATTGATACCGCAGGAACTCTTTGTAAAGCTGCAGATATTTTAATTGCAAACGGAGCAAAAAGTGTAAGAGCAATGGCAACACATCCTGTTCTTTCCGGAAAAGCGTATGAAAATATAGAAAATTCTAAAATTTCCGAAATCATCGTAACCGACACGATTCCCGTAAAAGAAAATCTATCTTCTAAAATAAAAGTGCTTTCCTGTGCAGAACTCTTTGCCGATGTAATGAAAATGGTTCACGAGCATAAATCAATCAGCGATAAATTCATTATTTAAAAAATAATTTATATCTTTGCACCCTAAAAATTTTAACATTTTATATAATGAAATCTATTACAATTCAAGGTACAAAAAGAGAAAACGTGGGCAAAAAGTCAACTAAAGCTTTACGTGATGCTGAATTAGTTCCTTGTGTTGTTTACGGAGGTACAGAAACTTTGAACTTTTCTGCAGAAGAAAAATCATTCAAAGGTTTGGTATATACTCCTGAAGCACACACGGTATCTATTGAGGTTGACGGAAAAACCATTCCTGCCGTACTTCAGGACATCCAGTTCCACCCGATTACAGACAGAATCCTTCACGCGGATTTCTATCAACTATCCGATGACAAACCTGTAGTGATGGAAGTTCCTGTAAGAATTACAGGTCGTGCAAAAGGTGTTGTTGCAGGTGGTG
>CAYSQR010000254.1:0-1873 GCA_964433195.1 uncultured Kaistella sp. | reverse complement strand
TCCTGTAATTCACGGAGATTTGGTGTATTGGGCGAACTTACGTTCACTACAAAATAATCGACATAAGGAAAAAGTTTTTCAAAACAGATTTTATAATCATTTGCTGCTGCTTCATTCGGAGTTGCTTTATTTTTCCCGATATTTCCGCCGATGAGAATGTTTTTCTTTTTCTTTAATCTTTCCACCGCTGCATCCGCTCCATCATTATTAAATCCCATTCTGTTGACAATGGCGGAATCTTCTTTTAGCCTGAAAAGGCGTTTTTTAGGATTTCCGTTTTGTGGTTTTGGAGTTAAAGTCCCGATTTCAATAAAGCCGAAACCTAAATCCGAAAGTTCCCTGAACATTTTCGCATCCTTATCAAATCCTGCAGCCAAACCAACCGGATTTTTAAATTTCAGACCGCAAATTTCCCGCTCTAATCTTTTGTCTTCTATAGGTTTCGGAAAAAAAATCTTTGCCAAAAATCCGAAATTCTTTAGAAAAGAAAAGATAAAATAATGGACTTTTTCGGGGTCGAATTTGAAAAGAAAGGGTCGTATTATGCTTTTGTACATACGGAAATTTTGTGTCGTAAAAGTAGGAAAATCAACCATCAAAACAAAATACAGGGAAACTGCAAATTGTCATTAAATAAAATTTCTTTTTGATTTCGGGATTTGATATTTTTGCAAAAAAAATTATGAAAAAAGTTTTAATATTAAGTTTTGCGTTCTGTTTTCAAACGGCTTTTTCTCAGGTAAGTATTGAGAAAAATAAATTGGTTAAAGACGGGCAAGCTTATAAGATGTCGGAATATAAAAATGTTTTCAGCAACCAGGAATCTTTAAGATTGTTTAAAAAAGCGAAATCGAAAGGAACTGTTTCTCAGATTATTGGCGGAATCGGAGGAGGATTAATGGGATTCGGATTGGCAAAAGCGATAAGCGGCGGTACAGAATCGAAAGTTACCACCAATTCCGGTGTACAAACTATCAAACACGATAAAAGCGGAGCGTGGACAGTTTTTGGAATCGGAGTGGGAATTGTAGGAATAGCAATTCCTTTTGCGGTTTCTGCAAACAAAGATGCAGAGAAAGCCCTAAAACTTGAGAACGGAGAATCCACCGCTTTTCAACCGTATTTCAAATTTGAAACTGCTGGAAACGGTTTGGCTTTGAGCTATAACTTTTAAAAAGATTTTCCTTCAAATTGAAAATAGAGACAGAAAATTTATTCTGTCTTTTTTGTTTTTTAAAATCATTATTAAATTCCCTATTTTTGCACAAATACTAAAAAACGATGGCAAAACAGGAAGATGTTTTCAAAAAATTGATTTCCCACGCGAAAGAATATGGTTTTATTTTTCCTTCGAGTGAAATATATGAAGGACTTTCAGCGATTTACGATTACGGACAAAACGGAGCGGAACTGAAAAACAACATCAAGCAATATTGGTGGAAAGCGATGGTTCAGCTTAATGAAAATATTGTGGGAATAGATTCCGCAATATTTATGCACCCTACAATCTGGAAAGCTTCAGGACACGTTGATGCTTTCAACGATCCTCTCATTGATAACAAGGATTCTAAAAAACGTTTCAGAGCCGATGTTTTGCTGGAAGATTATTGTGCAAAATTAGAAGATAAAGCCCAAAAAGAAATAGATAAAGCCGAAAAAAGATTCGGTGAAAGTTTCGATAAGGAACAGTTTGAAGCAACCAATCCGAGAGTTTTGGAATACCGGGAAAAGCAGAAAACAATTCTTTCGAGAATGGCAAAATCTTTGGAGAACAACGATTTAGCTGATGTAAAATCTTTAATAGAAGAATTGGAAATCGCCGATCCTGAAACAGGCTCTAAAAACTGGACCGATGTACGTCAATTTAATTTGA
>CAYSQR010000253.1:0-1921 GCA_964433195.1 uncultured Kaistella sp. | reverse complement strand
GGGAGAAAAGCAGGTCCTGCTTTATACAAGAAAGAAGACACTTTTCTTTTCAAGAAAAAATATCTTTTTCAGGCACACGATTTTTTTGAAGAACACGGTTCACTTGCTGTGATTATGGCTAGGTTTCTTCCTATTGTAAGAACTTTTACTCCCATTGTTGCAGGAATCGTGAGAATGGATAAAAAGAAATTTCTGAGAGATAATGTTGTAGGAGCAGTTTTGTGGTCGTTTTCTTTGGTCTATGCAGGACATTATTTGGACAAACTTTTCCGTGACGAATTCGGAATTGATTTGAAATCCAAATTGGAATACATCATTATTACCATTGTGTTGATAACGACACTTCCCGTTCTTTTTAAATTCATCTTCGGAAAAAAGAAAGAGGAAACAGAAACTCCCGAATAAAGTTTTGTGAATAAAAAATTAGAAAGCAGCCTGAAAAATCGGGCTGCTTTTTTTGGATTAAAATGACTTTTCCAGCAAAACCGCTTTCGGGAAAAGAATGTTATTTTCTAAGTGAATGTGTTTGTGCAGGTCGTTTTCAAAATCTTCCAGCATTTTATACGTTACCTGATAAGTTCCGCACGCATCTTCCGGAAATTGGTAATTATTGGTAAGTTCCGCTATTTTCCTGAATCTTTCTCCTTCCACATCGTGTTCGTGCTTCATCATCGAAACAGGATTTTCCACCGTTCCGAAATGCGGTGCCTGCAAAGTTTCGCCGCTTCGTTCCGCAGTTACCATTTTCCTGATGAAAGGGAAAAGAATCAGTTCTTCCTTTTTCATATGAGCCGCCAAATCCTGTGCACTTTCCAAGAAAAGCTCACTGATTTCAAATAATTCGGGGTGTCTTTCACCGTGAACTTTGCAGAGCTTATTCAGAAACTGTATTAAAACCGCAGATTTTTCTTCCACATAACGGTGATGTGTTTTCTCCACATAATCCGCCAGTAAATCCAAGTGCCACGAATTGAAATCAATTTCTCCGGATTTTTGATTTGATAAACTTTCCAGCTCTTTATAAATTTCATCAGGATTGATGTTTTTCTTTTCACACGCTTCTTCTATGGTTCTGCCTCCTTTACAGCAGAAATCTATTTTATATTTCCTAAAAATTTCCGCTGTTCTGAAATCTTCTGCTACAAAATCGCCGATGGTTTTTTCTTTGGTTAACATTTCATTTTCTTTTATAAATTATTAAACAAAATTAGGGAATATTTTTAATTCGGACAAATTAATCCTAATTAAGTTAAAAAAATTGAGCATGGACTAAATGATAAGTGATGACCTCACAAAAATTTAAACCACAATAGTCACAAAAGAAAATGTAAAAAGAAAAAAAACAAAAAGATCAAAAAAGGCAAATTTCTAGGGTACTTCCCTTTTTTGATCTTTTGAAAGACTTAAACAAATATCACTTTTGTGGTTTTTAAAATAAATTTAGACAGGCTCTCAGCTTACATTGATACATTGCTACTTTACTACTTCAACCAAGCCAACCCGTTTTCTGTTTTCAAAGCCAAATCGTAAAAGGAATATTTCTTGGTCATTGCAAGTAAATTATTTCTTACCACACTGAAATCATCGTGAACGGGACACGGATTTTCCGAAGAACATTTGTGCAATCCTAAACCGCAATCGGTGAAAAGTCCTTCTCCATCAATAATTCGTACAATATCGAAAATTGTTGTTTCTTTTTGTTTTTCTTCATTCAGAATAAATCCGCCTTGTTTTCCACGGACAGATTCCAGAATATTTTCACGGCAAAGCTGCTGTAAAATTTTAGCGGAAAAAGCAACCGGTGCATTTACCGCTTCTGCAACTTCTTTCACATTTACCCGCTTTTTTGCAAGACTTTTCCGGGCGATATAAATCGTGGCTTTTATGGCATATTCGCAGGCTTTGGAAAACATTTTCTTTT
>CAYSQR010000252.1:0-1946 GCA_964433195.1 uncultured Kaistella sp. | reverse complement strand
GCGGAAGTAATATTGATGTTCAGATTATCGACTTGGCAAAAACCGATTTGAAGAACACTCCTTTCGCCGGAATAAAATTTTCCGGAGATGATGTGGTGATGGTTTTCGATTATGCTTTCGGAGAACAAGCGTATGAAATTATGGACGAACTTCTTCGTCCGTATGAATACAACGAAGAAGTTTATACGATGAAAGTAAAATCGGTTTCCATTATGGGAAAAGCGGGAATTTTGATGGGCGGAAAAGGAGATATTATGATTCCCACTTCACACGTTTTTGAAGGAACTGCAGATAATTATCCTTTCGAAAACGCATTGAAACTTTCTGATTTTCAGGACGATGAACTGAAAGCATTTGAAGGAGGAATGGTAACTGTTCTCGGAACATCACTTCAGAACAAAGATATTTTACGGTATTTTATGGATACTTCCTGGAAAGCGATTGGCTTGGAAATGGAAGGAGCTCATTACCAGAAAGCGATTCAGGTTGCCTCGAAAATCCGTCATCATATTTCTGAGGATTTATTTGTAATGTATGCTTATTACGCATCGGATAATCCTTTGGAAACAGGAAGCACTCTTTCTTCGGGAGGACTTGGTTTAACCGGAGTGAAACCGACTTATCTGATTACACTCAGAATTTTGGAGAAAATTTTGGAAAGCGGGAAAGTTCCTGCAAAAAAATAAAAGTCTAATTATTAAATTTACAATCCTTTCCGGTTCTTATGCCGGAAAGGATTTTTTATTTTAAATTTTTATCTTTGGTCAAATTAAAATTATCAGAATGCAAAAACTTTTTTTATCCATAATTTTTTCAGCGATTTCTGTTTTTATTTATTCGCAACAAAACGCTTATTATCAGCAATATGCAAAATACAAAATGGATATTGATGTTGATACGGAAAATTTCACTTACCAAGGAAACCAAACTTTAACCTACACCAATAATTCTCCCGATGAACTGAAAGTGGTCTATTTTCATTTGTATTGGAATGCTTTCAAACCCGGTTCTATGATGGATCAGAGAGTGCAGAGTCAGGGAAAAAACGGAGATTCCCGATTACAGGTAAACGGAATTTCAAGATTGGCTTCAATCCCGAAAAAGGAAGAAGGTGCACAAAATATTCATTGGATCAAACAAAACGGGAAAAATCTGAAATTTGAAATTCAGGAAACCATAATGAAAGTGGAACTCAATTCGCCGGTTAAACCAAATTCTTCCACCACGTTCACGATGGAATGGGACGCTGTAATTCCTCTGCAAATCCGCCGTTCCGGAAGAAATAACCGGGAAGGAATCGATATGACGATGACACAGTGGTATCCGAAAATTGCAGAATACGATTACGACGGTTGGGCGACTTTCGATTATGTGGGAAGAGAGTTTCACGCTCCGTTTTCGGATTATGATATTAAAATTAAAATCAACAAAGATTATGTCATCGGAGCAGGAGGAATTTTAGAAAATCCTTTAGAAGTAAAAGGTTACAGCGAAAAAGCCGTCATAAAATCCGACAACAAAAACAAAGCAACGTGGAGATGGACGGCAAAAAACATCCTCGATTTTGCGTGGAGTGCAGACAGAGATTATACCGTAGAAAACTTTGCTATTCCCAATGGAACGCAGATTTATTATGTTTATCAAAAATCCGAGAAAACAAAATTGTGGGAAGAATCAAAACCTTATGTCATCCGGTTTTTCCAAATAATGAATGAAACTTTCGGGAAATATGTTTATCCCGCTTATTCCTTTATTCAAGGTGGAGACGGCGGAATGGAATACGGAATGTGTACGATGATGCTCGGAGAAGGAAAATCTTTGGAAGGTTTGGTTGGTTTGATGGTACACGAAGGTGGTCATTCGTGGAATCAGCAGATTTTGGCGTACAACGAAAGTATGCGTCCTTGGATGGATGAAGGTTTCACAAGCTATTATGACAGTTATGT
>CAYSQR010000251.1:0-1951 GCA_964433195.1 uncultured Kaistella sp. | reverse complement strand
GGAACAAATCCGATTAAAAAAAACTTGAGCTTTCTCATTTAAAAAATTAAAAGATTGATATCGTGATAAGTAAGACCGAAACGGTCGCAAATCATTTTTTTGGTATGCCGTCCTTTGTACATATAGAGCGATTGCTTCATTTCGTTTTTGCGAACGAGCATATTCTCGAAACCGCCTTCTTCATCATAGTTCAGAAGGTACGAAAGGAAAAAATTAGAAATTGCTTTCGTAGTAGTTCTCGGCATTTTCGATGTTAAGTTCGGTAAACCGCAATGAATCACGCCGTGTTTGATGATGTACGGATCTTCCATATCGGTAAGCTCCGAAGTTTCGATGACTTCTCCGTTGTCGATGGTTACATCTATAATAACACTTCCTTTTTTCATTTTCATTACCATTTCCTCGGTTACAATCGGTAAAAAGCTCAATTTAGAAAGTGCACCGATAACAACATCGGCTCTTTTCAGACTTTTCCCCAATTCTTTCGGATCGATAATCGAAGTAGGAACTCGTCCATCGACCATCATATGAAGACGGCGAAGTTTGGAAAGCGAATTATCGAAAACTTTTACACTTGCTCCTAAACCGAGAGCAGCTTTTGTGGCAAATTCGCCTACAATTCCTGCTCCGAGAATTACGACTTCTGTTGGTCGAACTCCGGTAATTCCACCCAACATTAATCCGTTGGAAAGTGCCAAAAGTTCGGCTGCATAAAGCACGGAAATATTTCCCGCAATTTCGCCGATTAACCGTACCAAAGAAAGTTGCTTATATTCATCAATGATAAATTCAAAAGCAATGGCGTTGATTTTTTTCTCTGAAAGTTTTTTGAAATATTCTTTCTCCCTCAAATTAATCTGCAGTGCGGAAATGAGATAAGTATTCGGTTTCAGATAATCGATTTCTTCGATTGTAGGTGGATTTATTTTCAGCACCAAATCCTGTTCAAATGCTTCTTTGGGATTCTGCACGATTTTCGCACCCGATTCCGAATATTGCAAATCGGTAAAAAACGAACCTTCTCCTGCTCCGGATTCTACGATGATTTGATGTCCGTTCGCAACCAAAACCTGTACTGCATCGGGAGTGATACAAGTTCTGCGTTCGTTTAGGCAGGTTTCTTTCGGAATTCCTATGCTGAATTGCTTTCCTTTTTTTACCACTTCCAGTTTTTCTTCTTTCGGCATCAGTTCTGCTTCAGAAAACGGCGTGAAAACATTTGTACTGCTCATTATTAATGATAAATGATGATATTCTTAATCGATATTTTAAGACAAAGATACAATCATTTAATTATTAAATCTTAAAATTTACTTGAAATTGATTTTTCTTTCGTTGGCTGTATTTTCGATTTTCATTTCGTGATGGGGTAAACCGGCAAGTTCTTCTTCATAAATTTCGGGCCATTCGATGATACAAAGAAAAGAATTGTCGAGATATTCTTCTATTCCGATATCATAAACTTCCCCGATATTTTTCATCCGGTACAAATCAAAATGAAAAATCTTTCCTTTTGGCGAATGATATTCGTTCACAATCGCATAAGTAGGCGAAGAAACTTCATCATCGCTGCCTAAATTTTTTAAAAGAAATTGTGTGAAAGTTGTTTTTCCTGCTCCGAGATTTCCTTTTAAAATGAGAATATGATGTTGAAGTTTAGGCAGGATTTCATCGACCACCTTTTGCCAATCTTCGATTTTACTGATTTTAAATTCCAATTTTTTTGTTTTTGCAAAAATAGGGTTTAAACGTGAAAAATGATTTCCAAATAGGTTATTTAAATACTTATATTTGTATTTCTTTTGATTTGGCGATATAATTATGAAACTCTTTTTTGGCGAAATTTTCCCTGAACTCAAAATCAATGATGAAGAGCAACAACACATCATCAAAGTTCTTCGTATGAAAGACGGCGAAGAAATCTACATAACCGACGGAAAAGGAAATCTGG
>CAYSQR010000250.1:0-1954 GCA_964433195.1 uncultured Kaistella sp. | reverse complement strand
AATTTCCGGGAAAATCTTTTCTTCCCATCAAAATACTCATCGGTTTTCCTACAATCCTGCTTCTTCCGATAATCACACAATGTTTTCCTTTGGTATCGATATGGTATCTTTCAAGGAGTGTTAATATACCAAACGGAGTTGCGGGCAAAAAAGTATCCATTTCCAATGCCATTTTTCCGAAATTTTCAGGATGAAAACCATCTACATCTTTTCTGGGGTCAATTGCCATAATAATTTTTTCCTGATCAATCTGCTTTGGTAAAGGCAATTGCACGATGAATCCATCGACTTCTTTGGATTTATTCAGCTCATCTATTTTTTCTAAAAGTTCAGCTTCCGAAACCGTGCTTGGAAATTTTATTAACGAAGATTTGAAGCCGACTTCCTTGCAATCTGTGATTTTGTTGTTCACATAAGCGATACTTGCACCGTTGTTCCCTACCAAAATAGCGACAAGATGTGGTGCTCTTCTTTTTGATTGCAGGATTTTATCTACTTCTGTTCTTATTTCTTTTTTTATTTCTTTGGAAACTTTCAGTCCGTCGAGAATTTTTGTCATTTTTATTACAGATTTATTTAAGGATATTTTTCCGGATTTTGATGGGTGCAGAAAACAGAGAGAATATTTACCGTCCTTATTTCCTCATTAATATAAAAAAGAATAAGATAAGGAAATTTTTTAATCATTAAACCTCTTATATCTTCATATCTAATTTGGAAATACGGATTTTTTTCCAACTTCTCATAGGCAAGAGAAAGTTGGTTTTCAAAAGATGAAGCTAATGTTCTTGAAGATTGAGAATAGTAATTAATAGCATCTAAAATATCCTCATCTGCTTCGGGATATTGAAAGATTTCATAATTCATAATCCTTCCTTATTTTTGCTAAAAATTCTTTTGCCGGAGTAAGTTTTGTATGATTTTTCGCTCTTCTTTCATCCACTACTCTTTTCATTTCTTCGGTAAATTCAAAATCTTCTTCAACCCCATCATTTCTTTCAAAAGAAATGTTCATTTTTTTGAGAAAAGTTTCCACAAAATTTTCTTCTTCTTTATCGTTGATTTGTATTGTGATTTGTGTCATTTCTTCAATTTTTATCAAATTTACAAATTATTTTTTCTCTTTAAAATAATTCATCAAACCGTTGGTAGAAGAATCGTGATAAGTTATAACTTCTTGATTTTCAAGTTCCGATAAAATTTTTCCTGCCAAAACTTTTCCTAATTCCACCCCAAACTGATCGAAGCTGAAAACATTCCAAATCACACCTTGAACAAAGATTTTATGTTCGTAAAGTGCAATCAGTTGTCCCAATGAAAATGAGGTTAATTCATTAATTAATAATGAGTTAGTTGGCGTATTTCCGTGGAAGACTTTGAAATTTACCAATCTTTTTACTTCCTCATCAGATTTCCCGGAATGTATTAATTCTGCTCTTGCTTCTTCTTCGGTTTTCCCGAAAGCAAGAGCTTCGGTTTGTGCGAAAAAGTTCGCTAATAATTTTTCCTGATGGTCAGAAATCTGGTTGCAGGATTTTACATAAGCAATAAAATCCGCAGGAATCAGTTCCGTTCCTTGATGAATTAACTGATAAAATGCGTGTTGTCCGTTGGTTCCCGGTTCTCCCCAAATAATCGGTCCGGTTTCATATTCTACAAATTCACCGTTTCTATCGACACATTTTCCGTTGCTTTCCATATCTCCTTGCTGAAGATACGCCGGAAATCTGTCCAAATATTGTGAGTAAGGCAAAATAGCATAAGTTCCGGCATCAAAAAAATTGCGGTACCAAATTCCCAAAAGTGCCATTAAAACAGGAACATTTTCTTTGGAATTTGCAGTCTGAAAATGAATGTCGGTTTCATTAGCACCTTTCAGCAATTGCTCGAAATTTTCGTATCCTACCGAAAGACAAATACTCAAACCGATTGCACTCCAAAGCGAATATCTTCC
>CAYSQR010000249.1:0-1965 GCA_964433195.1 uncultured Kaistella sp. | reverse complement strand
CTTTATATGCCTATTTGCATATATTCTCTATCTTTGAAAAAAAAAATTTTATGAAAAAACTTTCTTTATTATTTCTTTCATTTTGTTCTGCAATTGTTTTTGCCCAATTCACTTCTCCGGGAACCGGTATAACTTACAATCTTGCATCACTTTCCGCAGCTGCACCGACTGATTTCCAAGATATGGGAACATTTTATTGGATGAAAAAGGACATTACCATTTCGGCAAACGACAAACTCATTATTGATGAAAGTACTACCATTAAAGTAGAATCGGATATAACACTTTATGTTTTTGGAGAGTATAAAACCACCACAAGTAATGTAGTTATAGAATCGATGGATTCGGGTTTTCCATTTAAGGGAATTCGTTTTGAAGACGGCTCTATTGCAGAAATGAAAAATACCCACATCAATTATGGAGGAGGAATCCGTGTTCTTACGGCAAATTTTTTAATGGATAATTGCATCGTTTCCAATAATCACGGCGGTGTATCGACAACCGGTGCTATTGGCTTTTCTAAAGGAAATCCCGTTGTAAGTAATTCTCAGTTTTTAGATAACGCTAAACCTGCTTTAGGATCGGCTGCAAATTCTACTGTTTCTGCTCTTTTTATCAACAATTACCTTTTCGGAAATAACAAAGAAAACAGCAATGCTCCACAAATTAATATGGGACCAGGTGGAGCAGATTCCATTAAAATAATTAATAATACCATTATCGGAAACCGCAATTTCGACAGAGTTGGCGGAATTTCAGTTTCGGCTCTTGCAGGAGGAATCAATAAATTCCGTATTGAAGGGAATATCATTAAAGATAATCGTTATGGTTTCACTTCATTAGGTTCTGTTTCTTCGGGAATTATTAAAGATAATATTTTTGAAGACAACAATACCGAAACCAATCCTTTGATGGGAGGAAGCGGAATTTCTCTTAACAATACGGGAATGATCGTGATAACGGGAAATAAAATTCGTAACAGTTTGTGGGGAATTACTTTAATCGGAAGTACAACTGCAAATTTGGGAGATGATGAAAATCCCGGAAATAATATTTTCCTCAATAACGGAAACGGAGGACAAATCTATGCACTCTATAACAATACCGCAAATCCTGTAAATGCAAAAAATAATTGCTGGAGAGAAGGAGAACTTTCCGATGATGCAATGGTGGAATCTGTAATTTCTCATCAAATTGATGATTCTGCTTTGGGATTGGTAACTTTCTCGCCCTATCTCTGCTCCGTTTTGGCAACAAACGAAAAGACTTTATCTAAAAATAATATGTACCCAAATCCAAACAACGGAACCTTCATATTTGAAACAGAAAAACCGGGGAACATCATTATTTCGGATATAACGGGAAAAATAATCTATACGGGAATAGTTTCCAAAGGGAAAAATCAGGTTTCTGTACGGAAATCCGGTTCGGGAAATTATCTTCTGATTTATCAATCCGAAGGAAAAAAAGAAAGTATGAAATTGATTATTAAATAATCGGAAATCAAAAACATTTATCCAAAAAGCTCATTCCAAAAATTACCGGAATGAGCTTTTTTTCATCTTAATTTGAAATGTTTTTTTGATTTTTTTTGGATTCAAATCATTAAATCTGTAACCTTTCGCAAATTATTATCGTATATATAAAAGCAGTCCCTAAAAAGCGGACGGATTTTATAAATGAGACAGCTAAAGATTACAAAGCAGGTTACCAACAGAGAAACCGCATCGCTCGACAAGTATTTACAGGAAATCGGAAAGGTGGATTTGATTACCGCCGATGAAGAAGTGGAATTGGCACAAAAAATCCGTGCAGGAGACAGAGTTGCTCTGGAAAAACTCATCAAAGCGAATCTTCGTTTTGTGGTTTCCGTATCGAAACAATATCAAAATCAGGGACTTTCTTTGCCAGATTTAATCAATGAAGGAAATCTCGGTTTGATGAAAGCCGCGAGAAGATATGATG
>CAYSQR010000248.1:0-1967 GCA_964433195.1 uncultured Kaistella sp. | reverse complement strand
ACGATCCGCTCTTCGCGCGGACCGTAGCGGCCGTCGCGGGGCTCTACGAGATCGAGGCCGAGATCGGACGCGGCGGGATGGCGGTGGTGTACCGTGCGCGCGACACGCGACTCCGCCGCCGCGTCGCCCTCAAGGTCCTTCCCCCCGAGCTCGCCTACCGCGACGAGGTCCGCACCCGCTTCCTGCGCGAGGCGGAGATGGCCGCGCGGCTCTCGCATCCGCACATCGTCCCCATCTACTCGGTGGACGAGGCGAACGGGATCGTCTTCTTCGCGATGGGGCTCGTGGAGGGCGAATCGCTCGCCGCACGGCTCCACGGCGAGCGGCGACTGCCGATCCCCGAGGTACGTCGCATTCTCCGCGAGGTGGCCGAGGCGCTGGAGTACGCGCATTCGCAGGGCGTCGTGCACCGCGACATCAAGCCCGACAACATCCTCATCGAGCGGGGGACGGGCCGCGCGCTGGTCACCGACTTCGGCATTGCGCGCGCCGCCGAGGGCGACCAGCGCCTCACGGCCACGGGCATCGCCGTTGGCACGCCGTCGTATATGAGTCCCGAGCAGGCAATGGGGGAGCGCGAGGTGGATGGCCGCGCCGACATCTACGCGCTCGGGATTGTCGGCTATCAGATGCTGGCGGGCGAACTGCCGTTCCAGGCGAGCAACACGCCGGCAATGCTGATGAAGCATCTCAGCGAGCGGCCGCGGCCGCTCGCGCAGGTGCGCGATGACCTGCCCGAGAATCTCGTGTTGGCGATCGAGACGGCGCTCGAGAAGGGGCGCGATCAGCGCTGGTCGGACGCCGCGCTGTTTCGCGCCGCGCTCGCCGAGGACGCGCCGCTGCCGAATGCGCGCCGCGCTCGCGCATCGGGCGGGCTTGCGGTGGTTCCGCCGCCGGCCGCGTCCGACCCCATTGACCAGCTCCGCCAGCGCACGCCGCTGCCTGCGCCGCCCTTTCCGCCGCTGCCCAACGACTGGCTGTTTGATCCCAGCACGCGCGAGCACGGCAAGGAGGCGCTGCGGCAGTGGCGCGAGGAGACGCGGAGGTGGAAGGAGCAGGTGCGCGGCCAGCGTGCCCGGCTCAGCCACCAGCTCGAGGCCGTCCGCGAGCCGTTCCGCGTGGCCGCGCAGGAGATCAACACGATGCAACTGCGCGAGCGCACCCCCGAGGAGCGGATTGCACGCGTGCGGCGGAAAATCGGGGGTGCGGGCGCGACACTGCTGATGCTGGGCGCGATCAATCTCTTCACCTCGCCCTGGTTCCCGTGGGTCCTCTTTCCGGCCATCGGGCTCGGGCTCGGGATTGCGAACGAGCTGAGCAAGCTCTGGGCGGATGGAATCCCGCTCCGCCACGTGCTCCGCCGCCCACCGCCGCCACGGTACAGCGGCGCGGTGCCGCCGCTTGGCCACCTCGAGGCGCGTCTCCCCGCGCCGCCGGCCGACTCGATTGCCGAGGCCATCCTCGACAGCGTGCCGCGCGAGGTGCTCGACGGGGCGCACGGCGCGTCCGTGCGCGAGGCGTACGACGCGCGAGGCCAGATCCGATCGCTGCTCGCCCGGCTCCCGGAGTCGGAGAAGGCGCTCCTGCCCGAGATCCTGCCGACGGTGGAGGCGCTCGTCGAACGCGTGCGCACGCTGGCCGTTGCGCTGCATTCGCTCGACACCGACGCGTCGCCCGATGCGCTGGTGCGCCTGCAGCGCCGCGTCTCCGAGGCGGAGGCGATGCCGGAGCACGCCCCCGAGCGCACGCGCCGCATCGAGCTCCTACAGCGGCAGCTCGCCACGCTCACCGACCTCGCGGAGCGGCGCACCACGCTCGCGCGGCAGCAGGAGCACGCGGTGCTCGTCCTTGGGACGATGAAGCTCGACCTGATGAAGCTGCGCAGCTCGAGCGTGGAGTCGCGGCTGGCGGACGATGCGAAGCTGACGGTCAACCGTTGGATTTTGACCGAACTTACGCCCGCAGCG
>CAYSQR010000247.1:0-1998 GCA_964433195.1 uncultured Kaistella sp. | reverse complement strand
ATTAATTGATTGCATTTTTTTTCTTAATTTTGCCATTCCAAGATTAAGGAAATTTTTGGTTAATTCTCTTTCTGCCCCAAAGAATCGAAGTTAGCATTCGCAACCAGGTTCTTGAAAGTTTACCCTGACTGAACTTTTCCTTTTTTTGTTAAAAAAAAGAGCACGTATTTTTTATAATAAAGAAGAACACGCCTTTGAGGCGTGTTCCTACAGTTTTTTCTATGCTTTCTTCACAAATTCAGATTTCAAAGCCATCGCTCCGAAACCGTCAATTTTGCAATCGATATTGTGATCGGAATCCGGTCTTAATCTGATGTTTTTCACTTTAGTTCCTGCTTTTACAGGTTTTGGTGCACCTTTTACGGGTAAATCTTTCATCACGATTACAGAATCTCCGTTCTGCAGTTCGTTTCCGTTCATATCCAAAATTTTATCTTCATTGGAAACTTCTGCGGGATTCCATTCGTGGAAACACTGGGAACAAACCATCATATTATCTTGTTCGTAAGTAAATTCCGATTGGCATTTCGGGCAAAGAATTGTATCGCTCATTGTTTTTATTTTTTGCAAAGATATTTATTTCAATTTATATAAAAAGTTCTGCACAATTTAAAAATCCCTATTTTTGCACAGCTTTTAAAGCACTTAAAATCAAAAATCTCCCGATGGAACTTATTCACAGAAACCTTCTCATAGGAATCCACGATTCACTTCAGGAAACCTTTTTTCAGGACAAAAAATACGCTGATAAAGTTATCGAACGGCTTTTGAAAGCCCACAGAAAATGGGGAAGCGAAGACCGAAAAGTAGTTTCCCAGATTTTTTACGACATCATCCGATGGAAAAAACGCCTCGAATATTATATGGGAGAAGGTGTGAAACCGAACAATATCTACAAACTTATTTTGGCATATTGTCTTTGGACGAAAACACATTACAAAAAATTTGAAGAATTCGACGGGATAAAAAACGCCGATATTCTTACCAAATTAAAAAAAGGAACTGTTCCTACGAAAGCAATAGAACATTCCATTCCCGATTGGCTCGCTGAAACTCTGGAAAAAGAATTAGGCAAAAACTGGGAAAGAGAAATGACTGCACTCAACGAACAAGCTCCTACAATTCTTCGTGCAAATACTTTGAAAACCACTGCAAAAGAACTCGTTTCCGATTTGAAAGATGAAGGAGTTGAAAGTTTCCAGATTCGGAATTATCCGGATGCAGTGCAGCTCGAAGAGAAGAAAAACGTATTTCTAACTTCCGCTTTCAAAGACGGTTTGTTTGAAGTTCAGGATGCTTCTTCCCAAAGAATCGGGGAGCTTCTTGACGTAAAAGAAGGAATGCGTGTTGTAGATGTTTGTGCAGGTGCAGGTGGAAAAACGCTGCATTTGGCGGCTTTAATGCAAAATAAAGGACAAATTATCGCCCTCGATATTTACGAATGGAAACTCGCCGAACTGAAACGCCGTGCAAAAAGAGCAGGAGCTCATAACATCGAAACCCGTTTTATCGACGACAACAAAGTCATCAAAAGATTGCACGAAAAAGCCGACCGACTTTTGATTGACGCACCGTGTTCCGGTTTAGGAGTTCTGAAAAGAAACCCCGATTCCAAATGGAAAATCGATCAGGATTTTATCGACAGGATTAAAAAAGAACAGCAGCAAATTCTTCAGGATTACTCTAAAATTTTGAAGAAAGGCGGAAAAATGATTTACGCAACCTGCTCTATCCTACCCTCTGAAAACAACAAACAAGTTGAAATTTTCCTGAAAAATAATCCTGAGTTTTCTTTAATCAAAGAAGAGAAAATAATGCCGAGCGAAGGTTTCGATGGGTTTTATATGGCACTGATTGGACGAAATTGAGTTTAAGGGTAAAATGATTTCAGAAATATGAAATGACTTTAAGAGCCTGTTTAAATTTTATTTAATTATTTTTTTTATCAAAATGATTTAAGTAAAAATATTTTTCGTTTTTGAATTTCTCATAAGTTCT
>CAYSQR010000246.1:0-2014 GCA_964433195.1 uncultured Kaistella sp. | reverse complement strand
TGAAAGGAAAACCTTTGAACTGTTATGGTTTAACGAAAAGAGTAGTGTATGAAAACGAAGAATTCAATCTGCTTCAAGCGGCATTAAATATTGAAGATTCTTTGGAAGATTTGCGTTACAACCACGTCATCATCGCAACTGATGCAGATGTGGACGGAATGCACATCAGATTATTAATGATAACTTTCTTCCTGCAGTTTTTCCCGGATTTAATAAGAAACGGACATTTGTATATTTTGCAGACCCCGCTTTTCCGTGTTAGAAATAAAAAGGAAACGAGATATTGCTATTCTGAACAAGAACGAATCAATGCACTGAACGAACTCGGCAGAAATCCCGAAATTACCAGATTCAAAGGATTGGGCGAAATTTCTCCCGATGAGTTCAAACATTTTATCGGAAAAGATATTCGCTTAGAACCCGTTGTTCTTGGTAAAGACCAAACAATCGAACAGCTTTTGGAATTTTATATGGGAAAAAATACGCCGGATCGGCAAACCTTTATCCTTGAAAATCTTGTAGTTGAAAATACAGATATTGAGAAAAAAGAAATTCTGAGTGATGCAGAAATTTAGATAAAATTTTATATATTTAAATATTAAAAACACAAAAAGATGAGATTAAATAACAGAAGTAAAACGGGTTTTTACAATTTTCTGAGTACATTATTAGTGATGATGATGTTTCTCGGAATAGTTGCATTTTTATTTGAAAGATATAAGCTTAATATAGTAGGAGAATGGATTAGTTTATTATTTATAGTGATTCCTGCGATTTTACTTATTATTTTTTATGTGAGAGGAAGACAGATTTTTGAATACGACAGTGACGGAGAAGCTCTGAATTTCAAAAACAGTAATGTCATCGTTTTTTTGGATAAATCGTTATCCGACGAATTTCCGAAATATAAATTATTGAGTTATGAAATTGTAAATGCATTTATTTTTAAAAGATTATTTGTTACCATTTCGAGTAAAAAATCATATTCGGTTATTTTAAAATATGACATTTCATATTTAACTAGAAAAGAAGTTAGAGATTTGAAATTTTCATTAAATAAGGTCATTAGACAAAACAAAGAACTAAAGAGAGAGCAAAATAGTTGATGGAAGAACAAGAAAATCATCGGGAAGAATCCCTGAAAAAAGTTTCCGGTCTGTATAAAGACTGGTTTTTGGATTACGCATCGTATGTCATTTTAGACAGGGCGATTCCTTCAATTTTCGATGGATTAAAGCCGGTTCAGCGGAGAATTATGCACTCTATGCGTGAACTGGAAGATGGTCGCTACAATAAAGTTGCCAATATCGTAGGAAACACGATGAAATATCATCCGCACGGAGATGCTTCCATTACTGATGCGATGGTGCAGATCGGGCAAAAAGAACTCCTCATCGATACACAGGGAAACTGGGGAAATATTTTTACCGGAGATTCTGCAGCTGCAGCAAGATACATCGAAGCAAGATTAACTCCTTTCGCTTTGGAAGTCGTTTTCAACCCGAAAACTACGGAATGGACAAAATCTTATGACGGCAGAAACAACGAACCGATTGATTTACCGGTAAAATTCCCATTGCTTCTTGCACAAGGAGTAGAAGGAATCGGAGTGGGACTTTCCACGAAAATTATGCCCCATAATTTCAATGAATTAATTGATGCTTCGGTTGCTTATCTGAAAGGAAAAAAATTCCAGCTCTTTCCGGATTTTTTAACCGGAGGAATGCTCGATGTTTCCGGTTATAATGACGGCGAAAGAGGCGGGAAAATCAGAACCAGAGCAAGAATCATCCAGAAAGATAAAAATACACTCTGCATTACCGAACTTCCTTTCGGGAAAAACACAGGAGATTTGATAGATTCTGTCATCAAAGCCAATGAAAAAGGAAAAATAAAAATCAAGAAAATTGAGGACAATACTTCCGATGAAGTAGAAATTAACATTCATCTCAATAATGATGTTTCGCCCGACAAAACCATTGATGCACTGTATGCTTTTACCGATTGCGAAATT
>CAYSQR010000245.1:0-2031 GCA_964433195.1 uncultured Kaistella sp. | reverse complement strand
TTTAACTCCCGTTCTATCTGACGCACAGGTGGAGGAAGCAGTGAAAAAATTTGAAGACCTTTTAAAAGAAAAAGGTTGCGAAACTGTTGCCAAAGAAAATTGGGGACTTAAGAAATTAGCTTATCCGATTCAATTGAAAAAGAACGGATTTTATACTTTAATCGAATTTAAAGGAGAAGGAACTGTGGTTGCAGATTTGGAACTTGCCTTCAAACGTGATGAGAGAGTAATCCGTTATCTGACTACAAAACTCGACAAACACGCTATCGATTACGCAGTTACAAGACGAACCAAAGTAAAAACTGCAAAAGCTTAATTATTAACCTTTCAAAATTTTAAAACAATGGCAATAGACGATATGGCAAAACAAGCCTCTGCAGGAGGTGAATCCGAAGTGAGATTTCTTACTCCGCTTGACATCAATACAAAATCTGAAAAAAAATACTGTAGATTCAAAAAATTCGGAATCAAGCACGTAGATTATAAAGATGCCGATTTCCTTATTCAGTTCGTAAATGAGCAAGGTAAAATCCTCCCGAGAAGATACACCGGAACTTCTTTGAAATACCAAAGAAAAGTTTCTGCAGCAATCAAAAGAGCAAGACATCTTGCTTTGATGCCTTATGTAGCTGACTTATTAAAATAATTACTAATCATTGGTTGTTGGTTATTAGTTGTTGGTTGTCGTATTTAATCTGACTTCTAACCTCTAAAATCTAACTTCTAAATTAAAAAGGACAACAACAATGGAAATTATCCTAAAAAAAGACGTAGAAAACTTAGGACTTGAGTTTGATACAGTAAATGTAAAACCGGGTTATGCAAGAAACTTCTTACTTCCGCAAGGTTTAGCACTTTTAGCAACTCCTAAAAACAGAGCGAATCTTGAGGCAACTCTTGAAGCAAGAAAAGAAGAAGAAGCTAAATTGGTTGCAAATGCAAATGCAATTGTAGAACAATTGAAGAAAATAAACATTACCATCGCTACGAAAGTAGGTACAGGTGATAAACTTTTCGGTTCTATAAACAATGCAAACCTTTCTGAAGAACTGGCAAAAGCCGGAGTAGAAGTTGATAAGAAATACATCAAAATTCCGGGGAACACCATTAAGAGAACCGGTAAGTTTGCTGCGTTAATCAGACTTCACAGAAATGTAGAATATAACTATGAATTTGATGTGGTTTCTGATGCACCGATAGAAGTTGCTCCAAAAGCAAAAGCAGCTCCTGCTCCGAAAAAAGTAGAAGAAACTGAAACTCCTGCTGAAGAAGCATAAGATTTTCAACATATTAAAAAATCCGGTAAAATAATTTTACCGGATTTTTTTTGTATAATATCAGAAAGAAAGCAGTCTTTAAAGCTAATTTGCAGAATTCAAACTTCACTCTGCGTTTGTCAAAACCGCTGTTATAGGCAGTTTTTAGCCCGAGTTAAGTGATGTTTATAATTCTGGTGGTTTTGGAGTTTCAATTTTACTTTTGAAATTTAGCACTTTTTTCGTTTCGGTAAGTTTGAGATTTTTCTTTACCTCATAAATCCAAAATGCAAATTCGTCCAGCTCTTTCGGTGCATTATTACTGTGAACGCTAATCATTTTTTGTTCTCCATTTTTCTTTACATAAATTCTGTAGTGATTTCCATCCTGATAGTTCTCAAAGTAAATGCTGTCATATATTTTAAACTTTATTTGCGACATAAAACTGTCCAGTTTCTGCTTCTGAAGAGTACTTAAACTTGAAATATAATTTGTGTTGCTTTTGGGAGATTTTATTCTTGAAGAATTATCGTTAGCAGACCAATTTTCCCTGATAAAAACGGAATCATTTGAATTATTAAATTTGATTGAAAAATCAGTTTCAAAAGAATTTCCATATGAAAAGTCAAATTCCTCAAACGACTTTTTTTCGCAGTTTAATAAAAATAATAGAAGTGTAAATGCGAAAATTATTTGAACTTTCATTTTCAGCGGAATTTTTCTTTAAAATTGCCTATAACGTTTCGGGGGTTTGCGATGGCGGGGAGTTTTAGCA
>CAYSQR010000244.1:0-2033 GCA_964433195.1 uncultured Kaistella sp. | reverse complement strand
CTGAATGTTTTCGGAAGTCCGTATGCTTTGAAAGATGTGGATATTTCTAAAACTTCCACTGTTTTGGTTTCCTACGAAAACAACTACGATTCTATGACGGCAACTGCAAAAGCATTTTTGGGACAAACAAAAATTTCAGGGAGATTGCCGGTTTTGGTGAATGAAAATTTGAAACCGGCAATGGGAATAGATTTGAAACCGCAATCTAAAATTAATATGAATGAAAAGAAATAGAACATCATTTAAATTTGGCGTTTTTATTTTAATAATTTTTGTTATTTTCAATTCTTGTCAAAAAGAAAAAAATGATTCAGATTTGAAAGATGAAATTTTCTTTGAATTATTAAAATATCAAAAAGAAAATCCACTTGAAAAAGATTCAAAAAAAATGTTTGGTGAAATTAATTTCATATATAAAGTTATAATTTTACCTCCAAAATTTGTAAACTCTGCAGATGAAAATACAGCCGTCTATATCACTTGTTCACCTTCTGGAATTGGAAATAAATTGGGACAAAACTATTATGGTGTATATGAAAGCGACCAACTTAAAAAAACTTTCATTATTGACGAATCCAACCAAATTAAAAATTTGGTGAAAATATCAAAAAAAACAGATTTGCAGAATTACATCATAAAAAATCCTCCAATTATCGATATTATTTTTCCAGTAAAAATGTTCATTCTACGAGATAATAAGTTAATTTATTTGAATGAAATTGCCGGAAATAATCACAGAAATTAACAAAATTATGAAAATAGGAATTCTCTGTTACCCAACCTACGGCGGAAGCGGAATCGTCGCTACGGAATTAGGAATGTCTTTAGCCAACAAAGGTTATGAAGTGCATTTCATCAGTTCTGCACTTCCCGCACGACTCGATATTACCAATCCCAATATTTTTTTCCATAAAGTGAATGTGCAGACTTATCCGCTTTTCCAATATCAACCGTATGATATTGCACTTTCTTCGATGATTTACCGGGTTGTGAATCTTTATAAACTCGATTTGCTTCACGCTCATTATGCGATTCCTTACGCTTATGCAGCGTTTACTGCAAAGCAAATGCTGAAAGAAGAAGGAAAAGATATTCCTTTGGTAACCACGCTTCACGGAACGGATATTACTTTGGTCGGTCAACATCCGAGTTACAAACACGCGGTGGAATTTTCTATCAATCAGAGCGATACGATTACTTCCGTTTCCGAAAGTTTGAAAAAAGATACGCTGCAAATTTTCAATATCAAAAAAGAAATTCAGGTCATTACCAATTTTATCGACAATTCCGAATTTGATGAATGTGTAGAATGCAACAGAAATCAGTTTGCCAATGATGATGAAAAAATACTGATTCACGTTTCCAATCTTCGTCCGGTAAAAAGAATCGGCGATGTGTTGCAGGTTTTTAAAAACGTACAGCAAAAAGTAAAATCAAAATTAGTCATCATCGGAGAAGGTCCCGATATGGAAATCGTAAACCAGTTTCTGGAAGAAAATCCCAATTTAATTGGTCAAATACGCCTTCTCGGCAAAGTGAATGATTTGTATAGAATTTTGCAGCTTTCCGATGTTTTTCTGCTTCCGTCCGAACAGGAAAGTTTCGGTTTGGCTGCACTCGAAGCGATGGCTGCAAATACTCCGGTCATCAGTTCCAACGCAGGTGGAATTCCGGAAGTAAATATTCAGGGAGAAACCGGATTTTTAGCCGAAACCGGAAATGTGGAAGCGATGAGCAACTACACCATCAAATTGCTAAGCGACGAAAATCTTCTTTCACAAATGAAAATGAACGCAAAACAACAAGCGATAAAATTCGATTTGAAAAATATTCTTCCGCTGTATGAAAAAATGTATGAGGAAACTTTGAATAATTTTAATGCAGGAAAGTAGTTTGCAACAAATAAATTAGAAAATAAAATGCACGACAAAAACAAAGAAAGGGTGTACAAAATGGCTTTTGCAGGAGTTTATCCGCATTACATTACAAAAGCCGAAAAAAAAGGACGAACCAAAACCGAAGTGGATGAAATT
>CAYSQR010000243.1:0-2038 GCA_964433195.1 uncultured Kaistella sp. | reverse complement strand
GGATTTGCTATTATTTGGGAGCTTATCTGGTTTGTTTCTCACTTCCCGAAACTTCGGATTTTACCATTGCAGACGGATTTTTCATTATCGTGGTTGGAACTTTGGGAATGATGGTTCCTGCTTCCGGCGGAATCGGTGCGTTTCATTTTGCCCTGAAATTAGGAGTTATGGCACTCTTTCTTTCGATGGGAAAAAATCCCGAAGAAGGTGGAGAAGTCGGACTTTCTTACGCATTTATTTCCCACACGATGCAATTGGGAATTATGGTTATAATGGGAATTATCTCGATTCCGATGCTCGCAAAAGCGAGGAATAAATTGGTATCATCTGCTAATTAAAAAACTTTGTCAAAGTAAACAAAAATGCTTCTGAAAACTTTGACAAAGTAACACTCTCAAATCCTCGAACTCAATCAAACTTAACCAAACGCTCTTTTCAGCAAACTCTCTACTTTCGGTTCGCTTCCCCGGAAATTTACATAAAGCTCCATCGGATCTTTTGTTCCGCCGGAAGAAAGTAAAATTTTATATTTCGCTGCAATTTCAGGATTGAAAACTCCGTTTTCCTTGAAGTATTGAAAAGCATCCGCATCCAAAACTTCTGCCCATTTATAAGAATAATATCCTGCAGAATAACCTCCCTGAAAAATATGTGAAAAACTTGTACTCATCACGGTTTCCGGATTTTTAGGATAAAGCTGTGTATTTTCTGTGATTTTATCCTCAAACGCTTTCACGCTCAAATTCTCCAACGCTTCAGCTCCGGAAGAATGATACGCTATATCCAAAATCCCGAAACCAAGTTGTCGTAAAGTTTGATAACCCTCCATGAAATTTTTGGAATCCGAGATTTTCCGGATTTTTTCATCGGGTAAAATTTCTCCGGTTTTATAATGCTTTGCAAAGGTTTTCAGAAATTCCGGTTCGTAACAATAGTTTTCCAAAAACTGGGACGGAAGTTCCACGAAATCCCATTTTACCGAAGTTCCCGAAAGATTCGGATAAACGGTATCCGCTAAAATCCCGTGTAAAGCGTGACCGAATTCGTGGAAAAGTGTCGTAACTTCCTGAAAAGTCAGTAAACTCGGTGTGTCGGAAGTCGGTTTGGAAAAATTGCAAACCACCGAAATATGCGGTCTCGAATTTTCACTGTTTTTCTTAAACTGATTTTTAAAACTCGTCATCCAAGCTCCTGCTCTTTTTCCTTTTCTCGGGAAATAATCAACATAAAGCAATGCTTTAAGGTTGGATGATGGATGATGGATGTTCGATGTTACTTGCAAACTTCCATCTTCCAGCACTTCGTAAACTTTCACGTCTTGATGGTATTTCGGAATGTCATTAATTTCTTTAAATTCCAAACCGAAAAGTTTTTTCGCCAAACCGAAAACCGCTTCCTGAACTTTTTCCAAAGGGAAATACGGTTTCAGCTCTTCATCATCAATATCGAATTTTTGTTTTCTTAATTTTTCGGCATAGAAAGCGTGGTCGTAACTTTGCAGCTCATCGATTCCATCAGTTTTTGCAAGGGTTTTCAGTTCTTCGATTTCTCTTTTCGCGAAAGGTTTTGCTTTGTCTAAAAGTTCATTTAAAAATACCAAAACTTTTTCGGGAGATTTTGCCATTCGTTCTTCCAAAACATAATCGGCGTAAGTTTTATAACCTAAAAGTTTTGCTTTTTGATGTTTTAAACTGATGATTTCTTTAATTAAATTTTGGTTGTCGAATTCATTATTATTAAAAGATTTTTTTCCGTTTGCTAAAGCTAATTCTTTTCGGAGTTCACGGTTTTCAGCATACGTCATCAACGGGATATAACTCGGATATTGCAGCGTTACCACAAAACCGTCGAGATTTCTTTCTTTCGCTTCTTCACGGAATTGCTCCAAAATCGGTTCGGGAATTCCCGCTAAATCTTTTTCATCAGGAATATGTTTGAAATAATTATTGGTTTCCGCCAAAACATTCTGCCCGAATTGTAAAGATTTTTTGGAAAGTTCGATACTGATGTTTTTGAATTTTTCTTTATCCTCATCATT
>CAYSQR010000242.1:0-2064 GCA_964433195.1 uncultured Kaistella sp. | reverse complement strand
GTCAAAGCCGTATTCTTACTTACATCCAAACTTGTCAATTGGTTTTCATAGCATAATAGAACGTTTAAAGCGGTATTCTTGCTCACATCAAGACTGCTCAGCTGATTCCTTATAACAACCAAATATGTCAAAGCGGTATTGTTGGTTATATCCAAGGTTGTCAATTGGTTTTCATTACACCTTAAATCTTTCAAAGCCGTATTCTTCGTTACATCCAAACTTGTAAGTTGATTAGTTCGACAATATAAATATTGCAAAGCTGTATTTTGGGTTACATCCAAACTTGTCAATTGGTTGTTGTCACACCATAATTGCGTAAGATTTACAAATGCTTCAATTCCGGTAAGATCGGTAATGTTCATATTGAAACAATTTATTTGTCCTGTAAAAACAGTCGCTTCGGAAACCTGTATTTCGCTATCTCCGTTCGTATTGATAGACGAGTTTCCTACAAGATACGCTTTAAAATTCGCATCGGGAATGTAAACAATATTGCAATCCGTATTATACTTTGCTGTTGCATCTTTTTGCCAACCACTGTATGAGTTTGCATTGGCAACATTATCAACTTGTATGCAGGTAAGATTTGGATTGTTGGTTGCATTCATCGTCGTTATTAAAGCATTATTTCCGTTTTTAAGATTTAGACTTGTCAGTTGGTTGGTTGCACAATATAAATATATCAAAGCCGTATTTTGGGTTACATCCAAACTTGTAAGTTGATTGCTGTAACAATATAAAGTTGTCAAAGCGGTATTATTTGTTATATCCAGGTTTGTAAGTTGGTTATCTCCACCTCCTAAACGTATCAAAGCAATATTTTTGCTTACATCCAGACTTGTCAGTTGGTTACTGATACACCACAATTGTATCAAAGCAGTATTTTTGCTTACATCCAGACTTGTCAATTTATTCTCATCACAATCCAGATACTCCAAAGCTGTATTTTTGCTGATATCTAAACTTGTAAGCTGATTGTTCCAACAATCTAAGGTTTTCAAAAACGTATTCTTGCTTACGTCTATACTTGTCAAATAGTTATTTTTACAATCAAGAGTGATGATATTGATAAACGCTTCTATTCCTGTAAGGTCTGCAATATTTCTATCATTACAAATTATTTCTCCTGCAAATGCTTCCGCTTCGGAAACCTGTATTTCGCTGTCGCCATTGATATTAATATCGGCTCTTGTTAAAAGATAGGTTTTAAAAATCACATCCGGAATGTAAACAATCGGTTCTGTTCCACCGCCACTACAGTTGGTGCTGTAAAGTGCTGTTGCATCTTTTTGCCAACCGGGATGATTTGCAAAAGCATCATCTACCTGTATGCAGGTTAGGTTTGGGTTATTTTGTGCCGCCATCGTAGTTATCGCAGCATTATTTCCGTTTTTCAGATTGAGACTTGTCAATAATTGATTACCAGAACATCCTAAAGTTGTCAAAGTCGTATTCTTGCTCAAATCCAAACTTGTCAGTTGGTTTCTGAAACAAGCCAAAAATTCCAAAGCTGTATTTTTGCTTACATCCAGACTTGTGAGCTGGTTATCATAGCACCATAATTCTTTCAAGGATGTATTTTGAGTTACATCTATATTTGTCAGTTGGTTGAAGATAAAATCTAAACGTGTTAAAGCCACATTCTTGCTTACATCTATAGCTGTCAATTGATTCATATAACAATTCAAAGTTGTTAAAGCCGTATTTTTATTTACATCCAAGCTGGTTAGTTGATTTTCAGAGCAATCTAAAAATGTTAAAGCTGTATTTTTGGTTACATCTATACTTGTCAATTGGTTTTTTGCACACATTAATTCTGTAAGATTTACAAATGCTTCTATTCCTGTAAGGTCTGCAATGTTTTTGTTATAACAAGCTATCATTCCTGCAAATGCTTCCGCTTCGGAAACCTGTATTTCATCATCTCCGTTGGTGTCAATGACAGGAATGTGATTAAGCAATGCTGTTTTAAAATTCGCATCGGGAATGTTCACATTTTGAGCTTTCACAAAACCCAAAGTTCCGGCAACTAAGCCGAAGAATAAAATAGATTTTTTCATAATT
>CAYSQR010000241.1:0-2079 GCA_964433195.1 uncultured Kaistella sp. | reverse complement strand
AATCCACCACATAAATATAATCGCGGATTGCAGTTCCATCGGGAGTTTCATAATCATTTCCCCAAATATTGAGTTTCTCCCGAATTCCGGAAGCGGTTTGTGTAACATAAGGAACAAGATTATTCGGGATTCCCAAAGGAAGTTCGCCCAATTTCGCAGAAGGATGTGCTCCGATCGGGTTGAAATATCTTAGCAAAGAAATTTTTTTGTGATAAGCGGTTGCAAAATCTTTCAGTATTTCTTCTCCCATTTGCTTGGTTTTTCCGTAGGAAGATTCGGGGATTTTCAGCGGTGTATTTTCATCAATCGGTTGTTTATCAGCTTGTCCGTAAACCGTACAACTGGAACTGAAAATGAAATTGGAAATATTTCTTTCTTTAAATTCCTGCAAAATATTAATTAATGAAAACAAATTATTTTCGTAATAATCCAGCGGTTTTTCCTGGCTCTCTCCTACTGCTTTGAACGCTGCGAAATTAATACAGCCATCAATTTGATGTGCATCGAAAACCTGAGAAAGCAATTCTTTTCTTTTTAAATCGAAAGGATAAAGAACCGGTTTCTTCCCTGTAACTTCTTCGATATTATTAAGAATAAATTTTTCGGAATTCGATAAGTCATCTACGATAACCACATCGAAATTATTATTTAAAAGTTCTACCACCGTGTGAGAACCAATGTAACCAAGTCCGCCTGTAACGAGTATTGTCATATTTTATTTTTCAAATTTTGAAATAGTTTTGTAAAGATTGACAAGGTATTTAATTTTGTCAGATTGTGAAATTTTTTCATTATTGATAGAAATAGAAACAATTTTTTCATCAATAAATCCAAAAAGAAAAACAGTTGAAAATTCTTTGTGGACAATTTCCCAAAGAATATAATTTTCGTCTATTTTTTTTGAAATTTCTTTTATTTCTGCTCCGATTGAATTTTCTTTCCAATAATCAAAATCCCATTTATAATATGCCTCTAACAACTGAGTTTTATCAAAGTTCGGATTATAAAATTCCATTATAGATGCATTTCGAATAGAAACTTGTATATTACTTTTTTTATTATCAACAAAATGATATTGTCCCGAAACCTTGTTTAAATTTTTTACCTCTACAACTTTTGGAAATGTTACCAAATAATCGTTAATAACAAATTTGTCCGCTTTTTGAGAAAAAGCAAATTGAGCAAAAATCAGAGATAAGAGAACGATTATTTTTTTCATAAAACTATCCCATAAATTCCAAAACCACATCGGAAATATATTTCAGTTGCTCTTCATCCAGTTCGGTGTGCATTGGTAAAGAAATTACTTCATCTAAAAGTTTATCGGTATTCACAAAATCTTTGTCCTCACTTTCCTGAAAATAGGCTTTTTGTTTTCGCAGTGCAACCGGATAATAAATCATTGCCGGAATTTCTTTTTCTGCTAAAAATTGCTGCAACTCGTTTCGTTTTCCGTTCAGGATTCTCAATGTATATTGATGAAAAACGTGGGTGGAATTTTCGGCTCTTTTCGGGGTGAGAATATTCGGATGGTTTGCAAAAGCTTCGTCATAATAATCTGCGGATTTTCTTCTGGCTTCATTATAAGTATCCAAAAGCGGAAGTTTTTTTCTGAGAACTGTCGCCTGAATACTGTCTAAACGAGAGTTCACTCCTACTTCATCGTGATAATATCTTTCGTACATCCCGTGATTTACAATGCCACGAAGTTTATAAGCCAAATCATCATCATCGGTAAAAATTGCACCGCCATCTCCGTAACAACCGAGATTTTTGGAAGGAAAAAAAGAAGTTGTTCCCATTGTTCCCATTGTTCCCGATTTCTTGGAAGTTCCGTCGGAAAACACAAAATCTGCTCCGATTGCTTGTGCGTTATCTTCGATTACATAGAGATTGTGTTCTTTTGCGACTTTCAGGATTTCTTCCATATTTGCACATTGTCCGAAAAGATGAACGGGAATAATCACTTTTGTTTTTGGGGTGATTGCTGCTTTCAGCTTATCGATATTCATCGTGAAAGTATCATAATCCACATCAACCAAAACCGATTTCAGTTTCAATAAATGAATCACTTCTACT
>CAYSQR010000240.1:0-2083 GCA_964433195.1 uncultured Kaistella sp. | reverse complement strand
AGAAAATTCGGAGCTAAAGTCATTGCCAAAGTTCCGCCACCAACTGTTTTCAGGAATTGTTTTCTGTTCATTTCTTATTTGGTGTTAAATTTTAAACGAATATCTTTCGGAACCGTAATTTCAGGATTTGCTTTAAATTTTTCTATGTATAAATCCCTGAGTTTAATTCCCGTAGAAATCATTTCTCCTTTCGCAAAATATGCCATACTATCGCCTCCTAAAGCCAAATAATCGGAAGTCGAAATATAGTAAAATTTATTTGGTTCAGGAGATTTTCCGCCGATTAATTGGGTCGTTATTTTTCCGTTTCCGGTTTCGATATACAAACGGGAAACAGGGTTGTTTTTCTGCGTTTTCAGATAATAATCGAAAAGTCCCTGCAAATCGGAACCTTTCATTTTTACAATGACCAATTCGTTTTCAAAAGGCATCACTTCATAAATATTTTTAATGAGAATATCTCCTGCTCCGATTGTAGAACGGATTCCTCCGATGTTGATTACCGCTGCATCAATTCCGTTCGATATTCCGTTTTTTTTCGCCCATTCTTCTGCTCCTTCAAAAGTGTAATCTGCCAAAAGATTTCCGAGATTGCTGTTGTCGCCCTGCTTATTCAAATCTACGGAAGTATGCGAAATTTTGGTATTCATTTTTCCTTCCAGCTCCGTTTTGTAGGGTTCGATGATTTTCGTAAAATCATTATCTTCCGGTAAATCTTTGGCAATGGAAATGTTTTTCTCGGGACTTACTTTCGCAATATTCAACGGTGTTTTACACGAATAAACCGATAAAACAACCAAACCGAGAATGAGGAATTTAATTTTCATTAACATAAAGTCTTGTGTTGCAAATATAAAGATATGTAAATAAACTTATCATTTTTTTTCGCAAACTTTTAAGGATTAAAAAAGCAATTTAAAAAAATTATATTTGCCAAAGAAAAATGACCAATTTTTACGCACCTAAAAAATATTTTGTAATGAGAATTGTAACCTTTGAAGATATCAAAGACATCTATATTAAACTTCATCAGAGAGGTCTTTCTTTTTTACTGTCCAAATTAAATTTGAATAGCCATAAAAGAACTCAAAGTGCTTTTAATGAAAAGGAAATCGAAACCTCAAACTTCTGGCTGGTTCCCGAAGTAAAAAAAAGATGGAACAAGCTCATTACCGGAGATGAAAACACCGATTATGAAACGTATTTAACTGCGAATTTTTTTAATGATAAAAAAAACGTAAAAATTCTTTCAATAGGTTCCGGAGTGAGCAGCCACGAAATAAAGTTAGCCGAACTCAATAAAAATTGCGAAATCCACTGTTACGACTTTTCAGACCAATTAATGGAAACGGCTTCCAATATTGCAAAAGAGAAACAATTAAATAATATTAAATTCTATGCGGAAAATATCATAACACATATCTTTGAACCTCATCAATATGATGTTGTTTTCTTTCACGCTTCTCTGCATCATTTCGATAAAATGGATGATTTTATAAAAAACACCGTCATCCGGAATTTAAAACCAAACGGATATTTAATTATTAACGAATTTGTTGGCAACAGCAGATTACAATATTCTAAAGAGCAAATCAGGTGGATTAATAAAGCGATTAAGCTCATCCCGAAAAAATACACAAAAATACACAAAACAAATATCTACAAAAACAAATATCACGGTTCGGGAGTTTTGCGGATGATTGTTGCAGACCCTTCGGAATGTGTGGATTCGGTAAACATTCTTCCTTCTATTCATCGTTATTTCAATATCATTGAGGAAAAACCTTATGGAAATAATATTCTGCAAAGTGCGTTAAAAGACATTGCCCATCATTTTATAGAACTGAGTGAAGAGAAAAAAGAAATTTTACATCAGGTTTTTTCATTAGAAGACGAGTTTCTTAAAAATCATCCAAGTGATTTTGTTTTCGGGATTTATAAATTAAAAAACGAATAATCTGCAAATAATTGATGGGATGTTATCGGTCAATTAGTGTAGTCAGATTGAACTTATCAAAATCTTAAAGTCTGTTTAAATTTGTTAAAAAAAATATTTAAAGCTTTATTTTTCTCGCAGATGATA
>CAYSQR010000239.1:0-2183 GCA_964433195.1 uncultured Kaistella sp. | reverse complement strand
CAAGGAACAGCAATCGGAGAAGGACTTTCTGTTGCGGTAAATCATTTAAGACACAGCAAAGCAAAAAGTAAAATCATTATTTTGATGACCGATGGAGTAAATACGATTGAAAATGCAATGCCTCCTCAAGTTGGAGCGAAGCTGGCAAAAAACAACAATATAAAAGTATATTCCATAGGAATCGGAACAAACGGATATGCTTTGATGCCTACTCAGATTGATATTTTCGGCGACCTCGTTTTTACGGAAACCGAAGTGAAAATTGATGAACCTGTTCTTCGGGAAATTGCACAAACTACCGATGGAAAATATTTCCGGGCAACTTCCAATCAAAGTTTGGAAGAGGTTTATAACGAAATCAATCAGCTGGAAAAATCAGAAATAAAAATAACCAAACTCTATAATTATCAGGAACATTTCAGGATTTTTCTGTGGATTGCTTTAGGAATATTATTCCTCGATGCAATTTTGCGTTGGGTTTTTTATAAATTTTTGGGATGATGAATTGTTGAGTTTGAGAGTTTGAGTCTTAAATTTCAAACCATAAATATTGAATCTTGAGTATTGCTTGTTAAATTATTAATAAATTGATTACTCATTACTAATTGCTTATTACTGATAAAAAAAATGAATTGGTATATAGAAAATTATTGGTATTTACTTTTGCTGCTGCTTTTGCCGTTGTTTGGGATTTTGATGATTAATTATCTCAAATGGAAAAGCCGCAAAAAAAATGTCTTTGCAGAATCCAGATTTCAGGAGGAACTGTTTGAAAAACCATCTGCATTTTCAAAAATATTACCTGTACTTTATCTGATTGCAACTTTATTTTTAATTCTTTCCATTGCCGATTTACTCAGTGGTTCCGAAGAAATAGAAACCAAACAGAAAATGAATAATGTCATTTTTCTGCTCGATGTTTCCAATTCGATGAATGCACAAGATGTGGAACCAAACCGTTTAGATGAAGCCAAAAATATCATCGTCCAAACAATGAACGGAATGAAAACCGACAAAGTAGGAATTGTGGTTTTCGCAGGTGAAGCATCATCGATAATGCCACTCACAACAGATTTCACTGCAGTAGAAACTTACATCAACGGTGTGGAAACCAATATTATAAAAATTCAGGGAACGGATTTTTTGAAAGGAATAAAAATCTGTGCCGAGAAATTCGGAAATGTAGCAAAAGGTTCCCGAAAAGTGGTTTTACTCAGCGATGGCGATGATAATGAAGGAAACGAAAAAGCCACCATAAAACTCGCAAATAAAGAAGGAATCTCGATAATCAGCGTAGGAATAGGTTCCGAAGAAGGAGCTCCGATTCCGGAATACGTTTTCGGACAATTGATGGGCTACAAAACCGATATGATGGGACAAACCGTAATTTCCAAAAGACAAACCAATGCTCTCAAAAATATTGCCGACGAAACCGGCGGAACTTATATCGACGGAAACAATCTCGATAATGCCGCCTCAAAAATCATTGGCGAAATTGGCAAAACTTCTACTTCATCGGTAAATATCGTGAAATCACAAAATTCCATTCATTATTACCAATATTTTCTGGCGGTTTCTGTTTTTTTCTTTCTGCTTATTTATTTATTCAATCCGAAACGGGAATTTAATATTTAGATTTGATGATTGGTATTAACGAATTTACAGATATGAATCTTCACGAACTTTTCCTGAAACCTTATGAATCCTACGAAACTTACCAAATCATTTTGGAAGCAATTGCTACAATTTTCGGTTTGATGAGTGTTTATTTTTCCATAAAAAAAAACATTTGGGTTTATCCTACAGGAATTGTTTCCACCGCACTTTACGTTTATATTCTCTTTAAATTCGGACTTCTCGGCGATATGATGATTAATTTTTATTATACCGTGATGAGCATTTACGGATGGATTCTTTGGTCGAAAAGTTCCGAAGACCATATTCACGTAGAAGTTTCCCGGGCAAAGAAAAAGGATTGGATTTTTGCCGGAATTCTATTTATTTTAAGTTTAATTTTTGTCATTATCGTTTACTATTACAAACCGTTTATTGATAATAAATTTTCGATGAGCAACGTAACTTTAGGATTAGGTCATTTGGATTGGGCAAACTGGCTCGATGTTTTTACCACTGCAATTTTCCTTGTCGGAATGTGGTTTATGGCGAAACGGAAAATCGAAAAC
>CAYSQR010000238.1:0-2238 GCA_964433195.1 uncultured Kaistella sp. | reverse complement strand
GGAAGAGAAGGCGGAAAAGAAGGTTTATACGAATATATGAAACCGAGAATTGAAGACGAGTTTACTTCAAAACCGATTCTTCCAAAAGCCGAAAAGCAAAGTAAGGACAAGTCGGGACTTGTCCGCCAAAAAGCAACTCTTGAAAATATTGACAGAACCGCAAAAATGTACATCGGCGGAAAACAAGCAAGACCCGATGGAGGTTACAGTTTAGAGGTGAAAAATGCTTTTGGCGAATATATCGGTGAAGTTTCCGAAGGAAACAGAAAAGACATCAGAAACGCCGTAGAAGCTGCACACGCAGAAAAATCTTGGGGCGGAATGACGGGTCACGCAAGAGCTCAGGTTTTGTATTATATCGCAGAAAATCTTGCGATTCGTTCCGAAGAATTTGCCGAAAGAATCGTGGAAATGACAAACCAAAGTTTGGAATCTGCAAAAGATGAGGTAGAAAAATCCATCGAAAGAATTTATACTTACGCAGCTTTTGCCGATAAATACGACGGAATGGCTCATTCTACGGTTCAAAGAATGGTAACTTTAGCAATGCCGGAAGCAATTGGAGTGATGGCAGTAATTTGTCCGGATGAAAATCCGCTTCTCGGATTTGTTTCTACGGTAATTCCTGCAATTGCGATGGGAAACAGAGTTGTGGTAATTCCATCTGAAAAGCATCCTTTTTCTGCGACCGATTTTTATCAGATTTTAGAAACTTCCGATGTTCCGGGTGGAACGGTGAATATTGTAACTGGACCAAAAGAAGAATTAGCAAAAGAACTTGCAAAACATTATGATATTGACGGAATTTGGTATTTCGGTTCAAAAGAAGGAAGCAAAGAAATTGAACTTTTATCCACCGAAAGTATGAAACGTTCTTGGGTAAATTTCGGGAAATACAGAAACTGGCTCGATGTTGCACAAGGTGAAGGCGAGGTTTTTCTTCGTCACGCTACGGAAATTAAAAATATCTGGATTCCTTACGGAGCGTAGAAATTCAATATTTAAGATTTAAAATTCAATATTAAAACCACGAAATTTTTCGTGGTTTTTTTGATACTTTTTAATTTACTTATTCTTTAAATCTTCGATTAATTTGTCTTCGATTGGAGTTTTCGTTTTGGTAACTTCATCGGACACCTCATTTGGAATAGTCATTGAGAGAACGTATTGCTTGATTTTCCATTTTCCGCCGGTTTTTTCCAAAACTCCGGAACCTCTGCAAATTTTCATCTGAGTATCGAGAAGTTCATCGAACCAGGCGTAATTTCCGTCTTTGCTGAAATAGATATTCCGTTTCAAAGATCTGAAATTCCACGCTTTTCCTTTGTCGAAATACGGTTTTGCGAAATCCATAAATTCTTTTTTGTTCCAGATTTCTGTGGCATCTGTTCCGATAAAAGTAGATTCTTCTGCATACAATGCAAAGTAATTCTTGAAATCTGCTTTGGATGCAAATTCATTGAGGTCATCCAGAACTTTATTGATGTTCTTTTTCTGAACGTTTTCGTAAAAGCCCTTGTTTTGGGCAGAAACTGCAACGGAAAAGAGGATAAGAAAAATAAGGAAAATAGATTTTTTCATATTATAAATTTTAATATTGTTGATTAAACTCAGCATTTAATCCTGCTTGACTTTTAATTATGGCAAATTCGTCATCTTTAAAACCTATAAACCAAATTTACAAAAAAAGTTGCGAAAAGGAGAAATCCTTTTATGTAGATTCTGAAAAGTGAAAAATAAAAATCTATTTTTGTAAGCGATGACAAAGAGACCGATTAAAAGAAAAACCACCCGGAAAATCCACAAAAAACGCAGAAGATATTTTCTTTTACGGTGGGAAATCTTATTGCTGATTCTGGCTTTGTCGCTTCTCGGAACGGGATTTTATTTAAAACAAAAAATCGCATTTTACTATGCGATGTATTTCAATAAATTCGAGCATAAAAAACTGTCGAACTCCGAATTTGAAGAGCAAAGAATCAACAGGATTATCGGCGATTATGCAGATAAAACTTTCGGGATTGATCTATCTCATTACCAAAGAAAAGAAGATGTTCAATGGGACAGCTTGAGTATCGGAAACCGTGCAATTCCCATTAAATTTGTAATTCTCCGTGCAACGATGGGAAACAAATCCGCCGACAAAAATTTTGAACATTTCTGGAAATCTGCCAAAGAACACCATCTGATTCGCGGTGCATATCATTTTTACAGAGCCGATGAAGATCCTGTATTTCA
>CAYSQR010000237.1:0-2245 GCA_964433195.1 uncultured Kaistella sp. | reverse complement strand
TGGTGTCAATCTTTATCCGAAATTGGAAGTGAAAAAATCTGTTTCCGATTTATATGATTCTTCAAAAATAAAACCCATTCGTTGGTCAGAAATGTTTGAGTAATGGAAAATGCAAGAATTCTCTTCCTTTGGAAGTCTTTAAATAAAATAGAATTTTTTATAAATTAATATACAGCATCTAAATCAAATGAAAAAAGCATTTTTTTTCTTATTTGTTTTAATCTCAGTATTTGTTTTCTCTCAATTAGAAAAAGAAGGAGTTAAAGTAACGGATTCTGTTAAAACAAAATATCCAGACAGAACAGAAGAATTAAGCGATGTTGTAGAAATTTATTCACTAAGTGAACCTTCAAAAGAAGCAGTGAAAAAGAAAGTTAGAGATGAAACATCAAAATATCAATTAAAAGATTTAACAAAATCAGGTGTTGATAATATTATTGCTCATTATCAAATGAATTATATTTGGTTAATAACCGATAAAATTTTTTCAAATTTTGAAAAAGAAGAAATTTTGTCATTAAAAAAATTAGTTAAGAAAAAAAGAAAAGATATTTTATTAGATAGATTTTTAAGAATTGAGCAAGAATGTATAGAAGATTTTAATAAAAAGTTTGAATAGCGTAATTAAAATAGAAATCCAAAACCACATCAATGCAAATCTGAAATCCGATTTGCATTCTTTGTTATTGAAAAAATCGCCGTTTCCCGATGTTTCGATGCAGGAAATTGTAGAACAGATTAAAGGTAGAAAAGTTGCAGAAAAAAAATTTCCTTTCCTGCTGAAAGAAAATATTATTTTCCCGCCGAATCTCAATCTGGAACAGGCATCATCTCAATCTACAGCAGAATTTAAAGTCGGAAATTTAAAAGGAAAATCTTTCCTCGATTTAACTTGCGGTTTCGGAATCGATGCGTATTTTTTATCACAAAACTTTGAGGAAATTACTTTAATAGAGCAGAATCCCAAACTTTTAGAAATAGTGAAGCACAATTGGGAAACTCTCGGAAGAAAAGCGAATTTTATTAACAATAATTTAGAAGAGTTTTTGAACGAAAATCACAGAAAATTTGATGTAGTGTATCTCGATCCGGCAAGAAGAGATTCTGAAAAAAACAAAAAATTCTTGTTAGAAGATTTATCGCCGAATCTATTGGAAATACAGGAAAAACTGAAAGAGATTTCAGAAAAAATCATTATCAAACTTTCGCCATTGATTGATATTTCTTACCTGATTTCGGTTTTGGAAAATATTTTAAAAATACAGATTATCGCGGTGAAAAATGAGGTGAAAGAATTGCTGGTTTTCATTGATTATAAATCTAAAGAATCGGAAATAAAAATTTCCTGCATCAATCTTGAAAGCAAAGAGCCCGAATTTCAATTTTCTGGTAATGAAGAAAAAACGGCAGTACCTGAATTTTCGGAACCGCTGAAATATCTTTACATTCCAAATAATTCGGTTTTGAAATCGGGTGCTTTTAATCTGATTTCTGAAAAGTTTGGTTTAAAAAAATTGCATCAGAATACCCATTTTTATACTTCCGATGAACTTCTAAAAAAATTTCCGGGAAGAATTTTGGAGGTAGAAATCACGGATTCCAAAAAAATAACGAAAGGAGAAAAATTCAACATTATTTCCAAAAACCATCCTTTAACTCCCGATGAAATCAGAAAAAAATATAAAATTAAAGATGGCGGAAACCGTTATTTGATTTTTACTCAAACCCGAAAAGGAAAAATTATTCTGAAATCTCTTTAAAAATTTTGTCACAAACTTCAATATTTCTTACTTTTGGGAAATCAAAAATTTCATAATGAAAAAATTCATATTAGTGATTGCAGTTGCAGGTGTTGCGATAAGCTGTAAAAAAATTCAGGCAGGTGGAAATCTCGGAAGACTGAAGCTGGAAGAAGGTACGGAAAGATACAGTGATATAGAAATTGGTTCTGAGGAAAGTCATCACGAAAAAAATGCAGAAACTGCAGTTTCAGACTCATTAGAGAAAACCATAGATACAGCGAAAGTAGTGAAAACTGAGGAAAATCATTAATAGATTTTAAATAAAGATTAAAAATGTTTTGTTTCGGCGGAACATTTTTTTTATTTTTACAAGATTCGATTTTTTAAATTTTCCACCCTTTAGGGATGGGGAAAAGAAAATTTCTTTTTTAATAAATAATTTTAATTAAAATAAAATGCAAGAAACTTTAAATTACATTCAGGAAAACAAGCAAAGATTCGTT
>CAYSQR010000236.1:0-2267 GCA_964433195.1 uncultured Kaistella sp. | reverse complement strand
GTAAAAACCACTGTTCCGTTTTTTAAAAATGAGGGGTTTTCTTTTGAAGGGAGCAGTATCTACATCTATCTTTCCCATAAAAATCCGGGGGGTAATCAGAAAATCCAAAATTTGGTATGGGAGAAAATCTCTGCAAAAGAACTTTTTGACATAGGATATCATTCTCTTCCTAACCAAGATATTGCTAGTATAAACTATTACAATAATCCTTATTCCCAGGAAAAAACCGTCAATATCAGAGTTTCTACTTTAAAGTATGAAAAGGGGAATATTTACCGGCTCTCGTCTTTCAGCATTGTAAGCGGGGGTGTTTCTTCTCCTTATTCAATGAAGTTAAATAAAATTGGAACTACCGATAATCCTTTGAGATCAGGTAATTTTTATAAAATAAAAGTTGATAAATCCGGGATTTTCAAAATTACTTCTCAATTTCTACGTGATAACGGAATAAATCCTGCCTCGGTAAATCCGAAAAATTTTAGAATATATGGAAATGGCGGATTAATGCTTCCCGAACACAACCAAGATACAAGATATGCTGCTTT
This sequence comes from uncultured Kaistella sp., assembly GCA_964433195.1. Taxonomy (GTDB): domain Bacteria; phylum Bacteroidota; class Bacteroidia; order Flavobacteriales; family Weeksellaceae; genus Kaistella. Next base: position 1,722 of record CAYSQR010000236.1, on the reverse strand, counting down.
GCAGGAAAATGCGATAGAAGTTATTGGTGAAAATGACGGAGTGTGGAATGATGAGGATTATGCACTTTTCTATGCACAAGGTCCGAACGGATATAATCTTTATAAAACAGAAGGAAATACCAATGGAAACGGAAACAGAAGAATAGAAACGAGAACCGACAAATCCGGTAATTTTATTAATGTATATGATGATTTTGCTTATTATTTCATCAACTTCGATTTGGGTCCCGGTAAAAGAGTACAGGATTATGACCAAACCATAAATTCAAATATCATTACCCGATATGATGATTATCAGTACATCAATGAGGAGAAATTCAACCTGATGAAAGTCGGGAGAATATGGACAGGAGATTCATTTAATAACAAAACAGTTACTTTCACCACCAAATCTCCAATCCAACCAAGCGATATTATAAAATACAGATCGAGGGTTGTTGCACACCAATCTCAAGGAAATAAAATAAGTATAAACATCAATAATCAAAATGAAATTCTTTTTGATTATGGCAATAGTGACTGGGAATATATTTTGGTAAATTATGAAGGAAATATATCTAATATGCAGGGAAACCAGTTTAGTTTTAATTATGCTCCGAATACTTCACCCAACCCGAACGGAAAATTTTATTTCGATTATGCAGAAGTGCAATATAAGGAAGACCTAAAATTCAACGGCAGTCAAATGAATTTCCGGAGCTACGACATTGTTGAAGAAAGTGGAAATACTTATACATTCAATTGTAGCGATGCTTCCGATATTGAGCAAATCTGGGATGTTTCGGATATTACCAATGCGAAGAGAAAAATAAACAAATCCGGAAATAACGCTAATTTCATTTTCGGTTATCTTGCAAACAGTAATACTTTTTACAATGAATTTGTAGCTTTCAAAAATAGCAGTGCTTTTCTTCCTTCCTTTGTAGGGAAAATTGACAATCAGGATTTAGCAGGATTGACCAATATCGATTATCTGATGATTACCGTTCCGGAAATGATGGGACAAGCTCAGCGACTCGCCAATTATTACCAAGGTAAATATAATGTTGCCGTAGTGGATGTACACAAAATCTATAACGAATTTAGCAGCGGAAGCAAAGACATTACCGCAATTCGGGATTTTGTAACTAAACTTAAAAATTCGGGAAGTCTAAAATATGTTTTCATTCTGGGAGATGCTTCTTATGATTACAAAGGCAAAAATGTTCTTGGTTCCGATATTGTTCCTGGGTATGAAAGTGAAGAAAGCGGTAATTATTCGGATTCCTATATTACCGATGATTACTATGTGATGACACAGCCACAAACAATACCATCTCCCAACGGAACGGTATCCATAACCAACATACTTCCTGATTTACCTATCGGAAGATTACCTGCTGCGAATGTATCGGAAGCAAAACTTCTTATTGATAAAACTTTAGCATATTACAATGCACTTCCCGGTCAATCTACCCCATTCGGAGAATGGAGAATGAAACTTGATTTCGTGGTAGATGATGATACAGATGGAGGTGGTCCTTTTCACAATTTAATGAATATTGCTATCGGTTCAACCTTTGAATCTTCGTTGGATAAAAAAGAATACAACGTCCGAAAACTTTACTTGGATGCTTTTCCTGCCCAGATTTCTGCAGGTGGACAAAGATATCCACAGGTAAACCAGGCGATTTCCAATGATATGGGAAACAGTCTTTATTTATTTTATTTCGGACACGGTGG
>CAYSQR010000235.1:0-2269 GCA_964433195.1 uncultured Kaistella sp. | reverse complement strand
TGTTTCTCTGCTTTTGGCGTGTTTCATCAATGCGGCGATTCTCATTGTTGCAGCGGCAACTTTTCATACTTCGGGAAATAATCATATTGCCGATATTCACGATGCCCACGAAATGCTGGCTCCGCTTCTCGGGACTACTCTTGCAAGTATCGTTTTTGCGATTGCACTTCTTGCTTCGGGACAAAATTCTACTTTAACGGGAACTCTTGCCGGACAAATCGTGATGGAAGGATTCCTGAACATCCGCTTAAAACCTTGGCTCAGAAGATTAATAACGAGATTAATCGCCGTAATTCCTGCATTAATTGTAACCATTCTCTACGGAGAGAAAGGAACGACAGATTTACTGGTTTTAAGCCAGGTTATTCTTTCGATGCAATTGAGTTTTGCGGTAGTTCCGTTGGTAATGTTCACCGGTTCAAAACTTAAAATGGGTGAATTTGTAAACAAACCCTGGCTGAAAATTTTGGTTTGGATTATTGCCGCCATTATTATTATACTGAATCTCTACCTGCTTTATGAAACCTTCTTTAAATAATAAAGAAATGATATAAAATATTTTCAAAAATTTTGCAATTAATTTCACGCATCAATGTGAAATTAATTTTTTTCTCATTTTAAAAAGTTAGATTAATCTAACTTAAATTATTAAAACTTAAAACAATTATACTTCTATGAAATCAATACTATTTTATCTTACAGTTTCTGTCATTTCCGGAGGATTCAATTTGGTTTATTCGCAGATTGATAGCTTAGAAACAAATAAAGTTTTAACCGATACTTTACAAAATAAACATAACATTTCAAAAACCTCAAACATCGATGAAATTGTAATTTCCGGAACGATGAAAGCCGTGAAACGATTGGAAAGTCCGGTTCCGGTGGAGATTTATACCTCTGCATTTCTTAAGAAAAACCCTACTCCGAATATTTTCGATGCACTGCAAAATGTGAACGGAGTTCGTCCTCAGTTAAATTGTAATATTTGCAACACCGGAGATATTCACATCAACGGTTTAGAAGGTCCTTATACGATGGTTTTGATTGACGGAATGCCGATTGTAAGTTCTTTGGGAACAGTTTACGGACTTTCCGGAATTCCCAATTCTTTGGTGGAAAGAATCGAAATTGTGAAAGGTCCCGCTTCTTCACTTTATGGTAGCGAAGCTGTTGGCGGTTTAATCAACATTATTACGAAAAGAGCATATAAAGCTCCGGTATTTTCCGCCGATATTTTTTCTACAACTTGGGGAGAGTACAATGCAGATTTCGGATTTAAATTTAATCTCGGCAAAAAAATATCGGTTTTAACGGGAATTAACTATTTCAATTTCGAAAATAAAATTGATAACAACTACGATAATTTCACAGATGTAACTTTGCAAAACCGAATTTCCGTCTTCCAAAAATGGAATTTTGAACGAAAAGAAAACCGTGAATTTAGCATCGCTGCAAGATATATGTACGAAGACCGTTTTGGCGGAGATATGAGATGGAACAAAAAATACCGAGGTGGAAACCAAATTTACGGAGAAAGTATTTATACCAACCGAGCCGAAATTTTCGGGAATTACCAACTCCCGGTTCCGGAGAAAATGTTTCTTGGATTTTCTCTCATCAACCACGACCAAGACAGCCGCTACGGAAAGGTTTCTTACATTGCCGAACAAAAAATTGCTTTCGGGCAATTAACTTGGGACAAGAAAATTGCAAACCACGATTTTTTAGCGGGAATCTCTTTACGTTACACATTTTATGACGACAATTCTGTTGCAACAGAAAATATTGACTCTGAAAATCAGCCGGAAAAAACTTGGCTTCCCGGAATTTTTCTCCAAGACGAAATTTCTTTGGCAAAAAAACACAAAGTACTTTTGGGGTTCAGATACGACTATAACACAATTCACGGAAACATTTTCACACCGAGATTTGCTTACAAATTTTCACTTAACGAAGATCATATTTTGAGGTTAAATTTAGGTACAGGTTTTCGTGTTGTAAATCTTTTTACCGAAGATCACGCGGCATTAACAGGAGCAAGAAAAGTGGTGATCGCAGAAACGCTCAACCCTGAACAATCCTATAATGGAAACCTAAACTATATCATCAAAATTCCAACCGACAAATTATTCCTGTCATTTGACATGGTAGGTTTCTATTCTTATTTCACCAACCGGATCACAGGTGATTTTGATACCGATCCTGACAAAATCATTTATGATAACCTGAGAGGACATGCGGTTTCCAGGGGAGTTTCGCTCAATACCGA
>CAYSQR010000234.1:0-2285 GCA_964433195.1 uncultured Kaistella sp. | reverse complement strand
GACCGCTTTATCGATCCCTCTTTTCAGATCCATCGGGTTTGCTCCTGCTGCAACATTTTTCAAACCTTCTCTTACGATTGCCTGTGCAAGAACTGTTGCGGTAGTTGTTCCATCTCCTGCGATGTCGTTGGTTTTGGAAGCGACTTCTTTCACCATTTGAGCACCCATATTTTCTACACGGTCTTCAAGCTCGATCTCTTTTGCTACGGAAACTCCGTCTTTGGTAACGTGCGGTGCACCGAAAGATTTTTCGATGACTACGTTTCTACCTTTCGGACCTAAAGTTACTTTTACTGCATTTGCTAATGCATCGACTCCTCTTTTCAGAGCGTCTCTTGATTCAATATCGAATTTTATTTCTTTTGCCATAATGTTTGCTTTTGGCGGATTGCTTTTGGCTTATTGCTTTTTACAAACCGCAATTATTTAATTTAATTTTTTTTGAATTTAGAATTAGCTAAAAACTAATTACCATTTAATCTATTCCAAAGTGCTACTTATTTTTTCTTTAAAAGAATTAATTCTTCATTGAGTGATTCAAAAAGTGCAACTTCTATATATTCTAAATCTTTAGCAAGTATCAGTTGATTTTCTGCTTCGTTTGAAGAACCAAGTGCTATATTAATGAAATTTGCAAATTCTTTGTCAGAATTTCGTCCGCTACCTTCAGAAATATTATAACCAATTGATGCGAAACTTCTTCTAAATTTGAGAAGTAAGTCCAAATATTTCTTCTTTCGGAAAGTTTCTTGAAACTTCATATACTTTCAAGGTTAATTGATGACTTATTTGACAAACTTCATATTTTTTGAAATCTCTCATACTACTAATCGCTAAAAGCTATACGCCAATTATTCCCAACAAATCGGATTCTCTTACAATTAAGAAATCTTTTCCGTCTAGTTTTAATTCGCTTCCCGAATATTTTCCGTAGAGAACTTTATCACCTACTTTTACGGTTATCGGTTCGTCTTTTTTGCCGTTTCCGATTGCGATTACTGTTCCTTCCTGTGGTTTTTCTTTTGCAGTATCGGGAATAATGATTCCCGATGCAGTAGTTGTTTCAGCAGCATTTGGCTCGATGAGAACACGATCTGCTAATGGTTTGAATTTTACTGACATATTATTTTTGATTTTTAAATATTATTCTCCACATATTTTCTCCAAGAATGTGCCAATGAAGTCGGAAGATGAAAGATGAAAGATGGAAGTTAAAATTTGGCAGGTTTTTGTTTTTTGTGAGAAATTTTGGCAGAAAAAAAGCCATTCAAAAATAAATTGAATGACTTTTTGTAATCTATAATAATAGTTAATTTTTCTTTCCTGCTGCTTGCATCGGATTTACCATTCCTTGCGAAGCTCCTCTTCTTGTTTCTTCTGTTTTTTGTTTAAAGACCTGGAATTTTGATGACGGTTCAGGAATTTCGCCCCAGAAATTGTTGGTTGTATCAATATCTGCTGTTTCTTTCATTGGATCCAGCTGAATTGATTTTAACTCTTTATCGAAAGAATAAGTGAGCGAAACGTTCTTTTCGTTTTTCCTCCAAATCTGTGCAGATTTTTTGTCGGTTAATTTAGAGCCATCCTCGAAAGTAAATTCAAGAATAATCGGCATTACCATTCCGCCTTTGTTACTGAAATCGATTTGATATGCATAAATGTTTTGCAATTTTGCTTTGTCTTTTTCAGGAACTTTTTCCAGATTATCTTCTTTTATAGAATACTTTTTATTGGTATCTACTTTTTCCAATCCGCGATTGTAACGCCAGTAAAAATCCTGTGTTTCCTTGTCTTTATCGGTATAGAAAGTGATATTTTTGTCTTCACGGTTTCTGATTTTAGAAATATCTTCGAAATCATTTTGCAAAGGTTTATCAACAGTATAAGTAGTTTCACGGGATTTTGGAACTGCATCCAAATCGGGTTTGGAAACCGTAACTTTATCTATGGAAATATCAACAGGATCGATTCCGTAGAACCAACCTCTCCAAAACCAATCGAGATTTTCCGCACTTGCATCGTTCATTGTTCTGAATAAATCTGCAGGTTCCGGATGTTTGAACGCCCATCTTTTTGCGTAGGTTTTAAATGCTTCATCGAAAAGTTCTCTTCCCATAATAGTTTCCCGCAGAATATTAAGTCCTGTCGCAGGTTTTGCATAAGCATTCGGACCAAACTGGATAATGTTTTCGGAATTGGTCATAATGGGTTCCAACTGATCTTTCGGAAGTTTCATATAATCCACAATCGTATGAGCAGGACCACGACGAGAAGGGAATTTGTTG
>CAYSQR010000233.1:0-2292 GCA_964433195.1 uncultured Kaistella sp. | reverse complement strand
AAAAGAGGAACTCTGGACAATAATCTAATCCGCCAGAATTTCATCAACCTGAGAATCGGAATTAATTTTGCCGACAAATGGTTTATGAAACGTCTTTATGATTAAAAATGAAATTTTACAGTAAAATAATATCTAAAAGTATAGCCGTCTTTTTGGGTTGTGCTATATTTTTTGCTTTGATTTCCTGTGAAGAAGACCTTACCAAAATCAATAAAAACAGAAACAGCAATTTCCCGTCGCAAATCATCCACAACGCAAAAATTGTACAAAGAGATTCCGGAATTGTGAAACTGCGTGCAACTGCACCGCTCATCGAAAAATACGAGTACATTGATTCTCCGTATATCGTTGCAAGAAAAGGAATCAATATTCTTTTTTACGATAAAAACAAACCCAATGTTCCCGGAAAAATCAATGCTAAATATGCCAAGTTCAACGAGAAAAAGAAATTCTACGAAGCAAAAGGAAATGTGAAAATCATTACCAACGAAAACCAAATGTTTGCAATGCAATCGGTTTTTTGGGATCAGGTAAAAAGATTGGTTTATACTTCGGATACGGTTTATGTGACGGATAAAGACGGCTCTACTCTTATCGGTGCAAACGGAATGAGAGCTAAAGACGATTTCTCCGAATATACTTTCTACAACAATTCCGGCGACATCAATGCAAAAAAAATTCCTGAAAAAGGGAAATAATTTGCTTCGCAAGTGAATGGTGAATTTTGCTTCGCAAATGAATGGTGAATTTTCCTACGGAAGTGAATAGTGAATTTGAAATTCACTCAAAAGAAATTCACTCAAAAGAAATTCACTCGAAGAAATTCACTCTAAAAGAAATTCACTAAATTTATACCCTATGATTTTCCACACAATCGGTTTAATGTCGGGAACGAGTTTGGACGGACTGGATATTTGCTTTGCAAAATTCGGTAAGGAAAACAACGTTTGGAAATTTGAAATTCTGAAAGCTGAAACCTTTCCCTATTCCGAAAACTGGGAAGAAAAACTCCGAAATTCCATTCATCTGAAATCCGAAGAACTTTTGACTCTGAATTCAGAATACGGATTTTATCTTGGCGAAAAAGTGAAAAATTTCATCAAAAAAAATTCTTTGAAAAACATCGATTTAATTTCTTCTCACGGACATACTGTTTTTCATCAGCCGAAGAAAAAATTTACCTTACAAATCGGCGACGGAAGAGCCATAAAAATTTTGAATAAAATTCCGGTTGTTTACGATTTCCGTAGTCAGGATGTTTTGATGGGCGGAAACGGAGCACCTTTGGTTCCAATCGGTGATGAGCTGCTTTTCCCCGAATTTGACGCCTGTCTGAACATCGGCGGATTTTCTAATATTTCCTTTAAACAAAATGGAAAAAGAATCGCTTTCGATATTTGTCCCGTAAATATCGTTCTGAATAAATTTGCGAAAAATCTTGGTAAAAACTATGATGAAAACGGAGGATTCGCAAGAAAAGGAACTGTAAACGGAAAAATTCTTTCATCATTAAATTCATTACCATTTTATCAGGAAAATCCGCCGAAATCTTTGGGTACAGAATGGGTAAATGAAAATATTCTTCCTCTTTTAAAAGAGGAAACTTCCGAAAATATTTTATCAACTTTCACGGAACATTCTGCAATTCAAATTTCCAAAATCTTCAATGAATTTGGGTTAAAAAGAGTTCTGTTTACAGGTGGAGGAACGTATAATTCTTATTTTTTGGAAAGAATAAAAAGTATGACCGAAACCGAAATCATCGTCCCCGAAAAGAACCTCATCGATTTCAAGGAAGCTCTGATTTTTGCTTTTATGGGAGTTCTGAAAATAAACAGAGAAAACAACGTTTTATCTTCTGCAACAGGAAGTACGGAAGATCATAGTTCGGGGATTTTACTGGAATAAATTTAAGAATCTGTTCTAAGTTTTATTCTCTCTTGTTTCCAGATATTTCTGCCATTTCCAAGTTGTACGGAGTGCTTCTTCCAAACTTGTATCTGCTTTCCAGCTAAGTTCTTTCTCCGCTTTATCGGCATTTGCATAAGCTATGGTAATGTCTCCTGCTCTTCTGTCGCAGATTTGGTAAGGAACTTCTACATCATTGGCTCTTTCAAATGCTTCCACCACTTCCAAAACCGATGAACCTTTTCCTGTTCCGAGATTGTAAATATCAATCACGGTTTCGGATTTTTCCGAAATCAGTTTCTGCAAAGCTTTTACGTGTGCTTTCGCCAAATCCACCACATAAATATAATCGCGGATTGCAGTTCCATCGGGAGTTTCATAATC
>CAYSQR010000232.1:0-2335 GCA_964433195.1 uncultured Kaistella sp. | reverse complement strand
TTTAAAGCATTTGAAAAATACTTGTAGAAAATATTTGACTTCGTTAGGTTTCGCCACTTCGTGACTTACAACTCCAATCATAAAACTCCCCCACTCTCAAACCCTCGAACTCAAATCGCTTCCCGGTTCAATTTCGTAAGGTTCTATTCCTTTTTCAAAAATTCTCGTGAGCTGAGAACCTTCTACGGTTATTTGATTTCCTATTCTACGAATCCAGTTTCCTTCTCGAAGTCCGACAACTTTCGCATTATTTTGTGTTAAAAATTCTTTAATTCGGGTTTCTCTGGTTTCTCCGTTGTGCTTCAAATCCGGATTCGGATCAAGATAATGCGGATTGATGTTGAACGGAACCAATTCCATACAACCGAAACTCGGCGGATAAACAATCGGCATATCATTGGTCGTTTTCATATTGATTCCACCGATGTTGGAACCTGCACTGCAACCAAGATACGGTTTTCCTTTTTCTACATTTTCCTTTAAAAGCTGCATCAGATTTTCTTCGTGCAGAGTTTTTACCAAAAGAAAAGTATTTCCTCCGCCTGTAAAAAATCCTTTTGCAGAATTTATGGCTTCAGTTTTATCCTCAAATTCGTGCAGTCCTTTTACTTTAATATTCAAACCGGAAAAAAAATCACGTGCTTTTTGGGTATAATCATCGTGGGAAATTCCGCCCGGTCTTGCAAAAGGAATAAAAATAATTTCGTTGATTCCATCGTAAAGTTTTCTGATTTCGTCTTTCAGATATTCTAAATAATTTCCTCCGAAAAGCGTGGAAGTTGAAGCGAGCAGGACATTCATTTTAAATAAGATTTGGATGACAAAGTTATTCAATATTAATTTCAGATAAAATTCTTATTTCAGATTTTAAGTTAAATTTTTAAAAATTATTTAATTCATAAAATATTTAATGATTTTTATCAACTTTATGTTAATATTTTAAATTTTAACTTTTTATTATTTTATTTAATCGTATCTTTGCAGTGAATTTATAACATAAATCATTATGATGAATTACACCATTGTCGGCTTATTTCCAAGTCAGGAAGATGCCAAAAAAGTTTCTGAAAGTTTAGAACAATCAGGAATCAGAAATCAGGATTATATCATTTACAGAACAGACAGAGAAAATACTCCTGAACAGAAACAAAATTTCTGGGAAAGACTTTTCGGAACAAGAAATCCGCAAGTTGCAAATACAGAAGTTGATAAATTGATTACGAGTGTTGCAATACACAGCGAAGAAGAGTTGAAAAATGTAAAAAAATCGTTCAGCCAAAATGAAGTAGTGAAGATTTACGAGTTTCAGGATATGACTTTGGAGGAAGCGAAAGATCTGAACTACATCAAAAAAATTGTGGAACTTCGTGCAAAATCCCACATTTATGCAATGCCCGAAATTTCAGTTTCATCAGGAAATGTTCCTGAAGGAATGAACACAGAAGTAAAAGTTTAATTTTTTTTCATAATAATTATTAGGAAATCCGCCTCCATAATTGGGGCGGATTTTTTTTGATTTTAAATGAAATCCTTAATGCACCTGTAAAATAGAGCAAATCTGTTCTGACAAAGAAAGTCCTATTCTATCTTGTGCTTCCAAAGTCGAAGCTCCTGTATGAGGAGTTAATGAAATTTTCGGATGGTTCAGAATTTCTTTGGAAGGAACCGGCTCGTTTTCAAAAACATCCAATCCTGCAAAAGCAACTTTACCAAAATCCAAAGCTGAAACAAGAGCATTCTCATCTATAACTCCCCCTCTTGAACAATTAATAATTGCAACTCCGGTTTTCATCATCTCAAATTCATTTTTACCAATCATATAATTACCTTTTTGTGCAGGAACGTGAAGCGTGATAAAATCCGAATGTTTCAGTACGTCCTCCAAAGGTTCGGTTTCAATATCTACATTGATGAACTGGTTGTTATAAAATTTTACTTTAATACTTGCTTTTCCCACATTATTATCCGCCGCGATTACTCTCATTCCCAAACCGAGTGCAATTCTCGCCACTTCTTGTCCTATTCTTCCCATCCCGATAATTCCGATGGTTTTTCCCCGAAGTTCTATTCCTTTTTCGTAATTTTTTTTCAGTTTTGAAAATTCCGAATCTCCTACAATCGGCATTTTTCTGTTAGAATCCTCCAGAAATCTCGCTCCGGAAAACAAATGTGCAAAAACCAGTTCCGCTACAGATGCCGAAGAAGCAGAAGGAGTATTGATAACGTGAATATTTTTTGAACGTGCATAATCCACATCAATATTATCCATTCCTACACCGCCTCTTCCGATGATTTCGAGGGAAGAACAAGCGTCTATCAATTCTTTTCTGATTTG
>CAYSQR010000231.1:0-2346 GCA_964433195.1 uncultured Kaistella sp. | reverse complement strand
GGTAAATGTGGCAAACCTTGCAAAAGGGGTTTATATAATAACAGCAACTGCAAAATCAGGTAAAGCTATTAACCAAAAAGTTATAAAAGAATAGGTTTATAAAATTTTGAAGAAACCCCTAAAATCTCCCTGAAAAACGGGAGATTTTTTATTTTGTGTTTATTAAATTTTTAATATTTTGAGAGATGCTGTATTTTATTTGTAAAATTTTGGCAAAGGATTTGTTAAGTGTTTTGTAATTACCGGTAATCCTTACAAAACTAATAATCATCATTGAATTTATTTTTTAACCCATCAAAATTTTTTAATGATGAAACATTTATTTCACAACCAAGAATTTCAATTAGATGAAATTCTTTTTAGCGGGCGAAACAAAAAATACGGAGCTTATGCCATTCGGAATGAATCCGGTAATATTCTGCTCAAAGCAATGTTTACGGGAGTTGCATTTTTTGCAGCAGTTGCGATAACTCCGTTTGTAATTAATTCTTTTAAAACTCCGGATATAGTGAAAATACCTACAGGAGAAGAACACATTTTAAAACCAATTGACGAAGTTCCGGAAAAAATTCCTGAAGTGGTAAAACCAATCGTTCCACCGAAGATTATTGAAAGCACCGTGAAAATAGAAATTCCTGTTCCTACAAGAGATGCGAAAAAAGAAACTCCTGCAACTTCTAAAACAGAAATAGAAGTCGCAAGAATTGGTACAGAAAACATAGTAGGAATTCCGCCTACAACAGATTTTTCGCTACCAATTATAGAAAACACGCCTGTAAAAATTCCGCAAGAAATTACACCTACAAAAGTGGACAATAATCCGGTGGAAAAAGTAGATATAGAAGCAACTTTTAATGGAGGGATTAATGCATTCCGAAGTAAAGTAGTAAATGATTTCGATACCGGAAATTTCGAGGGAACAGGAGGTTTAATGAAAACTACCATTACTTTTATTGTAGAGAAAGATGGTTCTATTTCTAACATTACTGCAATGGGAAACAATATTCAGTTTAACAAAGAAGCAGAAAAAACGATAAAATCTGTAAAAGGAAAATGGATTCCTGCAAAACTCGATGGAGAAAACGTGAGAAGCTATTTCAAGTTCCCAATTTCGATGATGTTTGAATAAAGAAAAAAGAAAAACCGATTTCTAAAACAGTTATCCACAAAAATCACCGTTTTGTGGATAATTTTTTTATGAGATAAACCTTTAATTAACAATACTTTAACTTAAACCGAGTTATTGACACTCCTCTGAAAATCAGAAAAAAGTGTATTTTTGGAGATTAAAATTGTAAAGAATGGCTAAAATTATAGGCATTGCAAATCAGAAAGGTGGAGTGGGAAAAACCACAACTGCCGTGAATTTGGCAGCTGCATTGGGAGTTTTAGAGAAGAAAATTTTGTTGATTGATGCAGATCCGCAAGCAAATGCAACTTCCGGTTTAGGGATTGAGCAATCTGATTTTTCTACCTATAACCTTTTGGAACACAGTGCAAAAGCTGAAAAATGTATTCAAAAAACAGCTTCCCCGAATTTGGATATTATTCCGTCACATATAGATTTGGTTGCAGCAGAGATTGAATTGGTTGATCGTGATAACCGAGAATATATGCTGAAAGAAGCATTGAAAACTGTAAGAGAAGATTATGATTATATCATTATAGATTGTGCTCCGAGTTTGGGACTGATTACGATTAATGCTTTAACTGCAGCAGATTCTGTTGTGATTCCGATTCAGTGTGAATATTTTGCGTTGGAGGGTTTAGGAAAATTATTAAATACCATAAAGAATGTTCAGAAAATCCATAACAAAGATCTGGATATTGAAGGGCTACTTTTAACGATGTTCGATTCCCGATTACGACTTTCAAACCAAGTTGTAGAGGAAGTAAATTCGCATTTTCCCGAAATGGTTTTTGAAACCATCATCAGTAGAAATGTGAGATTAAGTGAAGCTCCCAGTTTTGGAGAAAGTATTTTAAATTACGATGCAGAAAGCAAAGGAGCCATCCAATACCTTCAATTAGCGGAAGAAGTATTGTTGAAAAACGAAAATTTAGTTAAGAGTTAAAACTTACAAACTACAAATTTTCAAGATTAAATTTAAATATTTATAAATGCTGAAAGCCAAAAGCCGAAAGCCGAAAGCAAAAATATGAAAGACAAAAAAAGAGCAATGGGACGTGGTTTGGGTGCAATTTTAAGTGCCGAATCCAAAGCAACTGTAAATTCTGCGACAGATGAAGGAGCAGATAAATTTGTAGGAAATATCGTAGAAGTTTCTTTAGAAGATATTTATCCAAATGCTTCACAGCCAAGAACATATTTCGATGAAAAAGCAC
>CAYSQR010000230.1:0-2425 GCA_964433195.1 uncultured Kaistella sp. | reverse complement strand
TCAAAAAATAACTATATCATAGTATTTTAGAATTGTAAAAATTCCGCCTCGTTTTCGAGGCGGTTTTTTTGTCTATTTATTGGTTTATCTGTTGGGCATTTGAAATAGATTTCATAAAGATTTTTCAATTTTAACGAAGTTAAAACATTGCGCCTTAAAAAATGTAACTATTTAAAATTGAAAATCTTGTGTCTTTGTGTTGAACTTTTTTCTAAATGCACAATAGGTTTTTTATGGTCTTTTAATAGTTAATAAAACCAGCCCAATAATCAAATAGGTTAGATTCCGGCTTTCTTTTTCTTTTGCAGAGAGCAGTTCGTCTTTTTCTTTTGTCTGGTATTTCAGCAGTAAATCTTTGTATTGGGTTTCAGAATATTCACGCTCACCGTTTATTGTTTCATCACGATTATGAAACAAGTGTTTGTAGTAATTGGTGCTGTCGCCAAGATGTTGATAATTCTGAGAGATTATATCGTGTAGGTAAACTTTGGTTTGATACCAATCGGTTGTGTCGATTTGCTGCAGATTATCTTCCAGCATCCGGTTGGATTCCTTATATTTTTTTATCAAAGAATATAATCTGCCTTTGTTCAGATAGGTATTGCTATAGGTTTTTAAATCATCTTTCGTTAATTCTAAAACTTTGTCATAATACTTTTCGGCTTTGGAAAATTTCTTTTGCCGTTCATAGATATAGCCCATTTCATTATAAAGCGTTATCAGGTCAGAAGTCAGGTTGGCTTTTTTGGCAATCTCAACTCCTTTTTTTGCAGTAGCCAATGCGGAATCGAGCTTTAGGCTCTGATCAAAGTAAAAGGCTTTCCGATGGTAATAATACGACCGGATTTCTTTTGGAAAAGATTTATCCGGGAATTTGTTTTCAAAAAAATCTTTAGCTAATTTTTCTTCGCCTTTCATTATATACATATTGGCAATGGGGATTTCTGTTTTAAATTCCAATGCTTTATGATTGTTTTTTTTAGCCAGATTCAATGCTTCGAGGAAGGTTTGATATGCTTCGGGATATTTTAATTTCCCTTGCTGTACTTTTGCCTTGTTCAATAAGGATTCAATGGCAATACTGTCATTTTTGGCTTGTCCGAAACCAATTGTAAAGCAGAATAAAAAAAGGTAAGGTAGAGTATTTTTCATATTATATAGAAGTCCCGCTGTATTGATGTTCATCCGAAATGTCTTTCAACTGATGTATGATATTTTCGGTTTCAATTTTTAGTTCAGCGATTCCTTCATTATTGAAAACCACAAAATCCGCCAATTTCATTTTTTCTTTTTCCGGCATTTGCTTTTCAATGATACTTTCTACTTCACGATAAGTTTTATCATCACGATCCATCACCCGTTTGATTCTGATATTCTCTTCTGCGGTTACCAGAACCGATTTGTAACATTGCTCATTCAGCTTTAATTCAAATAAAAGTGCGGTTTCTTTAAAGATAAATTCTGCATTCTGATTTTCAACCCAGTTTTCAAAATCAGTTTTTACGGCAGGATGAACTAATGAATTTAATTTTTGCAAAAGTTCATTATCATTAAAAACAATTTCCGAAACAAATTTCCTGTTATAAAAACCATTTTCATCATAAGCATTTTCGCCGAGAAGTTCGATGATTTTTTGCTTTAAAATTTCATTATCATTCACGATATTTTTTGCACGGTCATCCGAATAATACACAGGAAAACCCATCTCTTCGATGATTTTCGCTACGGTTGTTTTTCCGGAACCGATTCCGCCGGTAATGCCGATGAGTTTCTTTTTCATAATTGATGAGTGATAAATGATAATTGATAAAATGTTTGTGTTAGAAATTTCATAATTAATCATCAATATACCATTTTTTACTGTCTGAAAAATATAATTTTTCGTCCCAAAAACCGTCAAAATATTTTATCACATAATCAGATTTATAGATTTCAGAATTTCTTATATATTGCATATCTTTAATGAGAATTCCATTTACAGATTTCGGAATTTTTATTTGATTTTCATCAGGATATTTTCCGTGTATTTTTTTGTATTCTTCAATTCTTGTGATGAATTTTTCCGCAGTATTTTGATTGAACCTTTTTTGTAAATCTGTAGCGAAAATACCGATAATTAAACCCAAAATACTTACCAATAAAATTTTACTAATGAATAGTTTTTGATTGGTTTTCTTTACAAAATCAACAATTAATGAAATTACAAAAGTTAAAATCAGCAATACAAAATATGCAAAAATTATTAAAAAAGTATTGAGTGTATTCGTAGCAGTAATAATGAAAACCGCTAAACCAATCGTTATCAATAAAGTTTTGAAAATCACTAACTTTTTCATTTACATTTTTTTGAAAATCCTTTATCAATCATCATTTATCAATCATCATTTATCAATCATCATTTATCAATCATCATTTATCAATCATC
>CAYSQR010000229.1:0-2430 GCA_964433195.1 uncultured Kaistella sp. | reverse complement strand
GGGATATTACCAATTTCGTTTGGTGGGTAGGTATCGGTCACGCCGGAACATTGATTTCTGCCGTACTTTTATTATTCAGACAAAGATGGAGAATGTCGGTAAACCGTTCCGCTGAAGCGATGACGATTTTCGCCGTAGTTCAGGCAGCAATTTTCCCTGTAATCCATATGGGTAGAGTTTGGGTAGGATATTGGGTTTTCCCCTTACCGAACCAGTTTGGTTCTCTTTGGGGCAACTTCAACTCTCCGCTTCTTTGGGATGTATTTGCAATCTCTACTTATTTTTCCGTATCTACGGTATTTTGGTTTATGGGATTAATTCCCGATTTTGCAATGATTAGAGATCGTGCAAAAACACCTTGGACGAAAAGAATATACACTTTCCTCGCATTCGGATGGGGTGGAAAAGCAAAACATTGGCAAAGATTTGAAGAGTTATCTTTGGTTTTGGCAGGTTTGGCAACCCCACTTGTATTTTCGGTGCATACAACAGTATCCTTTGACTTTGCCACTTCGGTAATTAAAGGATGGCATTCCACAATTTATCCGCCGTATTTCGTTGCGGGTGCAATTTTCTCGGGATTTGCAATGGTACAAACATTATTGCTCGTTGCCAGAAAAGTTTGTCATCTGGAAGATTATATCACGATGTATCATATCGAAATTATGAACATCGTAATTATCGTAACAGGAGGTATGGTAACTGTAGCTTATGCAACAGAATATTTCATCGCTTGGTATTCCGGTTCCAGATATGAAGATTTTACTTACCTTTCTCCGGGTGCCGCAACAGGACCTTATTGGTGGGCTTTTTGGGCACTAATTATCTGTAATTTGGTGGTTCCTGCATCTTTCTGGTTCAAGAGATTGAGAACCAATATTATTTGGACATTCATCGTTGCACTAATCATCAATATCGGGATGTGGTTTGAAAGATTTGACATTATTGTTATCAATATTTCGAGAGATTATCTTCCAAGTTCTTGGACGATGTTTAAACCGACGATTATTGATGTCGGTGTATATTTAGGGACAATCGGGTTCTTCTCGGTATTATTCCTTCTTTACGCAAGAACGTTCCCTGTAATTGCACAGGCAGAACTGAAGACGATTTTGAAAATATCAGGTGAAACTTATAAAGCAAAAGAAGAAGATGATGAGCACCACTAAAATAATATACGGACTTTATGCCGATGACGATGATTTGATGAACGGCGTAAGAACCTTTATGGATAAAGGAATTAAAATAAACGAAGTTTATACTCCATTTCCCGTTCACGGTCTTGATAAAGCTTTAGGATTAAAGAAAACAAGGATTTCCGATGCTGCTTTTATCTATGCGGTTTACGGAGTTACGATAGGAATATTGGTAACGTGGTACACGATGAATCACGATTGGCCACAAAATATTGGAGGAAAACCGTCATTTGATTGGGCACATAATATGCCCGCTTTTGTGGTTCCGATGTTTGAATTGATGGTGTTCTGTGCAGCTCATATGATGTCACTTACTTTTTTGATAAGAAATAAGATGTACCCAAGTTGTCCTCCTCAGAATCCTGATCCCAGAACAACCGACGATAAATTTATGATGGAATTTGTAACCGATGATGTAGATGCGGTAAAACAAATCCTGATTGATACCGGAGTTGAAGAAATAACTGTAAAAGATGCTTAATATGAACAAGAATATATTAAAAATTACAGCAATTTTAGGTTTCGCAGCAATTTCACTAAGTTCTTGCAGCAAAGAAAATCCACCTTTGGTATATTTTCCCGATATGTATTTTCCCGTTGCTTATGATCCATTGATGAAAGCCGAAGATGCATATTCCGACCACGAAAATGAAATTCCTGCTTTTGTGAAAAATAACGGAGCAACAGGACTTAGTCCTGTAAACGGAACTGTCGCCCAAAATGAAGAAGGCATTGCAGAAGAAGCTTTTAATACGGCAATGACGCCGGATCAATATAATTCCGGTTATGAAGCATCCAAAGCAATTACGGTTTCTCCTCTTAATCCTGTAAACCAAGCAAAAGATATTGAAAGAGGAAAAGATTTGTTTGATAAAACCTGTGCTGCTTGTCACGGAACCGGTGGAGACGGACAAGGTTCTATTGTTATGAGCGGTGCATATTCAGGAGTTCCAAAATATGCAGACAGAGAAATTACCGTTGGTTCTGTTCATTATGTTTTAATGAACGGAAGAAACTCAATGGGTTCTTACGCAGGACAATTAAAAGCCGGCGACAGATGGAGGGTTGCAATGTATATAATGAGTGCATTCAAAGGAGGAATTCCTGCAACAGATACACAATCTGCAACCATCACTACAGCGGAAAACATAAACTAATCCTAAAATATAAAAAGAATTAAAAATGTATAGTTTTTCACCAAAATTAAGATTATATTCAATCGTATTTATCGTTC
>CAYSQR010000228.1:0-2438 GCA_964433195.1 uncultured Kaistella sp. | reverse complement strand
TTAAAATTTTCGAGCGGAATATTCTGGTTATAAAACTCTTTGGAAATATCAGTAATCTCTACTTTTTCCACAGGATTTTTTATTTCAACGTTCCACAGATTTTCAGCATCTTTTTTACACGAAATCACTCCGAAAACGAAAACCACCGAAAACAATAAATATCTAAAAAACTTCATTATTTTTACAAAAATTTTAAGCTACAAAAATACAAATTTTAATGTTGATAAAACCATTTGAAACGGAGAGATTGCAACTTCGTCCTTTAGAAAAATCAGACGCACCGAGATTATTCCTTTTGGACAGCAATCCCGATGTGATGAGATATATCGGGATACCTGCTCTCACAAAACCCGAAGAATCCGAAAAAGTGATTGCAATGATTCAATCCCAATACGAGAACTTCGGAATCGGAAGATATGCAGTTGTGGAAAAGGAAACCGGACTTTTAATCGGTTGGAACGGATTGAAATTCAATACAGAAAAAATAAACGGATACCAAAATTTTTATGAATTAGGATATCGTTTCCTACCCGAATTTTGGGGAAAAGGTTTTGCACAGGAATCCTCAAAACCGTTTTTGGAAAAAGGATTTGAAGATTTGAATCTCAATGTGATTTATGCTTATGCACATTCTGAAAATCTTGCTTCCTGCAACGCTTTGCAAAAATTAGGATTTGAAAAAACAGGAGAATTTGAAGAACCCGACGGAATTTGCTTTTGGTATGAAATGAAAAATTGACTATTGACTGAGAAGGAAATTGGATAGTTGCTAAAACCTTAAACTTGAAACAAAAACTGAGATGCAAACAGAAAAAATAATAGAAAGAATCGTTTCCTGGCTGAAAGATTACGCCGAAAAAGCCAACGCAAAAGGTTATGTCATCGGAGTTTCGGGTGGTGTAGATTCCGGTGTGGTTTCTACGCTTTGTGCAATGACGGGACTGAAAATTCTGGCTCTCGAAATGCCGATTCGCCAAAAAGCAGATCAGGTAAACCGAGCTTTGGAACATATTGAATTTCTGAAAAATAAATTCCCGAATGTGGAAGGAAAATCCATTGACTTGAATGAACCTTTCGAAGCACTTTACAAAACTTTCAATGTAAATGATGAGGAATTTCCGAATGAAAAGTTAGCTTTTGCAAACACTCGTTCACGATTGAGAATGCTTACTTTGTATTATTACGGACAAATCAATTCGCTTCTGGTTTGCGGAACCGGAAATAAAGTGGAAGATTTCGGAATTGGTTTTTTTACAAAATACGGAGATGGAGGAGTAGATGTTTCGCCGATTGCCGATTTGTACAAAACCGAAGTTTATGAATTGGCCAGAACTTTAAATTTAATTGAATCCATACAAAACGCAATTCCAACCGATGGACTTTGGGACACCGACAGAACCGATGAACAACAAATCGGAGCGACGTATCCCGAATTGGAAAAAATCCAGAAAGAATGGGGAACAAAAACCGAAGCAGATTACAGCGGAAGAGATTTGGAAGTTTACAGAATTTTCAGCAGAATGCACAAAGCAACTCAACATAAAATACAGCCGATTCCGGTGTGCGAAATTCCTGAAGATTTGAGGTAGGGACAGGTCGCGACTTGTCCAAAATCCGAAGGATTTTTTAATTGGGAGTTCCGTAGGAACGACCGATATTACAGTATAGAATTTATTCCTATACGAAAAAAAATAAATTTTTATGAAGCCAAAAACCAAAACGCTTTTTCTGTTTTTAATAGGAGCATTCGCAGGAATGTTCGCAATGTATCTTTTCAGTAATTATAAAATCGAAAAGAAGAATCCGTCCGAAATAACAACAAAATTGTCAGACAAAAAAGAGGATTTAAAATTAGATGAAAATTTTGAAATTCTTGAAGATAAGGGACTTATCGCAAATCTGACAGACGAAAAATCCGTGATTCATTATGTAAAAACCAATCACAAATTACCTGATTTTTATATCACAAAAAACGAAGCAAGAAAACAAGGCTGGATTCCTTCAAAAGGAAACCTGTGCGATGTTTTACCGGGAAAAGCAATTGGTGGCGATAAATTCAGCAACCGAGAAAAACAGCTTCCGAAAGGAAACCAGTATTTTGAAGCCGATGTAAATTACCATTGCGGAAACCGAAATACAGACCGAATCGTTTTTACCAAAAACGGAGAAGTTTATTTAACCAAAAACCATTATAAGACGTTTGAAAAGCAGTGAGAAATATGAAACATAAAATATGAAGTTTACTATTATAAAGTAATCTCGTAACTTGAAACCTGAAACCTGAAACAAAAATGAATATATACATTGACTTTAGCGAAATCGGCGATTATGAAGATTTCTATGCTCAATTAAAAGAAAAGCTGAATTTACCCGATTATTTCGGAGATAATCTTGATGCACTTTACGATTCTGTTACGGGATTTGTAGAACTTCCGCTT
>CAYSQR010000227.1:0-2474 GCA_964433195.1 uncultured Kaistella sp. | reverse complement strand
CCTGTAGCAATTTCATAATGTCGTAAGTAGTTTTGGAATCCAAAGCTCCGGTTGGTTCATCCGCCAAAATAACTTTGGGATTTGTAATCAAAGCTCTTGCAATGGCAACTCTCTGTTTTTGTCCTCCGGAAAGTTCATTCGGAAGATGATTTGCCCATTCTGTAAGTCCCACTTTTCCGAGATATTCCAATGCTTTTCGGTTTCGTTCTTTCCTCGATACATTTTGATAATAGAGTGGAAGTGCCACATTTTCCAAAGCAGTTTTGTAACCAATAAGATTAAAAGACTGAAAAATAAATCCTAAAAACCGGCTTCTGTATTCCGCCGCTTTTACTTCCGAAAGATGTTCAATCGGGATTCCGTCGAGTTCATAAATTCCCGAATCTTTTTCATCTAAAATCCCGATGATATTCAGCAAAGTGGATTTTCCCGAACCGGAACTTCCCATAATAGAAACAAATTCTCCTTCGTCTATTGTGAGGTTTATTCCTTTCAGAACGTGCAGTTTACTCTTTCCTGTGTCGTAGGATTTGTGTAGTTCCTTAATTACTAACATTAAGTGATTTTTGACTTTAAGATATAAGTATCAAAAAAGAATTGTTTGTTACAAAGAAGATTTTCTATTTCAGCCGAAAATATTGTTTAAGTAGTTTACCTTTTATTTAAAGCATTTTATTTTATTTGTTTAATCCGAAACAGTCCTAATCAAACTGTTTATTTTTTCCTAAACTCTTAAAGGTAATATGGGAGCAAGTTCTGTGTTATTGTGGAAAACTTTTACTGCTCAAAGTCAGATATTTAATGTTTTACCCTTTTCTGATAAGGTTTCATTTTCTACTTTTGTGGTTCACACTTCTGAAATACAAACCAAAAAATTGCGGATAATTTTTTAATTTAACAATCATAAAATCAATTGTTTATATTAGAAATTGAAGTTTTCCACAAGAATCATTAAGATTAAATTTAATTAAAATACAGCTATGGGAATTTTTGATAAAAGAGTAAGCTACAAACCATTTGAATATCCTGAAATTTTGCAGTTCGTGGAAGCTATTAATAAATCTTTTTGGGTACATTCCGAAGTGGATTTCACGGCAGATGTGCAGGATTTTCATTCCCAGCTGGAAATTCCCGAAAAAAATGCAGTGAAAAATGCTCTTTTAGCAATTGCCCAGATTGAAGTTTCCGTAAAAACTTTTTGGGGAAATCTTTATAATCATCTTCCAAAACCGGAATTCAACGGATTAGGAGCAACCTTTGCAGAATGCGAATTCCGTCATTCCGAAGCATATTCCAGACTTTTGGAAGTTTTGGGATACAATGATGAATTTAATAATGTTATTGAAATTCCCGCTATCAAAAAAAGAATCGATTTCCTTTCAAATGTATTGAAACACGCCAATTCCACCACACCGAAAGAATACGTTTCTTCGCTGCTTCTGTTCAGTATTTTAATTGAAAACGTTTCCTTGTTTTCTCAGTTTGCGATTATTTTGTCGTTTACGAGATTCAAAGGGTATATGAAAAACGTGAGCAACATTATTGCGTGGACTTCTGTTGATGAGCAGATTCACGCAAATGCAGGAATTTACCTAATTAATAAAATCCGAGAAGAGCAACCGGAACTTTTAACAGATTCTGATATCGAAGATATTTATACTTTGGTGGATCATTCGATTAGCGTGGAAGAAGAAATCCTCGACTGGATTTTTGAGCTTGGAGAAATCGACAATTTTACGAAAGAGGATTTGCTGAATTTTATGAAATACCGTGTAGATGACAGTTTGAAGAAAATAAATATGAAAACCCGTTACAATATTTCTCCGGAACAATACCGACCAATGATTTGGTTCGAGGAAGAAGTTTTCGCCAATTCTATGGATGATTTCTTTGCAAAAAGACCGGTGGATTACACCAAACACGACAAGAGTATTACAGAAAACGACTTGTTTTAAATAGGTTGGAAGATGGGTGCTGGAAGATGGAAGATTCAGAGCACAAAAAACAATGTGTGAGATACAGGATTTAATGATTTCACAAAAAAGCAAAAAAAAACAAAAGCTCAAAAAACCCGAAACAAAAAATTATGGAAGAACAAACAAATATATGGTGGCTGAATGAAGAGTCCGAGCAAATGCTGAATCGTGGTTATCTGCTGAAAGGAGAAACCGTGAAAGGAGCGATAGAAAGAATTACGACAGCTGCTGCAAAACGCCTTTATAAACCCGAACTGCAACCTGCTTTCGAGGAAATGATTACCAAAGGATGGATTTCTTTTTCGTCGCCGGTTTGGGCAAATATGGGAACGCAAAGAGGTTTGCCGATTTCCTGCTTCAACGTGCATATTCCGGATAATATTGAAGGAATTACCCATAAACTTGGAGAAGTGATTATGCAGACGAAAATCGGAGGAGGTACTTCGGGATATTTCGGGGAACTCAGAAATCGCGGAACTGCCGTAACCGACAACGGAA
>CAYSQR010000226.1:0-2481 GCA_964433195.1 uncultured Kaistella sp. | reverse complement strand
TGATTGCTGCAGCGGAAAAAAATCTGCCGATTGTTGTTCCCGGTTGGGAAGATTCCACGATGGGAAATATTTTCGCAAGCTACTGTATCAAAGGCGATTTAAAACCATCAACAATGAAATCCGGAATTGAATATATGACTTTTCTTGCAGATTGGTATCCGAAAAACTGCAGCGGAAAAGGAGTCGGCTTCTTCCAAATCGGTGGTGGAATTGCAGGCGATTTCCCGATTTGCGTGGTTCCGATGCTTTATCAGGATTTGGAAATGCACGACATTCCGTTTTGGTCTTATTTCTGTCAGATTTCAGATTCCACTACTTCTTACGGTTCTTATTCGGGAGCTGTTCCGAACGAAAAAATCACTTGGGGAAAACTCGACATCAATACTCCGAAATATATTGTAGAAAGCGATGCCACGATTTGTGCACCACTGATGTTTTCTTATATTCTGGAGAATTCTTAAAAAGTTAGAAGACGAAAAGTTTTCTTAAAAATATAAATCGCCTCAAATTGTTTAGGGCGATTTTTCTTATTTTTGAATGTAATTTTATTTTCAAATTACCAAACTTTAAAATTGAATTTATGACCGAACTTTTTAAACGACAGGTTTTTGAAATCATCAGAATGATTCCTAAAGGCAGAGTTACAAGCTACGGTGCAATTGCAAAAGCAGTGGGTTATCCGAAACACTCAAGACACGTGGGAAATGCTTTGAGAAATTACGATGAAGATTTTCCGGCACACCGGGTTTGCAATTCCTCGGGAAATGTTACGGCGAGTTGTTTAGAAAGTTTTACCAAAAAATTAGCAAAAGAAGGTGTGGAAGTGAACGGAAATAAAATCAAAAATTTCAAGCACATTTTCTGGAATCCGCTGGAGGAAATATGACACAAAAAAAAGCAACTACTTTCGTAATTGCTTTCTGAAAATTATTTATTTTTTATCTGCTCTTTAATTTTTGCTTCTAATTCTTCGGAAAGTTCCGGGTTGTCCTTCAGCATATCTCTTACTGCATCGCGACCTTGCCCGAGTTTCGTCTCTTCGTAGCTGAACCACGAACCGCTTTTTTTCACGATTCCTATTTCCACCGCCATATCCAAAATTTCGCCGACTTTGGAAACGCCTTCTCCGTACATAATATCGAATTCTGCCATTTTAAAAGGAGGTGCGACTTTGTTTTTCACGATTTTCACTTTCACTCTGCTTCCTACAGCTTCATCTCCGGATTTAATCGGTGCACTTGCTTTTCTGATGTCGATTCTCACGGAAGCATAAAACTTCAACGCATTTCCTCCGGTTGTTGTTTCAGGGTTCCCGAACATCACTCCGATTTTTTCTCTCAACTGGTTGATAAAAATTACGGTACATTTTGTTCTGGAGATTGTTGCCGTTAATTTTCTCAAAGCCTGTGACATCAATCTTGCGTGAAGACCCATTTTGGAGTCTCCCATTTCCCCTTCGATTTCAGCTTTCGGGGTTAAAGCTGCAACGGAATCGATGACTACAATATCCACTGCTCCTGAACGGATTAGATTATCTGCAATTTCTAAAGCCTGTTCACCATTATCGGGTTGGGAAATGATTAAATCATCGAGATTAATTCCGAGTTTTGAAGCATAATGTCTGTCGAAAGCGTGTTCTGCATCAATAAAAGCTGCAATTCCTCCTGCTTTTTGAGCTTCTGCAATTGCGTGTAAAGTCAGGGTTGTTTTTCCCGAAGATTCAGGTCCGTAGATTTCGATTACTCTTCCTCTCGGATATCCGCCAACTCCTAAAGCCAGATCCAAACCAAGAGAACCTGAAGGAATCACTTCGATGGAATCATCCACAGAAGCATCTCCTAAAGTCATTACAGTTCCTTTTCCGTAGGTTTTATCTAACTTATCAAGCACCAAAGCGAGTGCTTTTTTCTTCTCTTCAATACTGCTCATTTTGTAATATATTTTTTCAAAAATACGGAAATAATTAATTTTTTGTGCCATTTAATTCAACCAAATCAGAAATAATTATCCACAAAAAAGAATATTTCCGTGAACGTAAAGACTTTTTTCAAAAAAATTCTTGTTAGGATAAAAAATTATATTAAATTTGCACCACCAAAAATAAAAATAGACCCATGGTGTAACGGTAGCACTTCGGTTTTTGGTACCGCCTGTCGGGGTTCGAATCCCTGTGGGTCTACAAAATGAAAAGCGTAATTAATGTCAATTATTTACGCTTTTTTTGTGGACTTGCTTCCTCATTCAGATTATAGATATATTGTAAAGACATTTTCTTCTGATCTCAATCATTTTCCTAATTATCCTTGATGAATGTAAAAGTGGTTTTTGTAAATTTAATGTTCATAAATTTCACTAAATTTACATCATAAAATCATTCAAAAATGAAAAAATCAATTTTAATACTTTCCATACTTTCTCTTCTGATGAATTTCAGTTGCAAAAAATCAACGGACGGCAATAAGAATATTCTTGTCGCTGAAA
>CAYSQR010000225.1:0-2499 GCA_964433195.1 uncultured Kaistella sp. | reverse complement strand
ATGGAAGTTCCTGTAAGAATTACAGGTCGTGCAAAAGGTGTTGTTGCAGGTGGTGCATTAAGACAATCTTTCCGAAAACTGAAACTGAAAGCGATTCCTGCAAACTTGCCGGATGAAATCGTGGTTGATGTAACTCCCCTTAAAATCGGAAACAAACTTTATGTAGGAGATATTAAAACCAACAATTTCATTTTTATGCATCCCGATAATGCAGTAGTAGTTGCTGTGAAGATGTCTAGAACGGCAATGAAAGGAGGTGCTGCTGCAGACGATGAAGATGAAGAAATCCCAGCAACCGCAGAAGTTCCTGCAACAGAAGAAAAATCTTCAGAAGAATAAATAAAATCATCAAGGATATTATTCAAACTCCTGTCAATATTTGGCAGGAGTTTTATTTTAAAGCAACCCTTATTCTAAAAATAAGTTTTACAATCAAAACATAATCAACAAGTTAGATTGTAAAACAAGTTTACAAGAAAAAAATAATCTATTTACAAACGTTACAAAAAAATCAGGCGGAAATTTGATTCAATAAAATCAATAAAAATTTCCGTTATGAAAAATTTACCTTCAAAAATCGTTCTTTGTACTCTCGTTTTAGCAACCGTAATTTCCTGTAAAAAAACTGAAACTATCGGAACTTATTCCGAAGACAAAGCTGTTTCTGCTTCAAATTCAGCTTCAGAAATTATTTCAGACAGCATTTCTTCCGTTGCTACAATGCAAGTGAAAGACAAACAATTCATCAAAACCGCCGATGTGAATATGGAAGTAAAAGATGTTTACGATGCCACTATTTCCATTGAAAAATCGGTGAAAGATTTGGACGGATTCGTTACTTCAAGCCGTTTGAATTCTCAGATTATGTATGAAAAAACGTACAATACTTCTGATGAAAATGCCACTTTGGTTCGTAAATTTCAGACCGAAAATACAATGCAAGTTCGGATTCCTACAGACAAGCTGGGCGAATTTCTCTCTATCATTAATGATAAAAAATTGTTCCTCAATTCAAGAAATATTTCTGCGGAAGATGTTACTTCCAATATCAAACTTGCGGAATTGGAAGCCAAAAGAAATGCTAAAACCGGTGAAAATATTTCTAAACTGAAAACCGATAAAGACAAAGTGAATTTAGACGATGGTAATATGAGTGAGAAAAATAAGCAGAAAATTGCCACTTTTGAAATGACCGATAATCTGAAATATTCTACCGTAGATATTTACCTTAAAGAACCAAAATTAAGAATTGCAGAAATCGCTGTAACCAACACGAAAAATATTGACAATAAATACAAGTTTAATTTTTTCTATGATGCCAAAAATGCTTTCGTAGAAGGGTTTTATCTGATTCAGATTATTGCAGTGGGACTCATCAGAATCTGGGCATTGATTTTAATCGGTGTTGTGATTTTCTATTTTTGGAGAAAAAGAAAATCGGTTTTGAAAGTTCAGAAAGAGGAAATTTCGGGATAAATTCCTTGCTTTTTAGTTATCCATATCTTTCTTATTTTAAAACCTTCGGAATTTTTTTCGGAGGTTTTATTTTTCCGTAAATTTGCAAACTAATTCAAAACTCCTTTTTCAAATACATTATTTGCACAAAAGGAATTTTGAATTTTAAATCCTGAATTTATTATGTTCCCAAAAATCAACCCTACACAAACTGCGGCTTGGAAAGCTCTGAACGAACATTTCGCACAAAACGATTTTGAACTCAGAACGCTTTTCCGGTACAATCCCGAAAGATTCAGCCAATTTTCCGTGAAAAGAGAAAATTACCTTTTCGATTTTTCTAAGAATTTAATGGATGAAAAAACCTTGGATTTATTATTAAATTTAGCCGAAGAATGTAAACTGAAAACTGCCATTTCGCAAATGTTTTCCGGTGAAAAAATCAATGAAACCGAAGGAAGAGCGGTTCTTCATACCGCTTTGAGAGATTTTTCCGACAAAGAAATTTTAGTGGATGGCGAAAACATAAAACCCGGAATTAAAAAAGTTTTAAACCAAATGAAAACCTTCTCCGAGAAAGTAATTTCCGGGGAACACAAAGGATTTTCGGGGAAAGAAATTACCGATGTGGTAAATATAGGAATCGGCGGTTCGGATTTGGGACCGGTAATGGTTTGTTCCGCATTGAAACATTTTAAAACACGATTAAACGTACATTTTGTTTCCAATGTTGACGGAAATCATATTGCAGAAACCTTAAAAAATCTAAATCCCGAAACTACACTTTTCATTATTGCATCGAAAACTTTTACCACACAGGAAACAATGACCAATGCAGAATCTGCAAAATCGTGGTTTTTGAAATCCGGAAAACAAGAAGACGTTGCAAAACATTTCGTAGCTTTATCCACTAATATTCAATCGGTTATAGCGTTCGGAATTGCAGAGGAGAATATCTTTGAATTCTGGGATTGGGTAGGAGGAAGATATTCGCTTTGGAGTGCAATCGGTTTGAGTATTTGTCTTTCCGTAGGTTACGAAAAT
>CAYSQR010000224.1:0-2501 GCA_964433195.1 uncultured Kaistella sp. | reverse complement strand
TCTCATAAGTTCTCGCTAATTTGGCTGATTACGCAGATTTTTTTTAATGTTAATCTGCGTCATTTGTATCATCTGCGAGAAAAATAAAGCTTTAAATATTTTTTTTTACAAATTTAAACAAGCTCTTAGTGTTTTGAGTTTTATTCTCACCGGTTCGCAGATAATAATATTAAAAATCCGCATCATCTGCTATATTTTCGTGATAATTTTATTTTAGCATTTAAAAAACCATTTATTTTTTTCTGATTAAATTCACTCCGTCCCGCAAAGGTAAAATAAGATTTTCAAAATCACTGTCTTTTGCGATGATGTCATTAAGTTCTTTGATTTTTTGCGTGGATTTCTGTTTGGGATTTTCTTCTAAAACTTTTCCGTACCATAAAACATTATCGAACAAAACCACCGAACCGGATTTCAGTTTAGGTTTAATCAAATTAAAATATTCCACATAATTTTCTTTGTCGGCATCAATGAAAACCAAATCGAAAATTTCATCGGTTTCCTTTAAGAATACTTTTGCATCCTGAATTTGAAAATGAATCTGATTTGAAAATTCGCTTTCCTCGAAATATTTTTGGGGTAAATAAGCAAGTTCTTCGTTCACATCTAAAGTTGTGATTTTGCCGTTTTTTTGTAAACCTTCTGCTAAACAAAGTGTTGCATAACCAGTAAAAGTCCCGATTTCGAGAATATTTTCCGGTTGCAGAATCTTTGAAATAATGGCTAAAAACCTTCCCTGCAAATAACCGGAAATCATATGCGGTTGTGTGGTTTTCTGAAATGTTTCTTTTCGCAATCGTTTTAAAATATCCGGTTCCGAAGAAGCGTGGTTTTCTAAATAACGATCTATTTCGGGAAAATTTTCTTCAAAAAAACTCATATCTTTTAGTTTTACGGGCATTCAAAAATAGAGATTTTAAATTGTTTTTTAATTTCAATTTTTAAATTTATTCAAAACAGGTATTCATAAAGAATAAGCCGAATTGAAATCGTTTATACTTTTAATGTCAAAAAAAATCCGTCCAAAAAAATTGAACGGATTTTGTATTGAATCCTTCAAGGATTTGAAATCCTTGAAGGATTAAGTTCAGGTTACATCATTCCCGGCATTCCACCTCCCATCGGCATTTGTGGTTCTGCACTTTTTACTTCTGTAATCACACATTCTGTTGTGAGTAACATTCCTGAAACAGATGCGGCGTTTTCTAAAGCGACACGTACCACTTTGGTCGGGTCAATAATTCCGGCTTCGAACATATTCACAAATTCATCAGTTTTCGCATTGAATCCGAAATCATTTTTACCTTCCGCTACTTTGGCTACAATTACCGAACCTTCTCCTCCTGCATTTGCAACGATTTGTCTTAATGGTTCTTCAATAGCTCTTTTCACGATTTTGATTCCGGTAGTTTCATCCTGATTTAATCCTTTTAATTGGTCAAGAGCAGAAATGCTTCTTACCAAAGCAACTCCACCTCCTGCAACAATTCCTTCTTCTACTGCAGCTCTGGTTGCGTGAAGCGCATCATCAACTCGGTCTTTTTTCTCCTTCATTTCCACTTCGGAAGCAGCACCTACATAAAGAACTGCAACTCCTCCTGCTAATTTTGCCAATCTTTCCTGCAGTTTTTCTCTGTCGTAATCGGAAGTAGTGGTTTCCATTTGAGCTTTTATCTGGTTTACTCTTCCTTTAATTTGGGCTTCATCTCCTGCTCCGTTTACAATGGTTGTATTATCTTTATCGATAGTAATTTTCTCGGCAGTTCCGAGCATTTCCAAAGTTGCATTTTCCATTGTGAAACCTCTTTCCTCGGAAATTACTTGTCCACCTGTTAAGATGGCGATGTCTTCTAACATTGCTTT
Source organism: uncultured Kaistella sp. (assembly GCA_964433195.1). Taxonomy (GTDB): domain Bacteria; phylum Bacteroidota; class Bacteroidia; order Flavobacteriales; family Weeksellaceae; genus Kaistella. Next base: position 638 of record CAYSQR010000224.1, on the reverse strand, counting down.
TCTTCTGTCACCAAATCCCGGTGCTTTTACCGCAGCGATTTTCAATGAACCTCTCAATTTATTTACTACTAAAGTTGCCAAAGCTTCTCCTTCTACTTCCTCAGAAATAATTAATAGAGATTTACCAGCTTGTGCAACCGGCTCAAGAACAGGTAGTAAATCTTTCATTGAAGAGATTTTCTTTTCTACCAAAAGGATATAAGGATTCTCTAATTCCGAAATCATTTTTTCCGGATTGGTCACGAAATACGGAGATTGATAACCTCTGTCGAACTGCATTCCTTCTACCACATCCACTGTAGTATCGGTTCCTTTTGCTTCTTCCACTGTAATTACACCTTCTTTTCCAACTTTCCCGAATGCTTCTGCGATAAGCGAACCAATCGTATCATCATTATTTGCAGAAATAGAAGCAACCTGCTTGATTTTTTCTGAAGAATCACCTACTTCCTGAGATTGGGATTTCAGATTTTCCACAACAGCAGTTACTGCTTTGTCGATTCCTCTTTTCAAATCCATCGGGTTTGCTCCTGCTGCAACATTTTTCAAACCTTCGCGAACGATTGCCTGTGCAAGAACTGTTGCGGTAGTTGTTCCATCTCCTGCAATATCATTGGTTTTAGAAGCGACTTCTTTTA
>CAYSQR010000223.1:0-2514 GCA_964433195.1 uncultured Kaistella sp. | reverse complement strand
AGTTGTAGGTCGTCCTGTAGGAGATGTGGCAAACGAATGGTCTGCAATGTTTATGAACAGTGACAAAAAACCGGTAGGTGTGGATTACATCTGGAGCGGAGATATGGAAAATCAGCAGGAAGGTCGCGGTACATTGGGAATCGCTTTATTGGCGGCAATTGTATTGGTGTATCTCGTAATGGTTTCGTTGTATGACAGTTTTGTATATCCGTTTGTGGTATTGTTTTCAATTCCATTGGCTTTAATAGGAGTAATGGTAATTTTAGCACTAACAAATAATTCACTGAATATCTTTACGATGCTCGGAATGATTATGCTCATTGGTCTCGTTGCGAAAAACGCAATTTTGATTGTGGATTTTACCAATATGAGAAAAGCAGCGGGAGCAAATACGCACGATGCTTTGATTCAGGCAAATCACGCAAGATTACGTCCGATTTTGATGACCACGATTGCGATGATTTTCGGGATGTTGCCGATTGCTTTGGCAAATGGTTCCGGTGCAGAAATGAATCAAGGTCTTGCTTGGGTAATTATCGGAGGTTTGACTTCATCTTTATTTCTTACTTTAATTATTGTTCCGGTGGTTTATTCATTGTTTGATTCTGTTTTGAGGAGAATGGGAAAACACAAAAAAGTAGATTACGAAGCAGAAATGAAAGCCGATTATGATCATAAAGAACTGAGTGAAGACGGTTTCACACCGAAGCATACATAAAAAAGATTCAGATTTTATTTTAAAGAAGAGATTTTCCATTCAACATTCTGTACGTTGAATGGATTTTCTTTCTTTTAAACCTCATCAAAATTGAAAGAGGAAATTAATTTCGATTAAATTTAAAACAGTTTCTCAATATTTTCATAAATTTGGCTAATGTTTATTAAAGATTATATTTCCAAAGATTATCCTGTGTTCAGCATCGGTGATTCTGTGGAAGAAGCAAATGAAATTGCCAAAGAGTTTGGTTATTCCCACATTTTTGTAAAGAAAAAAGGAATTTATCAGGGAGCAATCAGTCAGTCTTTTTTGGAGGAAAGTCCGGAAGGAAATTTAGCATCACTTGCAATTCATTACGAAAAATTTGCAATCATTGACGACGGAAATATTTTAGACTCTATCAAGCTTTTCCATACCTTCAATGCAAATGTGGTTCCGGTTATTACAAAACTTGAAAAATATGTAGGATACCTTTCCTGCGACGATATTTTTAATGAATTTTCAAAATACCCGCTTTTTTCGGAAAATGGTGCTTTGATAACTGTTCAGATTAATGAAAAAAATTATTCGATGACCGAAATCTGTAAAATCGTCGAATCGAATAATGCCAAGATTTACGGATGTTACATCAATGCAATTCAGGATGATGAAATTCAGATTACCCTTAAAATCAGCAGTGAAAACCTAAGTTCCATTGATGAAACTTTCGAAAGATACGGTTACAGTGTGGTACAGAAATATTATGATGACGAAAAAGAAGAACTGTTAAAAGACCGGTTCGGATTCTTCCAAAAATATCTGGAGTTTTAAATAATATGAAAGCAGCCATTTATTCACAAAAAAGCGATTTAGATACTTTTCTGTATTTAAGTAAATTTGTTTCGGAGCTCGAGAAAAGAGGAGTTCAGGCAATTCTTTATCAGGAAATGTCAGAAGCAATGCAGTTCTCGAAAAATTTTGAAACCTTTGCCGGAAAAGAAGATTTAAAAGAAAAAAAAGTAGATTTATTTTTCACTTTCGGTGGAGACGGAACCATTGTAAACTCCCTGCTTTTCGTTCAGGATTTGCGGATTCCTGTTGTTGGAGTTAATACGGGACGACTCGGTTTTCTTGCAAGTTTTACCAAAGAAGAAGTTTTTCCGGAGCTCGACGATATAATAAAAGGTAAAATGAAAATCAGCGAAAGATCGGTCATAGAAATTATTTCGCCGGACTCATCAATGTTTTTTCCGTTTGCACTGAATGATGTAACGATTTCCCGGAAAGAAACCACCTCAATGATTACGGTAGATTCTTACATTAATGATGAATTTCTGAATATTTTCTGGGGAGATGGTTTGATTATTTCCACACCGACTGGTTCTACGGCGTACTCAATGAGTTGCGGAGGTCCCATTATCACACCGAATAATGATAATTTCGTTATCACACCGATTGCACCGCACAATCTCAATGTGCGACCTTTGATTGTGAATGACAATGTGGAAATCCGCCTGAAAGTAAAAAGCCGAGTTCCACAATATACGCTTTCGCTCGATTCGCGGCTTGTCAATATGGAAACCGATATAGAAGTAGTTTTAAGAAAAGCCAAATTCAAAATATTATTAATTCATCCCAATAAACTAAGTTTTTATGAAACAATCCGCCAAAAATTGTTGTGGGGAAATGACAAAAGGAATTGATTTAATTCACTTAAAATTCTTAACTTTACGGTTCTTATAAAAACATTAAAATAAATCTAAAAAAAAACAGTAAATTATGAGCAGACTATTTCCGGCAGGAGTTGCCACAGGTGA
>CAYSQR010000222.1:0-2555 GCA_964433195.1 uncultured Kaistella sp. | reverse complement strand
GAAAACGGAAACGAAATTTTCACGTTCGGGAAATACAAAGGACAAAAAGTAAAAGAAGTTTTCCAAAGAGATTTAGGATATTTCGGCTGGATTCAGAATGCGGATTTTCCGCTTTATACGAAGAAAATTTTGACGGGGATTCAACTTCGTTCCAGATTTTAAATTCTATCTAATGATTAAAACGATTCCAAGAAAAGAAATATTCGAGAAATATTCTAAAATAAAAACTTTCATTGCCGATTTTCAAAGTTCAGTTTATTTGCAAGAATCCGGCGATGAATGCTTTGATAAATGGTTTGACGAAAATAAATCCCAATTTGATTTATTAGAAGAAGAATATCCGGATTTTGGTTCAAGGTTTTTTAAAATCGAAACGGAAAGTGGTGATTTAAAAAACTTCCCAAAACAATTTTCAAAATCGTTGTTGCAACTTTTCAAATCTGTAAATACAGAAAAATTGATTGTTATTTCAGAATTTAATAAAGATATTTTCGGATGGAAAAATCATCCTTACTACAAAGTCAAAAAATCTTATCAACAACTTATAGAAATTTTGGGAAAAGATGATTGTAATGATGCAATGGTTTTTGATATAAAAGATTTTCCAAAATTATTTGAGATTTTCTTTTGGCTCGAAAGATGTGACCCTGCAATTCCGGAGTTTTTATTTTGGTTTGATGAAAAAGAAAAATTTTGTTTCACCTTATGCAAACACGGAAACATTCATATCACCGAATTTACATACAGAAAAACTATAAAAGAAAATATCTTGAAAAATTTGAATCTTAATAAATTTGACGGCTATTGTTCCGAACCTTTTTCAGAAACCGGAGCAATAAAGGGAAGAATGATAAATATTGAAGATGATTAAAATTTCTGATTTTGGCGGTTTATTTTATTTTTAAGAAATGAAAACATCAATCATACAACATAAAAAACAATGAAAATCATCTGCATCGGTCGCAATTACGCAGAGCACGCCCAAGAACTCGGAAACGAAATCCCGGAAAATCCTGTGATTTTTATGAAACCCGATACGGCAGTTCTGAAAAAAGGTTCGGATTTTTATATCCCCGAATTTTCAAACGATATTCATTACGAATTGGAAGTGGTGCTGAAAATTTCTAAAGGCGGAAAATATATTCAGGAAAAAAATGCAGCAAATTATTTTGATGAAATCGGTTTGGGAATAGATTTCACAGCGAGAGATTTGCAAACCAAGCTGAAAGAAAAAGGACTTCCGTGGGAATTGGCGAAAGGTTTTGACGGAAGTGCCGTGATTTCTGATTTTTATAAAAAAGAAGATTTCAATTTGAAAAACCTGAACTTCTCTTTGCTTAAAAACAAAGAAGAGGTACAGAACGGAAATACCTCGATGATGATTTTCAGTCCCGAAAAAATCATCGCTTTCGTTTCACAATATTTCACTTTACGAGTAGGAGATTTAATCTTCACAGGAACTCCGAAAGGCGTGGGAAAAGTGAGGGAAAACGATATTCTGGAAACATATCTTGAAGAGAGAAAAGTTTTTGATTTGAGGATTTTCTGATAAATGAATTTTTTTTCCGATTTTTAATTTGAAAAAAAATTGTAACTTTAAAACAACAAAATTTAAAGTCATGATGAATATAGTTTTGCCCATAGATTTTTCGGATACTACTGATAAATTAGTTGACGGAGCTGTAAAATTCGCCAAGGAAACAAACGGGAAAATTTGCCTGATTCACGTTGCACCTGCAGATATTGGTTTTGCAATCGGCGATATGGGATTTCAGTATTTTCCGGAAGTAGAACAGAATGAAATTAAAGAAGAACTATTGCAGCTGAATGCAATAGAACAAAGAATTATCGCACAAAACGTAGATTGTGAACACCTACTGAAACAAGGTACTGCAGGAGATATAATCCTGGAATATGCTAAAGGGAAAAATGCAGGATATATTGTGATGGGATCACACGGAAGAAGCAATATGTATGATGTTTTCGTAGGAAGTCTTACCAAAGAACTTACCCGTCGTTCTCCGATTCCGGTTTTGGTAATTCCTATTCATCATTAAGGTTTTTTGAATTTCCGTTTAAATATCTAATGTTGATTTTAGCACGCAAGTTTCCAAGATTTGATTATATTAAAAACTTTGTCAAAGTTTTCAGAAGTATTTTTGTTTACTTTGACAAAGTTTAATAAGCTGTCTTAAAACATAATTCGCCACTAAAGCACGAATTTATTGTGTATTAACTTTTAAATTTATCAATTGTCTATTCCTCATCGAAAACATCATCTATAAAATCATCTTCTGCATCATCGAAGCCATCTTGGTCTTCGTCATCGAAATCTCCTGCCGAACTAAAGTTTTCATCAAAATTATCGAAATCATCTTCCAATAAAGGCATTGGATTATTTGCAGAAATATTTTTTGTTCCCGATTTACTTGGTGCTTTCAGCGGCATATTTCCGAAACGGAAAACGGTAATCGGATAATTTACCGCAGGTTTTTCATCAGCTATTTCTACGAGTTCCCCGAAAAATTCCCATAAATCCATAAATCCGTACTGGA
>CAYSQR010000221.1:0-2564 GCA_964433195.1 uncultured Kaistella sp. | reverse complement strand
AATGGCTTCAAATAAAATACAATTCAGAAGTATTCACGAACTGAAAGATCCAAACTTAAACAATAAGCTGGCTCAAAAAGAATTTCAGAACGAAATTCCGGTGGATGAAATATCAGGAGAAGAAAAATCGAATGAGTCGGGAACTTCAAGAAGAGATTTCCTTAAGCTTTTAGGATTCTCTACTGCAGCAGTTACTTTGGCTGCTTGTGAAGCGCCGGTAATCAAAACCATTCCTTATGTGGTGAAACCCCACGAAATTATTCCGGGAGTTCCAAATTATTATGCTTCAACTTATTTTGACGGGTTCGATTTCGCAAGTGTTTTGGTAAAAACCAGAGAAGGGAGACCCATTAAAATTGAACCGAATCCGCTTGCTAAAGACTTAGGGAAAACCAACGCAAGAGCTCAAGCTGCCGTTCTATCTCTTTATGATAACGATAAATTAAAACAACCGAAACTTGATGGCAAAGACGAAACTTTCGACAAAGTAGATGATTTCGTTCTGAAAGGTTTAACTGAAGCTCAATCAACCGGAAAGAAAATTGTGGTTTTATCACATTCTTTCGCTTCGCCTACTTTCAAAAAATTATTTGCAGATTTCAAAACAAAATATCCTTCCGCAGAACTCGTAACTTACGATGCAATTCCTTATACTGCAGCTTTGGATGCTGCTGAGGAAGTTTTCGGACAAAGAGCTTTGCCGGTTTATGATTTATCGAAAACGCAATTGGTGGTTTCTTTTCAAGCAGATTTTTTGGGAGATTATAACGGCGGTTCGCTGGAAACCTCTTATGTAGCGGCAAGAAAACCCGGTGCAAATATGTTGAGACATATTCAGATAGAATCCAATATGTCTTTAACCGGAGCAAATGCAGATACAAGAATAAGATTAAAACCAAGTGCGGTAAACAAAGTTTTGACTGAAGTTTACAATGGTCTTAACGGAGGAACGGTAAGTAAAGAAGCGGCGGAAATCGTAAAAGAACTACAGGAAAAAGGAAGCAATGCGGTAGTTTTTGCCGATGGTTCCAAGTCTGCACAGGTTTTAGCACATTTAATCAATCAAAAATTAGCAGCAAATGCTTTCACAGGAAAAGCAAACTTCCTGAAAGAATTTGATGCGGTAAAATATCAGGAATTTTTAACTTGGATGAATTCCGGACAAGTTGGAGTATTGATTGCCAATAACGTAAATCCGATTTATTCCAACAACAAAGGGGAAGATTTCAAAAAATCCTTAGAAAAAGTACCTTATGTAATTGCAGTTGCCGATAAGAAAAACGAAATGTATAAAGCTGCGAAAGCAGTGATTCCCGTTGCAAATTGGCTGGAATCTTGGGGAGATATGTCGCCTCAAACCGGAGTTTATACTTTGATGCAACCGACCATCCAAAAAATCTATAAATCGAGACAGATAGAAGAATCTCTATTGGTTTGGATAAACGGAAAAGACAATCCTGCAAACAATTATTACGATTATTTAAAGGCAAATGCAACGACTCTTATCGGAGGAACCTCTTTCAACAAAGCACTTTATAATGGTGTTTTGGAAGGTGGAAATACAGCAACTCTTTCTTATATAGGAGGAAATGTTTCCCAAGCTGTTGCAGAATTAGTAAATTTCAAAGCATCCGATTTGGAACTGGTTCTTTACACAAAAACTTCAATGGGTGACGGAACTCAGGCAAACAATCCTTGGTTGCAGGAACTTCCGGATCCGATTACAAGACTTTCTTGGGATAATTATTTAACGATTTCTCCAAAAGACGCAGAAAAATTCGGAATTGATAATAGTCTTAATGCAAGAATGCAATTGGATGGTTCTGTTGTAAATATTACGGTAAACGGAGTTACTTTAAAAGATGTTCCTGTTTTCATTCAGCCGGGACAAGCAGATGGTTCAGTAGGACTTGCTCTTGGTTATGGTAAAAAAGATTCAGGAAAAGTTGCCGATACAGGAATTAACGCATATCCTTTATTTGATGGTTCTAATCTCGTTTTATCAAATGTAAAAATAGAAAAAACGGGAGAGGAACACGAATTTGCAGGAATGCAACTTCAGAATACTTTGATGGGACGTTACGAAATTGCAAGAGAAGTTCCTTTGGATACTTTCTTGAATGTAAAATTCGATGATGAAAAATTAGGCTGGAACAAACCTTTGGAGTATCATACTATCGGAGGAGCTTTACCTGCCGGAAAAGTAGATTTGTGGGATGCTTTTGACGATACTGACGGACCTCATTTTAACCTATCAGTAGATTTAAATTCCTGTACAGGATGTGGAGCGTGTATTATTGCTTGTCAAGCAGAAAACAATGTTCCTGTTGTAGGAAAAGAAGAAATAAGAATGTCGAGAGATATGTATTGGTTGAGAATTGACCGTTACTATACCTCAAAAATGCCGAAGGAAATTGACAGCGTAGTTGCAGACGGAAAACTGTCACAGGAAGAAGCGGTAAACGCCGGATTGAATGTACCGGAAATGTACAAAATCCTTATTGAACCAAATGAAAGTCCGGATGTTATTTTCCAACCGGTAATGTGTCAGCATTGTAACCACG
>CAYSQR010000220.1:0-2587 GCA_964433195.1 uncultured Kaistella sp. | reverse complement strand
TTGCACAAATGTGTCTGCGAAGCACGGAACCCCCGCTATCGCAAACCCCTTGTTAGCGGCTGCCTAATCTTTCCCAACTGTCATAGCGAAATTTAATGTTTAGAGATGTCTGAATGAATTTGATAAATTTTTTGTCGTCAGCGTTTGGTTCTTTACTTCCAATTATTGTCAAGGTAATATTTTTTCTTTTTGAGTAATGCTTATGGTAATAACTCAAAAGTTGTCCAAGTCCCTCACGAATACAATGTGTCGCAGTGTAGTATGGCTTGACTTCAATTAATTCAGTCGTGTCGTCAGTCGTGAATACGATGTCTACGAAATTCTCTTCCATTTTTACACTGTCCGCTCCGAATAGCTCAACATAAATGTCGTAAACACCTTGCTGAATTTTATTGTGAATAGCTTTTCTAATGTAGTTAGCAGAAACTGTCACTGCTTTTTCTGAAGTGTTTTTTTGAGTTGTCCCTGAAGTGCTAGAAGATTTGTTGCTACTTGTAACAGCGTCTGCATATGAACCAAACACAAGGTCAATATGACTTTTGTTTTTGAGTTGATGAATTGTTCTGCCGTAACCAAGAGGAAGTGTCAATTGAATGCCAAACTCTAAAAAGTCAACATTGATTAAATGTCCAAGTCCATTTGGAAAATCGTCTGGGTCGTGTCTATAAACAAGTCCGTTACGTCTAGCTACAACAGCATATCCAACAATCTCAAGTCGTGGAGTTGTCCCGATGGGTGAACCGATACTTTTAAGTGCGATGATGTCGCCTGGTTGTAACGATAGAAACCGTTTTACCTGTGCAATAGTTGAAGGTTTTTCTCCGCTGTCCCGAAGTAGCTTGTCAAGTTTGTCAAGGTCTCCGTTGTAGAATTTTGTCAAGTCAGTGTCCCAACAAAAACCAATTGCGATTGCTTGTTTGTCCAAGAGATAAGGAGTTATGTCCTCGTCATTATGTTCTCCGTATTTTGTCCCGATGATGTAAAAGTCGCTCATAGTTTTGTTTCAGGTTGTGTGGTCGTCATGGGTTGCCGCTAACATCCAAATATACGAAATTATTTCAATATTCAAATTTCATAACACAATGATTATTTGTTATTTAATTCTACTTATCTTTGCAAATATACAAAAACACAAAGTCGATATTTAATTCTTCTCTTTTTCAAAATTATTTTATCAAAAAATAAGCTGCCTTTTTCGGACAGCTTATTTTTTTAAGATTATAATTTATCAGTATTATTCTTTCTCTAACTGATGTTTCTGTATTTTTTGAAGAGATTCTATTTTCGCATTTCTGTTATCTTCGATTTTATCTTTATGCAAAATTGCTAAAGTTGGTGCAATAACCAGTGAAACAATCGACATTAATTTAATCAAAATATTCATCGACGGTCCTGAAGTATCTTTGAAAGGATCTCCTACCGTATCTCCTGTTACGGAAGCTTTGTGAGGTTCAGAACCTTTATAAAAAGTTTCTCCGTTGATATCTACACCTTTCTCGAAAGATTTTTTCGCGTTGTCCCAAGCTCCTCCTGCATTGTTCTGGAACATTCCCATCAAAACTCCCGAAACGGTTGCTCCTGCTAAAAATCCCCCCAAAACTTCAGGTCCGAAGATGAAACCCATTAAAAGCGGAGAAACAATAGCAATTGCTCCCGGAAGTAGCATTTTTTTAATAGAAGCATCGGTAGAAATTGCAACACATTTTTCATATTCCGGAGTTGCTTTACCTTCAAGGATTCCCGGAATTTCCCGGAATTGGCGACGAACTTCTTCCACCATTGCCATTGCTGCTTTTCCTACGGCGGTAATCGCCAAAGATGAGAAGATGAAAGGAATCATCGCACCTACAAACAATCCTGCCAAAACATCGGCTCTGTAAATATCGATTCCGTCGATTCCCGCAATTCCTACAAAAGCCGCAAATAATGCTAAAGCCGTTAAAGCTGCAGAAGCAATTGCAAAACCTTTTCCTGTTGCTGCAGTGGTATTTCCTACCGCATCCAGTATATCCGTTCTTTCACGAACTTCTTTCGGCAATTCACTCATTTCTGCAATTCCACCTGCATTATCTGCAATAGGACCGAAAGCATCAATCGCCAACTGCATTGCAGTTGTCGCCATCATTCCTGCTGCTGCAATTGCAACTCCGTAAAGTCCTGCACAAAGATAAGAACCGTAAATACCTCCTGCCAAAACCAAAATCGGTAATAAAGTGGATTCCATTCCAACAGCAAGTCCACCGATAATATTGGTTGCGTGTCCTGTAGAAGATTGTTTTATAATACTTTTTACCGGTCTTTTTCCCATTGCGGTATAATATTCGGTAATGATACTCATCAAAGTTCCTACAACCAAACCTACGATAATCGCTCCGAAAACTCCCATTTTGGTAAATTCGTGATCACGCAAAACCATTGTTTCCGGCAATAAATAATCAACAAGAAAATAAGAAAAAACTGCCGTAAGAACAATACTTCCCCAGTTTCCAAGATTCAAAGCATTCTGAACTTTTGCAGTATCAAAACCGGTATTTTCACTGATTTTCACAAAGAAAGTTCCTATAATAGAAAAGATAATTCCGACTCC
>CAYSQR010000219.1:0-2600 GCA_964433195.1 uncultured Kaistella sp. | reverse complement strand
GTTCCGTATTCAATCATTTGTTGTGCATGGAAAGTTCCTTCGTTTCCTGTAAATCCTTGAACGATTACTTTAGAATCTTTGTTTACTAATACTGACATTTTTTATTTTTTAAATTTATTTTTTTAATGATTACAAAAATACTTATAATATTTCATTTTTTATAAAACGAAAAATCTTATTTCAAATTCTTGATTTTCACTTCTTTCCTTAAATAATCTCTGAATTCTTCTGCTAAAAATCCGAAATAAGTTCCTTTCTCCAAATCTCTGTTCACGCCACATTTTGCCAAAAGAACAGTTCCCGATGCAACACGAACTCCTGAAGCCATCCCGACTTGTCCCCAAATCGTAACTTCATCTTCGATGATGCAGCAACCTGCAATTCCGGTTTGTGAAGCGATCAAACATCTTTTTCCGATAACGGTATCGTGACCTATCTGGATCTGATTGTCTAAAACCGAACCTTCTCCGATAATGGTGGAATCTGTAACTCCGCGATCAATGGTACAGTTGTTTCCGATTTCCACATTATTTTCGATAATGACGTTTCCTACGGAAATCAATCTATCGAAATTACCGTCCAATTTTCTGTAATAAAAAGCATCGCCTCCTAAAACCGTTCCGCTTTGGATAATAACATTATCGCCGATTTCGGTTCTGTCTCCAATCACAACGTTTGGGAAAATATGACAATTTTTGCCAATTTTAATATTGTTTCCGAGAACAGCCGAAGAATGAATGAAAGTTTCATCACCGATTTCCACATCGTGAAGCTCTTCTTTAAAATTGGAAATTTTTGTAAAGTGTGTATTGATTTTATTAAAATCCCTGAAAGGATCATCTGAGACCAACAATGCTTTTCCTTCCGGACAATCCACTTCTTTATCGATTAAAATAATTGTAGCATTAGAATTTAACGCTTTATCATAATATTTCGGGTGGTTTACAAAAACGATTTCGCCGTTTTTTACCCTATGAATTTCGTTCGTTCCCAAAACCGGAAAATCATCATTGCCGATATATTTCGCACCGATGATTTCAGCGATTGTTTTGAGTGTTTGCGGTTGGTTGAAGGTCATAAATTTGGGTTTCAGGTTTCAGGTTTCAAGTTTCAGGTTACAAAAAACTTGAAACTTGAGACTCGAAACTTAATTTACTTCACTCTTTCTAAATAACTTCCGTCTTCGGTATTTACTTTAATTTTGTCACCGGCTTCGATGAATAAAGGAACCATAACTCTTGCTCCTGTTTCCACGATTGCATTTTTCAGAGCATTTGTTGCGGTGTTTCCTTTCACACCCGGATCTGCTTCGATAACATCGAGATAAACTGTTGGCGGAATTTCGGCAGAAAGCGGCGATTCGTCGGCTTCTTTCAAAATGATGGTAACTTCTTCTCCGGCTTTCATAAACTGGGCGTTTTCAATCATTTCTTTGTCAATATAAATTTGCGAGAAATCGTCATTATTCATAAAATGAAAACCATTATCATCTTCATACAGATACTGGAATTTTCTTGTAATCACTTTTACTTCATCAATTTTATGACCTGCTGAAAAGGTGTTGTCGATTACTTTTCCGTTGGTTACGGATTTCAGTTTCGTTCTCACAAAAGCGGGACCTTTTCCGGGTTTTACGTGTAGAAATTCAATTACTTTATAAATATCGTTGCTGTATTCTATACACAGTCCTTTTTTGATATCGTTGCTCGTTGCCATTTAAAAGTTTTGTTTAAAGTTTATTTTTTTGTTTCGGGTTTCGGGTTTCGGGATTCAAGATTTAAAATTCACCTTTCACTTTTACTCTTTTCCTGTTCCGTAACCTTTTACGATTCCGCGAGGAGAATTTTTGATGAATTCTAAAATTTCATCTCTTTCGGCGGTTGGAAGCATTTCTTTCTCAATGTATCTTGATGCTTGTGAAACATTCATTTTCATCTGAAAGATTGCACGGTAAATTTTCTGGATTTCAAAGATTCTTTCGTTGGTAAAACCTCTTCGTCTTAAACCTACAGAATTAATTCCTGCATAAGACATCGGTTCTCTCGCAACTTTTACATAGGGCGGAATATCTTTTCTTACCAAAGTTCCTCCGGAAATCATTACGTGTTTCCCGATTTTTCCGAACTGATGAACGGCAGAAAGTCCACCCATTACGGTATAATCGCCAATTTCTACGTGTCCCGCAATTCCGCAGCCGTTTACGATAATCACGTTGTTTCCAATGACACAGTCGTGTGCAATGTGTGAAGTTGCCATAATAAGGCAATCTTTTCCGATTTTGGTAAAACCGAGAGCTTTAGTTCCGCGATTGATGGTAACGCATTCTCGAATTGTAGTTCCGTCTCCAATAATTACCTGTGTATCTTCTCCATCGAATTTCAAATCCTGTGGAATTGCGGAAATGACAGTACCTGGAAAAATACGGCAGTTTTTACCGATTCTAGCTCCATCCATAATGGTTACATTGGGACCGATCCACGTTCCTTCGCCAATTTCCACATCACCGGCAATGGTTGTGAAAGGTTCTACGATTACGTTTTTCTTAATTTTTGCACGTTTATCAACGGCAGCTAATTGATGAATCATTTAGTCGGGTTTAT
>CAYSQR010000218.1:0-2658 GCA_964433195.1 uncultured Kaistella sp. | reverse complement strand
TCTAAATCCGCAAGAATTTCATCGGAAATCTTTTTCAGTCTTGCTTCTGTGTATCGCATTGCTGCAGGTGGATCGCCGTCCATAGAACCAAAGTTTCCTTGTCCGTCAACTTGCGGATAACGCAAACTCCAAGGTTGTGCCATTCTCACCATCGCATCGTAAACGGAAGTATCTCCGTGCGGATGATATTTACCGAGAACATCACCTACGATTCTCGCAGATTTTAAATGTTTTCTGTTTGAAAAAACGTTTAAACCGTACATTCCGTAAAGAACTCTTCTGTGAACGGGTTTCAAGCCATCTCTTACATCGGGTAATGCTCTGGAAACAATTACCGACATCGAATAAAAATGAAATTAAAAAATAAAATCTTTTCAAAATCATAAAAAAAGTTAAAAAATGAGTGTTTTGAGCATCACTTTTCATACCACCGAAAATATCGGAAATGAATGGGAAAATTATCTGGAAAACGAACTGCACCAAATGATTGAAAATCTGATGGATGTGGAAAAGTATATTCTTTCGGAAGTGGAAAGCGAAATGATTAATGAGGGTAAAAATACCAATCTTCTCCTGATTTTCGATAATGATGAAAAACGCGAAGATTTCACGGAAATTGAACTGAAAAACATTACCGAAATAATTGAAGCAAAATTCGGGGAAAATGTGATGATTTTCAAAACATTTCTGAACCCTAAAAAGTTGAGATTTTAATTTAAATAACTTCCAGAAATTTCATTGTATCCACTTTATCCGCATAAGTTTCCAAACCGGGATTTTGTGCTTCTCCGAAACCTATGGAATCTAATCCCATTTCAGTTTTCGCAACAATTGCCTGTATATTTTCTTCATTTTCTTTAATGAAATTTTTCACTTCTCCGATATCGGAATATCTCGAAAAATTAATCACAGAAAGTGGCGAAAAAAGTTGGTTGTCTTCTTTCAGCATCACGAAATTATTATCCCAGAATTTTTCCTGATTCAACAAATAAATCGCACGGTTGTATTCGTAATTATTCGCATATTTATTGTGATTGATAATTTCTTTAAAATTCAAAAAATTCTCGAAAATTTTATCTATTTTAAAATCATTAGGAATAAAAATCCTCGTCACATTTCTGCAACCCAAACCGAAATACCTGAAAATATCTTCTGCCAAAAGCTGCAATTCTTCATCGGTTTCATCGCCTTTCAAAACGGAAATTGAGGTTCTGTTTTTTCTGATAATACTTAAATTATTTTTAAAATAATATTCCAAATATCTCGCTGTATTATTGCTTCCTGTCGCAATTACCGCATCGAAATTTTCTAATCTTTCTACAATTTCATACTTTACGTTTTCTTCCGAAAACTCATTCCATTTTTTTAAAAGAAAAGGAATCATCAATTTATCTTTTGACGAAAGTTTGATGACCGGAATATTTCCGCTCAAAACCACCGAAATCACATCGTGAAATCCCACCATCGGAATATTTCCTGCTAAAATCAAACCTACTTTTTTAGGTATTTTAGAAACTCGGTAATTTGAGAGCCATTTTTTTAAATTATCCTCATTCAGCAAATCCGCCCATTGTTTTAGTGCAAATTTTTGATTTTCTTGCGTAAACCAATTGTTTTCTATTTCTGATTTCTTTAGCAAAGTAGAAAATTCATCATCATTTTGATGAAAATTTTCGGATTTTTTTTCTAAAAAATTCTTAATGTAACCGCTTAGTTTACAAAGTCCTGAAATTTGTTTTTCTGTATTCATTTATATGGAAAATTGACGGATTTTTAGTAATTTTGTGCAAATTTAAAATAAATAAAGTAGCAATGGCTATTAAAATAACAGATGAATGTATAAATTGTGGAGCTTGTGAACCGGAATGTCCAAACAACGCAATCTATGAAGGAGCGGTAGATTGGAAAGCATCCGACGGAACTGCTCTGAAAGGAAGAGTGGTAATGAAATCCGGTTTGTCGATTGATGCAGATGCACCACAAGAACCGGTAAGCGACGATGTCTATTTCATTGTTACCGATAAATGTACGGAATGTATGGGTTTCCACGAAGAGCCGCAATGTGCCGCAGTTTGTCCCGTAGATTGCTGTATTCCTGATGAAGACCACGTGGAATCCGAAGAAAGTTTGTTGGCAAAAAAATCTTTTCTACACGACGAATAAAAAAATCCGTTCACTTTTTGTGAGCGTTTTTTATACAGAAATATCTAAAATAAAAAATGAAAACGCAGGTTCGGAAGTTCCTGCAAAAAATAAAAGAAATGAGTAAAAAACATAATTTCAGTGCAGGTCCTTGTATTTTGCCACAAGAAGTTTTCCAAAAATCGGCAGAAGCAATTTTAGATTTTAACGGAATCGGGCTTTCTATTCTGGAAATTTCACACAGAAGCAAAGATTTTGTACCTGTGATGGATGAAGCAAGAGCAATTGTAAAAAGACTAATGAACTTGAATGACGATTACGAAGTTCTGTATTTAGGAGGTGGTGCAAGTTTACAGTTTCTGATGGTTCCCTTTAATTTAATGAAATCTGAAAATGGAAAAGCCGCTTATCTCGATACCGGAACTTGGGCTTCAGGAGCGATAAAAGAAGCAAAAAAACTGGGAACAGTAGATGTTGTAGGTTCTTCTAAAGCAGAAAATTATTCTTTCATTCCAA
>CAYSQR010000217.1:0-2669 GCA_964433195.1 uncultured Kaistella sp. | reverse complement strand
AGAATAAAGTAACCTTTATTTTATCCTCGAAAAATTTAGGAGAAGCTTTAAGGAGAGTTCAGTATTTAAAAGAATATTCGGATTATCAAGACAAAAAAGCCTCCGAAATTACAGATGCGGCAACAAAGCTGAAACAAAACCTCGCTCTGAAACAACGAGCCGTAAAAGACAAAGAAGCTATCCTCTCAAACCAGCAAAAAGATTTGCTGACGATAGAAGCTGAAAAAAAACAGAAAGAAACTCTTTTGGGTGATTTTAAGAAAAATGAAGTAAAACTTACCGGCGAACTCAAGCAAAAACAAACGGAATCTAAAAAATTAGAAAACCAAATCCGGGAAATAATTGCAGAGGAAATAAAGATTGCCAAAGCAAAAGAAGAAGAAAGAAAAAAAGCGGAAGCAGAAAAAATACGTTTGGCAAAAGAAGCTGCAGCAAGAGAACAAGCAAGGATAGAAGCTGAGAACAAAGCAAAAATGGAAGCACTTGCTTTAGAAAAAAAGAAAGCTGATGAAGAAGCCAAAAGATTAAAAGATATTGCCGATAAAAAAGCTGCCGAAGAAGCAGAAAAAGCAAAAATCGCAGCTGCTGCAGATGCCAAAAAAACCGAAGACTCCAAAAAAGCGGCAGATGCAGAAAAAGCAGAAACCAGAAGAATAGCCGCAGCAAAAGAAGCAGCAGAAGCAGCAGATAAAGCAAAAGCAGCGGCAGATAAAGCAACTGCCGCAAAAGAAGCAGAAGCGGCTCTCGCCAAAAAAAATGAAGATGCTAAAAAAGCAGCAAGAAATCAGGCAATGACCAATTTTGGTGTTACAACTCCGGTCGGAAATAATTTCGCTGCAAACCGAGGAAGAATGGGAATGCCTGCTTACGGAACCATCACTCACAGATTCGGGAAACAGCAACATCCTGTCTTCAAAAACATCTGGGAAGAAAACAACGGAATCAAAATTGCCGTAACTAAAGGAACCGTTGCAAAATGTATTGCTCCGGGAACAGTATCCAGAGTTGCTGCTGCAGGAGACGGAACCAAAATGGTTTTTGTAAAACACGGAGATTATTTTACCATTTATGCAAACCTTGCAACCACGATGGTTTCTGCAAATCAGCAGGTTTCCGCAGGAACTTCCATAGGAACTGTGGGAGTAGATTTCGACGGAACTTATACTTTGGATTTTCAAATCTGGAACGGAAGCAATCCGGTAGATCCTCTCGGTTGGATAAATTAAAAATATAATTTAACTTTACAGAAAATTTACAAAATGGAAGCATTAACAATAATGGCTCTTTCTTGGCAACATTTATTAATCGTTGCATTGATTATTCTGATTTTTTTCGGCGGACGAAAAATTCCCGAAATGATGAGAGGTCTCGGTTCCGGAATCAAAGAATTTAAAGATGCCGTAAAAGAAGACGATAAAAAAACTCCGGAAGAACCGAAAAGCAATTCCACTTCAGACAATTAAATTTCAGATTTAATGAGCTTTACAGAAACAGCTTGGGAAATATTCAACAAATCTATTTCAGATTATCATATATATGATGATGTAGATTCGCCTATTAATAATTCCTTTGAACAAGGGAGTTTGGAACGGCTTTTGTATGCAAAGAACTGGATTGATACCGTTCAGTGGCATTTGGAAGATATTATTCGTGACGAAAATATAGACCCGACTGAAGCATTGAAAATTAAAAGAAGAATAGATTCATCAAATCAACAAAGAACTGATTTGGTGGAATTTATCGACAGTTGGTTTCTGCAAAAATACGAAAACACAATACCAAATTCTGATGCGAAAATTAATACTGAAACTGTAGCTTGGGCAATTGACAGATTATCGATTTTGGCATTGAAAATATATCATATGTCGCTTGAAGCAAACAGAATGTCTGCAAGTGAAGAGCACAGAAAGAAATGTTCCGAGAAATTAAATGTTTTGCTGGAACAGAAAAAAGATCTTTCCGAAGCCATCAACCAATTGCTTTTTGATATTGAGAACGGTAAAATTAAGATGAAAGTTTATAAACAAATGAAAATGTACAATGATGAAAGTCTTAATCCCGTCCTTTATCAAAATGTAAAAAATGAGTAAGCAAAATTTCGGTTACATTTTATTGTTATTGTTTGTTACTGTATCTTGTTCCGTAGAAAAATTCAGTCTTTCTCCTACCGGAGAATCTTTTACCGGGCAGGAATTCAAAAATACCGACTACTCCAATGATAAAAGGAAAAAACTTATTGTTTATTCCTCCGAAATCACAAATTTAATTTCCTCTTTCCCGAAATTCAGAAACGATGCCGTGAATGCTGAAGTTGCAAATTTAAAAAGTCACTTAAAAGACTATATCATTGCAATGGAAGATTATAACATCAACAACTTGGATGTTTCCCAGAGAAAATTTGAAAAATCTTACAAAAAACTCCAAAACCTGAGAAAATATCTGAATGATGACGAAGACCAGGTTCTGAACAGATATCTCGTAAGAATAAAAACAAATATGAGCTTTCTGGAAAGTAACCTCTCGAAAGAATCCAAATCCACTACTCCAAAAAACTAAATTCCCTATGCTAAAAACTCAAGCAGAAGCAAATGTTCCTACAGAATACGGTAATTTTCGGATGGTTGCTTTTTCCGAACAGGAAAACGATTGGATGCCACATATGGCAATCA
>CAYSQR010000216.1:793-2735 GCA_964433195.1 uncultured Kaistella sp. | reverse complement strand
TAAAAAAATCAAAATTAATTGGTAACAAAACCATAGAAATCGGCGGTTCGAAAAGCATTTCGAATCGTCTGTTGATTTTGAATCATCTTTTTGAAAACATTATGATAGAGAATCTCCCCGATTCTCAGGATACGCAACTTTTACAAAAAGCGTTGAACAGCGATGAGGAAATTATCGACATTCATCACGCCGGAACTGCGATGCGTTTTCTCACTTCTTATTATTCAGTTCTTGAAGGAAAAACCACAATTCTCACGGGTTCTGAAAGAATGAAACAAAGACCGGTAAAATTTTTGGTCGATGCATTGCGTGATTTGGGAGCGGAGATTTCTTACCTCGAAAATGAAGGATTTCCACCACTGAAAATCATTGGAAAAAAATTAGAGAAAAGTTCCGTTTCGATTTCTGCAAATATTTCGAGCCAGTTTATTTCTTCGTTAATGCTGATTGGTGCGAAATTGGAAAACGGTTTGGAAATTCATTTGAACGGCAAAATCACTTCAAGACCTTATCTCGAAATGACTTTGAAAATCCTGAGAAATCTGGGAATCTCAACAAACTGGGAAGGAAATGTCATTAAAATTTCTCCTGATATTCAGACCGAAAAAAATTCGCAGATTATCAAGTTTGTGGTAGAAAGTGATTGGAGTTCGGCGTCTTATTATTATTCGCTTTCGGCGATTTCGAGGGAAACCGTTAATTTAAAAAGTTTCCGACCGTATTCTCTTCAAGGTGATTCTGCTTTAAAGGAAATTTACTGGAATTTCTTCGGCGTGAATACCATTTCGGAAGGTGCGGAAAATAAAATTTCACTTTTACCGGAACACCATTTTATATTCCCCGAAAAACTCATTCTGGATATGAATGATTTTCCCGACATTGCACAAACGCTTTGTGTAACCGCAACTGCAATGAAAATTCCGTTTGAGATTACCGGACTTTCTACTTTAAAAGTAAAAGAAACCGACCGTCTTTTGGCTTTAAAAAATGAGTTGTTCAAAATCGGCTGTATTTCGGAAATCACTGATGAGTCCATCAGTTCCGTAAAATATTTCGAGCCGAATGAAAATATTTCGATTGAAACCTACAATGATCACAGAATGGCGATGAGCTTTGCTCCGTTTTGCTTAATTAAAGATTTAAACATAGAAAATGAGCAGGTTGTAGAAAAATCTTATCCGGATTTTTGGCGGGATTTTTTAGGGGTATTGATGTGATAATGTTTTTGATTGGATATAATCAAAAATCTACGGAATTTCTATATTGAAATCTACTTTTTTTATTTCCTGAAGTTTTATGGTGGTAGCTTTTCCGTTGCCACAACCTATTAAAGATTCTTCCACAAAAACATTTTCGGGAAACTCCATTTCAAATGCCAATTCATTGGGAACAAAAGGATTAAAAAAAATGATTTTATACGCAGAAAAAAGCGGAACTGAATAGGGTTTGATTTTCATCGTATGACTTTCACAGAGGTTTGTCTGTTTTTTATTTTTGTATATGTCAATCTTCAAAGTATTGTCGTCAATTTTTGAAAGAGTGAAACTTTTTTTGCTATTCTTATGAGTGAAACCCGGTCCCAAATACTCAAAACTTATGACATCATCTCCCTTTTTTTTCGTTTGTTTTCCTTTAAAACTATAGGTTTTAACACTGTTTTTTCCGGGTAAATAAAGTGTTGCGAGTAGATTTTCAGAGTCCAGAACTCCTGAAATTTTCACGAAATAATTTGGATTTTCGGAATAGACATAGCCTATTAAATTCCGTATTTTTCCATTGGTTTCAGAGGTATAATGTACCAAATAATCAAAATGAAATTTTTGTGTTTTAGAGGTTTTCTCTGTTTTTTGCCCCGAAACAAAAACGAAGCAAAGTATAAATATTGATTGTAGAAATAGTTTCATAACTATGTTAAAAATATTTGAAGGAAAGTTTTCAATTG
>CAYSQR010000216.1:0-783 GCA_964433195.1 uncultured Kaistella sp. | reverse complement strand
CCCACGCATTTTCACGTTGTGCTTTTCGTTTTGTTTCGAGGCGTTTTTTGTTGCAGGGTCCGTTTCCTTTTAAGACTTCCATAAATTCGTCCCAAGGTAATTCCCCGAAATCGTAGTGTTGCGTTTCTTCGTTCCATTTCAGCTTGTCATCGGGAATTTTTAATCCTAAAAATTCCGCTTGCGGCACAGTTACATCTACAAATCTTTGACGAAGCGAATCATTGCTTTCACGTTTTACTCTGTAATTCATAGATTTTTGGGAATTGGGAGAATCAGCATCATTTGGTCCAAACATCATCAAAGCAGCCCACCAAAAACGGTTCAGAGCTTCCTGTGCCAAATCTTTCTGTTCTTTTGTTCCTCTGCAAAGCGTCATTAGAATTTCGTAGCCTTGTCTTTGATGAAAAGATTCTTCTTTGCAAATCCGCACCATCGCTCTGGAATAAGGTCCGTAAGAATTTCCCATCAACATTACCTGATTCATAATTGCTGCTCCATCAACCAACCAACCGATTGCACCTATATCTGCCCAAGAAAGTGCCGGATAATTGAAAATGCTGGAATATTTCGCTTTCCCGGAAAGCATATCGTTGTAAGTGGAATCTCTGTCGGCTGCGATTTCACCGTTGTTCAAAGTTTCGGTTGCGGCGTAAAGATATAAACCGTGCCCTGCTTCATCCTGAATCTTCGCCAAAAGTGCCATTTTTCTACGCAAAGACGGTGCTCTTGTAATCCAGTTGGCTTCAGGAAGCATTCCTACGATTTCGGAATGGGCGTGCTGCG
>CAYSQR010000215.1:0-2739 GCA_964433195.1 uncultured Kaistella sp. | reverse complement strand
TTTTGATGATTTTATCGCCGTCCACAGAAACATTAATCATCGGGAAATCCTGAATGGCTTTTACAACGGCTTTCACAAAAATCGGCATAAAAGTAAGTTTTTCACCTTCCCGTTTCTCGAAAATATCTTTGTTTTTCGCTCTCCATTTTACAACGTTTGAAACATCGGATTCTATGAAAGAAGTAACGTGCGGAGAAATCCTTTTGGAGTTTACCATTGCATCTGCAATGATTTTCCGTACTCTGTCCATTTGGATAATTTCGTCGCCGTTGTTGGGTTTGAGCGTTTGAGCGTTTGAGAGTGGGGGAGTTTGAGATTTTTCCGGTGTTTCGGAAATGGTTTGTTTCGTTTCGTTTGCAACGGTTCCTCTGTTTGAAACAAATGCCAAAATATCTTCTTTGGTAATTCTTCCTTCCAAACCGCTTCCTTTGATGGATTGCAGTTCGGTTTCGGAAATGTTTTCCTGCTGTACAACGGATTTTACCAATGGCGATAAATATAAATCTCCCGAAAATTCCTGAACATTGGTTTGTAAAGGTTTTTCAAGTTCATTGATTTCTTTGGTGGAAATCTGAGGAATTTCGGTTTTTACTTCTTCGTGGGTTTTCGGTTCCTGCGGTTGTTCTGCAACGGTTTCTCCTTCTCCTGCAATTTCCAATATTGCAATGGCTTCACCAATTTTTGCTACTTCATCTTTTTGCTTTAGTATTTTTACGATTTTTCCCGAAACAGGAGTAGGAACGTCGGAATCTACTTTGTCGGTTGCGATTTCTACCACCGAATCGTCTTCTTTTACCGAATCTCCTTCATTGAATAACCAAGTGATGATTGTCGCTTCCATCACACCTTCTCCCATCGAAGGAAGTAGTAATTTATATTCTGCCATTTTATTAAATAGGATTTTTACAAAGATAAAAATTTTTGGGGATTAAAGAAGTCTGAGTTTTTATGCTGCATTTTTGATTTTTTTGTAATTATTAAAATTCAATGTTTACCTTTGATTTTAAATTTTAAAAATGAAAAATTTATATATCGTCGCACTGTTCCGCTTCAAAGAAAATTATATGATGGATGCGATTGAACTGCTGAAAAAATTAGTCATCGAAACCAGAAAAGAAGAAGGTTGTCTGCAATATGATTTAATTGAGGATAACGAAAATAAAGGTGTTTTTTTCTTGGTTGAACTCTGGGAAACTCAGGAACACCACCATCAACACAACGGAACGGAGCATCTGATGAATTTCAGAATTCAGGCAACACCGATGTTTGAAGAATCTGCTTTGATATATAAAGGGGCGAAAATTTTCTGATTATCAAGAATCGCAAATTAAGTAAAACAGAAATTTTCTATTTGTAATGCTGAAAAATTCCACGATCTGAAGGAGTCCAGAGTGCCGCTTTTTGTCCGGAAATTTTCAGACCGTCATTTGTCCAAGTATTACAGGTGTTCAGAAAGCTATAACTTCCTTTTGCATCGTAGAATGCATCATTTTTTCCGTAAACCGCATCGGTCTTTATAAGAATCGGTTTGCCGTTTTGGTCACGGTCAAATTTATCCTGAATGAATTTGATTAAATCCAGATATTGTTCGTGTGTTAAAGTGAGTTTTTTGCAATCTTCATTTTCAGTCATTTTATCATAAAAAGTACAGTGCATTGCAGATTCGCTCAACCAGAAAGCGGCTTTGAAAGCAGTTGAAAATTTCAAATCCGCCCAAGTCGGCGTATCGAGATAGAAACCTTTGTCTCCCCATCCGATTGCAAGAAATTTGAAATCTGTTCTTTTGGAAAGGGTGTTTTCAAACAGAATTTCTTTGCTCCAGTCGATTTCTGTAGATTTTACGGGAACAACCAAATCGGTATGAACACCGTTCGTAAGAATATATGCTTCGATGTTTTTTGTTTGTGTAACTTCTTTTTCGGGGATTTCTATATACGGAATCAGGAATCCGAAAAGCAGGTAAACTGCAACAATTCCTATAATGAAAGAAATTGTTTTCAGCAGAATGGAGGTGATTTTCTTCATTTTCCAAATTTAATAAAAATTAATATCGAAATTTTTGCCGGTAAAAAAATAATTTCTAAATTTATTAACGAAAATTTTATCGTGTATGCAGAAGAAATCGAAATCCGGCAAAAGATTCAAAATCCGTGTAAAAACAGCTCCGAAAAGAACACAGAAAAAACGTTGATTTGTATAGAAGATTGAGCTTCTTGAAGGTCAATTTTTTCTTTTTAAAAGTAATTCCGAAGGGTAAATAAAATTCTTTGGATTGATGTAATTTTCTATATATTTCTGAATATTTAAAAAAAGATAAAATTTTTAAGCCACAAAAGTTATATTTTCTGTTAAGTCTTTCAAAAGATCAAAATAGGAAAATGTCTTAAAAATTTGCCT
The DNA here is from genome assembly GCA_964433195.1 of uncultured Kaistella sp. Classification (GTDB taxonomy): domain Bacteria; phylum Bacteroidota; class Bacteroidia; order Flavobacteriales; family Weeksellaceae; genus Kaistella. Next base: position 342 of record CAYSQR010000215.1, on the reverse strand, counting down.
TTTTTGCACTTTTTTGGAAGGATTTTTTTTACATTTTCTTTCGTGGCTTTAAAAAAAATTTAAACATTATTGTTTATTCAAAAATTTGATATTCCTTTTCAGTCCCGAAAATTTTGTTCTTTTTACCGGTGATTTTCTGAAAATTTCCGAGAACATATCCTGCGAAAGTTCTTCCCATTCTTCTTTCTTGAAATTTTTAATGAAATTGTTTGGTTGAAATTTCTCTTGCAGATTAGGAGCAGAAAACCTGTTCCAGGGACAAACATCTTGGCAAATATCGCAACCGAAAATCCAGTCTTCCATCTTATTTCTGAAACTTTCGGGGATTTCGTTTTTCAGCTC
>CAYSQR010000214.1:2019-2766 GCA_964433195.1 uncultured Kaistella sp. | reverse complement strand
TTTTTTGATTTGGATTTTATTCACTTTAGTATCGACTAAAAAAGAATAAGCTCCTCTCAAATCCGTAAGATAGTTCGCCTTCTCTGAAATGATTGGTTTAATAATAACTGACATAATTTATTTTCTTAAATTTTCCTGAAATTTTTCTATAGCACCTTCTAAAAACACAATCTCACCTGCATTTACCAAATCATAAGAACTGATCTCGTTATAAGTCAGAACTTTTGTTTTCGGTAAATTTCTTGATGATAGGTATACATTCTTGTTAGCTTCCGGTAAAATATATAGAGATTTTTTACCTTCGAATCCCAATGCGTTGTTCAATGTGATAAATTCTTTAGTTTTAGGTGCTTCAAAACTGAATGCTTCTAAGACTTTAATTGAATTATCTCTCATTTTTTGCGAAAGAACCGATTTTTTAGCTAATCTTTTCAAAGCTTTGTTCAGTTTGAATCTGTAGTCTCTTGGTTTTGGACCAAAAACTCTACCTCCTCCTTTGAAAGTAGGCGACTTAATATCACCATATCTCGCAGAACCGGATCCTTTTTGCTTTTTAAGCTTTCTTGTAGAAGCAGTAATTTCACTTCTTTCTTTTGATTTATGAGTTCCTTGTCTTTGTGCAGCAAGGTATTGTTTCACTTCTAAGTAAACCGCGTGTTGGTTTGGCTCAATTCCGAAGATGGCTTCGTCCAAAGTTACTTTTCTTCCGGTTTCCTTTCCTGATGTATTTAATACTGTTAGTTCCAT
>CAYSQR010000214.1:0-2009 GCA_964433195.1 uncultured Kaistella sp. | reverse complement strand
TTACTACTAAAAGATTTTGCTCTGTATCCACTTTTAACACTTGAAGATTTTGTACAGTTACCTGTTCTCCTCCCATTCTTCCAGCCATTCTCATTCCTTTGAAAACTCTCGAAGGATCGGAACCTGCACCGATAGAACCCGGAGCTCTTAATCTGTTGTGCTGTCCGTGAGTTGCCTGCATTACTCCACCAAAGTTGTGTCTTTTTACAACTCCCTGGAAACCTTTTCCTTTGGAACTTCCTGTTACATCTACATATTCTCCTTCTGCAAACATTTTCACATCTATCAAATCTCCTGCTTTTACTTCGTGTTCAAATTCATTTCTGAATTCCACGATTTTTGCTTTCGGAGAAGAACCGGTCTTTTTGAAATGACCGATTAACGCTTTACCAGCGTTCTTTTCACTCTTGTCATCGAAACCAAGCTGAACAGCAACATATCCGTCAACTTCTTCGGTTCTGACCTGTAAAACCGAGCAAGGACCCGCCTGAATAACGGTACACGGAATATTTTTTCCGTTCTCGTCAAACAGGGAAGTCATCCCGATTTTTTTTCCAATAATACCTGACATTATTTATATATATCTATTTTTAATTCACTTTATCAATCAAGGTTTCGGTGATTTCTACGTTTGAAATAGGCATACTTCTTCCCTAAATTGAGTGTGCAAATGTATGAAGATTTTTTGAATTGACAATAGTTGAAATAAAAAATATTTCAAAAATATTTTAACTTTATTTTTTTCATAAAAAAATTCTGTAATGACTACAGAATTTAGAGGATATAAGTATAAAATTTCCGGATTATTTTTCCGGATATTTCACGGCTTTATCGAGTTCGATGGGATTGTTGTTTCTGCGAAGGTCTTCCTGTGCTCTTTTCGTGAGATAGGGAATGTCTTCTTTTTTATTGTAAATTAATTCCGTCCCCGAAACTTACACTCCAGTTTCCGAACGCAGTTCTTGCCCAAGAATAGGGATCACTGTAATAATTCAGCTTCACTTCGTTGAGTTTTTCATTGGTAATTTTTATGGGTTTGTTTCCGTAATGCGTTTCCAGGAATTCTGTAGTATCAAAGTCTTTCTCCAATTTTTTACTGTTAATTAATCTGTAAGAATAATTATGTCCTGTATCGACAATCTCGAAAATCAAACCGGGTAAACCTCTGAATTTGTAAGGACCTTCATTTATAGGAATTTCCGAAGCAAACCACGCAATCCAATGTCGTCCTCCGAAATCTGTTTCTGCTTTCTGCAAATGATAATCTGCAATTTTTTTGGTTTCGGGAGAAATTGTCCAGCTCATTTCATCTTTAGATTCAATCAAAAAATAATCGAAAAGATTGTCCCGGTAATTTTGATTGATATTGCTTCCTGTTTTTCTTTTCAGAAGCTGATCAGTCTGAGTATTTGTAGTCCAGTTTTCATTTTTATTTTTTCTGATGGAGTCGATTCTCAAAAACTCCATATCGTAAAATCTAACTTCATCTTTGCTTACCTCCAAAACCATTTTAGCGGAATCTGTTTTGTTTTTTGTGGAATCTCTTTTCAGGTGCAATTCGTAAATAAAACGGTGCGTTTGTACAGAAAGCAAAATAGGGAATATAAGGAGAATAAATTTTTTCATTACTTGATTTAAATGAATTTTAAAACCAAATATAGCAATAAAAATTGTATTAAAATGGTGGTAATAAATTTCAGAACGAAAGTTTTCTTTGAAATTTTATGACCGAAAACAAACATCCCGAGAAGCGAACCGAAAGTTCCGCCCAGAAAAGTAAGAAATAATAAAGTCGATTCGGGAACTCTCCTTTTCAGGTTTTTGGCTTTATATTTATCTAAACCGAAAATAAAGAAACTCAGTATTGAAATGGATACGAAATATAAAATACAGATTTTTTCCATTTTTCAAAATTAAGGTAAAAAACCTTACAGGTTCTGCGAAACCTGCAAGGTTCAAAAAATCCCTCTTCTTGCGAAAAGGGACTTGTTATCATAGCAAAGTGTTTG
>CAYSQR010000213.1:0-2794 GCA_964433195.1 uncultured Kaistella sp. | reverse complement strand
GAATGAAACGTGAAGCGGAAGAAAATGCTTCTGCAGATGCCAAGAAAAAAGAAGAAGTGGAAGTTTTCAACAAAGCAGATGGATTGATTTTCCAGACTGAAAAACAGCTGAAAGAATTTGGAGAAAAACTTTCTGCCGATAAAAAAGCAGCGATAGAAACTGCAACAGCAGAATTGAAAACCGCTTTTGAAGCTAAAGATTTAGAAAGCGTAAAAACCAAAACCGAAGCTCTAGATGCAGCTTGGATGGCTGCTTCCGAAGAATTGTATGCAGCCGGACAACAAGCACAACCACAAGATGATTCACAAGAATCTGCTGATAGTGAAAATGTGCAGGATGCAGATTTTGAAGAAGTGAAGTAAAAAAAGATTATAACAATAATTGATATTATTATAAAACCTCAGTAAAGTTTACTGAGGTTTTATATTTTTTTAATTCATCTTTTTTGATGACTTTCGTATTTCAAGTTTCGGAGTGAGAACCAGTTTTTTCTCAATGCTGATTCCTGAGAAATTATCTTTCAGTTTTTCGAGAAAAACTTTTCCGGAGATATGTCCCATCAATAGGGGAGTCTGATCTACGGAACTGATGGACAACTCCATAAGCTGTGTAAAAGGTTCGTTGCTGAATCCGATAATCCCGATGTCCTGAGGAATTTTCATTTTCATAGATTTCAATTCCTGACACGCTCCCAATGCTGCAAAATCACTGGCGGAAAAAATAGCATCTGGTTTTATTTTTCTTTTCCAAAGTTCTTTAACAGCACTTTTCCCTTCCTCGATAGAACTTTCCGTAACGATGATATTATCTTTTATTAATGGCAGGTTATGGTCTTTTAAAGCATCAATATAACCATTGAGACGGTTTTGGTAAATCTCGAGATTCAAATCTCCTGCAAAATGGCAGATGTTTTTATATCCTTCTTTTATCAAATGTTGTGTTGCGAGATACCCTCCTTGATGATCGTTGATTGTTACGGAGCTTACTCCGGGAATGTCTTTTTTCCGGTCGAAAAATATAATTGGAGTATTGGTTGTATTGATGACGTTTTTGATGTGATCTGTTTCCGAAGCATTTCTGGAAATCGATATAAAAATGCAGTCCACCTGTGTATTGAGAAGCGTATTGATTTGTTTTTTTTCGATTGAAACATCATCGTGGCTTTGACAAATAATTACGTGATAACCGTGAGGAGAAAGTTCTTCTTCCAAACCACGGATTACTGAGGAAAAAAAATTGGTATTGATATAGGGAACAATAATACCTACTGTTTTGGTTTCTCCGCTTTTTAGTGCTTTTGCAAGACTGTTGTGCTTGTAATTCATTTCCTTCGCAGTCTGTACTATCAGTTCTTTGGTAGTCTGGCTGATTCTGGGATGGTTGTTGAGTGCTCTGGAAACGGTTGCTACGCTAACATTCAGTTTCTTTGAAATGTCATATATCGTAGTATTTTTTTTCTTCATAAATAAAAATAATATTCAAAAATTGAATTGTTTTCAAATAAAAAAACTTCTAAGGAACAACAAAATAACAAAGTATTTTCTTGCTATCCAATTTTATCTTTCAGATATAGATATTATAGAATAAAACTTTCAGAGAAATTATTATTATTTCCTAATCAGTTTTCCGTTTGTTTGCCCATTGTTGGTTTTAATATTGTAAAAATAAATACCGCTATTTAGTTTATCAGTATTGATATTAATATCATTTTGCCCCGATTTTCCTTTATGAATGAATCTTTTTACCATTCTTCCATTAACATCATAAATCTCTACCGAAATATCCAATGCTACATTGAGATGATGAACAATATTTACCATATTGGTAAAGGGATTTGGGTAAACTGTAACTTTTGCAGTGTTATTTACATCATTCACAGCTAGGATAGAGGTATCAATATTAACCGCCGGTATCCAATCAAATAGAAATGACGGATCTGTATCTTTTTTAAATACATTAGAAATGGTATAAACCTGAGATTCCTCTTCTGTGAGAACAATGCCTTCATTTCCTCTTTGAGCTAATCTTTCGGGAGTTGCACCTGCTCCTGTATTTCCATATTCTACGAAAATGGGATTCAGTCCTGCGTTCATTGTTGTCCATCCGACAGGATTGAGCATAGCCGGAACTTCGCATCTTATAAAGGCAGCCTTTGGTCGATTTTGCCAAGGTCGTCCAAAATGGAAATTATTAATTATTGTTCCGTTAAAATCCGTAGTTCCTGCTGCTGGAACCGTTAAGTTACAATCCAAAAATACCATTCCATATTTGGTTGAAGATTCCGTTGACGGAGCGACAATCACACTATTATTACGGTTGATGTAGGTTGTGCAATGATCAAAAACAACTGTTTGGCGACCGAAAATGAAATCAACATTCCCCTCAATATAACAGTTCTTGAAATATGCTCTTCCAATACTGTTGCCAAGATAAGTATCTTGATAACCCAAGATTCTGCAATCGTAAAATGCTTGACGGTCTCCTTGGGTTTTGAGTGCTATAGCCTGTGTTGCGGGATTGATTTGTGTATTTACAACAGAATTTACAAATGTATTGGCAATTGTAATTTTAGAAGCTGCAAAGTCATTCCCGAAAATTGCCATCGTTTGGGAATTTGATGTTCCGTAAGGATTTCCTGTATCGGGATTTATATCTCCCGCAGAAATATTATTTGTAATCACTGTTGTTGTGGCATCATCTCCGATTAAAAATACGTTTGCTTTATTCTGAGCAAGAGTAGGTCTTTCTGTGTAAGTTCCCGGCTTTATGTGGATAATCCATCTTCCTGTATAAT
>CAYSQR010000212.1:2493-2892 GCA_964433195.1 uncultured Kaistella sp. | reverse complement strand
AAATTTTTTCGTGTGTGCAAATATAATGAAAGTTCCCAAATCTGCAATTGCTTTAAAAGAAGATTTTTGTCATATTTATGTTGGAAGATGGAAGATAGATGATGGAAGTTTTTTAACTGTTAAAAGTTATCCAATCTAAAAAATGGTTTATTCTTTTATGATTTTCTTGTTTACTGTTTTCCCCGATTTCGTTTTTGCGGTAATCATATAGACCCCTTTTGCAAGTGCAGAAATATTTACCGATTTTTCCGAAGCAGGAATTTGCTTTATCATTTTCCCCGAAATATCTGTTATTTTTATATCGGAAACTTCTTCTGAAAAATTGAGAATATCTTTTACGGGGTTTGGAAATACTGCTATATCATTAAGTTTATTATCCGAATTTACAGCACTTAAAAA
>CAYSQR010000212.1:1639-2483 GCA_964433195.1 uncultured Kaistella sp. | reverse complement strand
GAAATCTAATGTTGCTGTATCTTCTAAATAACCGTTTTCAATAAAACTGCAAGTTCCCGGATTTGCACGATAGATTTTTACGATAAAAGTATAATTGCCGGAAACAAACGGAATATTAACAGTGAAATCATTTTCAAGATTACTTATTTCGGAAAGAAAATATGAATTATAACATACCTTTAAAGTAACAATATTTTCATTGATTTCTGTAGTATAAGTATTATAAGTGGCAAGATCCGGAGAATAAACTTTCAGATTTGCTTTGATTTGCTCCTCATTTATCTGAGTGATATTTAATCCTGTAATAAATAAATTTTGATTTTGTGATGATGCAGTTCCCATCATAAAGAAGAACAAGCATATTAAAATTAGATTTTTCATTTTAAGATTTTTTTAAATATTTAAAATTTAATTTCGTGAAAACTAAGTTATACCTTGGGAACTAAAACCTAGTTATTGTTTAACTAGTGTTTTAGAATCTACAACTTCTCCGTTTACAATTAGTGCTACAGTATATAGTCCATTAATATAATTGCTAATATTAATAATAGTTTCGGTTGAAGAAACATCTAAGATATAATTATTAACTGTATTATTCCCTGTTTGCTTTACGACCATTAGAGATGCAGAACCAGCTCCGATTAGATTTATAGTAACATTGTTATTCGACGGATTTGGAGCCATTAAATCTATTGTTCCTATTCTTGGAAATCCTTGTAATCCATCAGAACATGGATTAGCTAAAAGCATATTTTTAGCCATTCGCACTGCTGCATGAGCATCTACTAAACCATAATTCCAAGAGCCGTTGAATCTGTTGGGATGACTTGCATAGGTATAAAGA
>CAYSQR010000212.1:0-1629 GCA_964433195.1 uncultured Kaistella sp. | reverse complement strand
AAAGATCTGTTCTGATTTTTTGTGAAGTGTTAAATATTTCTTTTGCCCCTTATAATAGTAATAATAATCGGTTTGAGCATTTGAAAAATAAAACAAACATAACGTTAGTAATAAGTAAATTTTTCTCATAATTTTGAATATTTGTATTAATAATTTTACTAATATACAATAAAAATAAGATACATATAAAATATTTTTACAAAAAAAATCTATTTATGCTCTAAAATTTCATCTTCCCATTTAAAAAAGATATTTTTGCACCATCAAAATTTCTTCTTTTGAAAGTCATTAAAAATTTATCTGAATATTCCCCGAAAACTCCTTTGGCTCTTTCTATCGGAATGTTCGACGGGGTTCACAAAGGTCATCAAAGCATCATCAAAAAACTCAATACTATTGCTGAACAGAAAAATCTGGAATCGGCGGTTTTCACATTCTGGCCACATCCAAGAACGGTTTTTAATCCAAATGACGATTTGAAATTGCTGAATACCATCGAAGAAAAAACTTACCTCCTCGAAAAAAACGGTATTCAGAATTTATTTTTAAAGGAGTTTGATGAAGCATTTAGGAATTTGACCGGAGAAGAATTTGTACAGAAAATTTTGGTTGAAAAACTGAACGTAAAACATCTGATTATCGGACACGACCATACTTTCGGGAAAAACAGAAGCGGCGATTTTAATTTATTAAAAAAAATGTCCGCTGAATTTGGTTTTGAAGTTGAACAGGTTGAAGCAGTGGATTTTCACGAAAAACATATCAGTTCCACACAAATCCGAAATGCTTTGACAGAAGGAAATGTGAAGGAAGCCAACGAAATGTTGGGTTATATTTATTCCGTTTCAGGAGAAGTGATTCACGGAAAAAAAATCGGCAGAACCATCGGTTTTCCTACGGCAAATATTTCGGTAAATCCTATGAAACTTTTGCCGAAAAAAGGTGCATACATTGTAGAGGTCTTTGTGAAAAACCGAAGATACAAAGGAATGTTGAGCATCGGTACAAATCCTACTGTTGAAGGAAATTCGCTTTCTGTGGAAGTGTATATTTTAGATTTCGATGAAGATATTTACGGCAACGAAATTTCTGTAAATTTTCGGGATTTCCTCCATAATGAGATTAAATTTGAAAGCATCGAAAAACTGATTGAAAGATTAGACGAAGATAAAAAACTGACAGAGGATTTTCGGTTTTAAAAATTCTCTTATAGGTTTGTAAGATTGTATGTGATAAAATCAGAACTTCCTTTCTATCACATAATCCAACATCAAATTGAGAGAATGTTTCGCATCGGAATCGGGAAATTCGTCGAGGATATTTTTTGCTTTATGCTGGAAATCTTTCATCACTCCGATTGCATAATCCAATCCGCCCGATTTTTTCACAAAATCAATGAGTTCTTTCACGCGTTTCGTATCGTTGTTGTATCGTTTTATCGTGTTGAAATAGTATTTCCGGTCGGTTTCGTTTGCAGTTTTTAAAGTATGAATTAACGGCAAAGTCATTTTCTGTTCTTTAATATCGATTCCCACAGGTTTTCCGATGATGTTGGAAGTAAGGTAATCGAACAAATCGTCTTTAATCTGAAAAGCCATTCCGGTCAATGTGCCGAATTCTTTCATTTTT
>CAYSQR010000211.1:2529-2907 GCA_964433195.1 uncultured Kaistella sp. | reverse complement strand
ATTGGTGCTTTGTCCGACAAGAGAATTGTGTCTTCAGATTACGAAAGACATTAAAAATTATTCAAAATATTTGCAAAACATCAAAACTACAGCAGTTTATGGTGGAAGCAGTATTACAGACCAAATCCGCTCACTCCGAGAAAAACCGCAGATTATTGTAGGAACTCCGGGAAGAGTAATCGATTTGATTAAAAGAAAAGCCCTTGATTTCTCGGAAATCCATTGGCTGGTTTTGGATGAAGCAGACGAAATGCTTTCTATGGGTTTCAAAGATGACCTGGAAACCATTTTAAGAGAAACACCCGAAACGAAACAAACTTTCTTATTCTCGGCAACGATGAATAAAGAAGTGGAAATTCTTTCCACTTCTTTATTCAT
>CAYSQR010000211.1:0-2519 GCA_964433195.1 uncultured Kaistella sp. | reverse complement strand
AAAAATTATTTAACGAAGCCACACCGGATTTCGGTAGGTTCCATTAACGAAGTTAAGAAGAACATCACTCACGAATATTACGTTGTAGGTTATCGTCACAAAAAAGAAGCATTGAAAAGATTAATCGATGCGAATCCTAATCAATACTCGATTATTTTCTGCAGAACCAGAATGGAAACGCAGGATATTGCAGATTTTCTGATGCAGAACGGTTATGCTGCAGATGCACTTCACGGCGACTTGTCACAAGCTCAGAGAGATACGGTAATGAAAAAATTCCGGTTGAAAAATATCGACATTTTGGTAGCGACAGATGTTGCAGCGAGAGGTTTGGATGTAGATTCCTTAACCCACGTTATCCATTATTCTTTACCCGATGATCCCGAAGTTTTCGTTCACAGAAGCGGAAGAACAGGAAGAGCCGGAAAAGACGGAATCTCGATGTCCTTAATTAAACCTGAAGAATCCCGAAAACTAAAGCAGATAAAATCTTCAACGAAAATTGATATTATCGAAAAGAAAATCCCTACAGGAAAAGAAGTTATCAAAGCTCAAGTTGGTGGTGTTTTCGAGAAATTATTGACGGAACACGAAGATTTATTCGAGTTTGATGATAAATTAATTCCCGATTTGTCGGAATTTACCAAAGAAGAATTGGTGCATAAATTATTGCAGTTTCAGTTGAGAGATTTGGCATTGTTTTATAAAGACAAAAACGATTTGGCGGATCAGAAATTCAACAAAGACGATGGAAGAGAAAACCGAAGAGAGAGAGGAAGAGGAGATCGTGACAGAGACAGAGGCGACCGAAGAAACGACAGAAGAGAAAGTGGAAACAGAGAATCCAGAGAAAGAAAACCGAGAAGAAATAGCGGTGATATGGTAAGATTTTTCTTTAATTTAGGAAAGAGAGACCAGCTAAAAAAAATGGATATGCTCGAAATCATCAACAAATCAACTTCTAAATCAAAGAAACGTCCCGATATCGGCGACATCGAAATTTTAGAAAAATTCTCATTCTTTGAAGTGGAAAAAGGCTTTAAAGATGAGGTTATAAGAGGTTTACAGACTCAGAAATTCAAAGGTAAAGAAATGAGAGCCGAAGTGGCGAACTAAACCCGAATAAATTTTTTGAATCATAAATAAAAAATCCGTCCCAAGAAAAAAGGGACGGATTTTTATTAAAAAGGGGAGAAGATTATGAACTAAAACCTTCAATAATTTTCACAAAATCTTCAATTTTCAGAGCGGCTCCTCCGATCAATCCACCATCAATATCGGGTTGCGAAAAAATTTCTTTGGCGTTATCCGGTTTTACGGAACCACCGTATAAAATCGAAATTTCATCGGCAACTTCATTTCCGTATTTGTTGGCAATGAGATTTCTGATGTGTTTATGAATTTCCTGTGCTTGTTCCGGAGTTGCAGTTTCGCCTGTTCCGATTGCCCAAACCGGCTCATAAGCAATCACTACTTTTTTTATTTCTTCGGCAGAAAGTGTGAAAAGTGCAACTTCTGTCTGGTTTTTCACGACTTCCAGATGTTGTCCGGATTTTCTTTGTTCCAAAGTTTCGCCGTTGCAATAAATCGGGATTAAACCTTTATCTAAAGCCAACTTTACTTTTCTGTTGCAATGGGAATCGGTTTCTCCGTGGTATTGTCTTCTTTCAGAATGTCCGATGATTGCTCCGGTTGCATCAATGGATTCCAGCATATCTGCGGAAATTTCTCCGGTAAAAGCTCCGCTTTCGTGTTCGCTCATATCCTGCGAAAAAACACCGATTTCATCATTTTCGTATAAATCTTTTGCCATCATTAAATATAAAGACGGCGGTGCAATCCACACTTCGCAGTTGGTGGTATTTGCTTTTTTGTATTCGAGTAACTGAAACATCAATTGTTGAGCTTCAATTACATTTTTGTTCATTTTCCAGTTTCCTGCGACGATGTTTTTTCTCATTTTTTAGATAATTTATAGTTTAAAATTTTTTCGTTAGGAAAAACATCAGGAAGCAACAAAGAGTCATCATTGTTTTCTGCCATTTTTTTGAAATGCTTTTCCCAATTTCTTCTTGGAACTTTTTTATTTTTTTCTAAAGTTTTCATTTAAACTAGTTTCCACATATTTTTCAGAAGTTTATAAAACTGATGTTCTCGTTCTGTAACTTCATCATCTGCTTTTATTAAAGTTTTTGCGAATTTTGCAAAATCTTTTCTTTCTTTTTCGGTAGAATCTTCATAGAAGCATCTTGCGTGAAATTCGAAATGATCTTTCCATTCTTCCGGCTGTAAAGTGGCGATGATTTCCAGCTCGTTATCCAGATTCATTTTAAAGGGAAATTCTTCCGCAAGATATTCCTGAATGAGCATTCCTTCTTCGGGTGCAAATTCGCCGTCAACGGATGAAAGAATCATTAGAAGATGATAACCTGCGATGGGTTTATTGGATTTTTGCATATCATTATTTTTGTTTCAAGTTTCAAGTTTCAAGTTTCAAGTTTCAAGTTTCAAGTTTCAAG
>CAYSQR010000210.1:0-2912 GCA_964433195.1 uncultured Kaistella sp. | reverse complement strand
AGAAGCAAATGTTCCTACAGAATACGGTAATTTTCGGATGGTTGCTTTTTCCGAGCAGGAAAACGATTGGATGCCACATATGGCAATCATCGCAGAAAATACAGATTTCAGTAAACCCATAAATGTTCGTTTCCATTCAGAGTGTATTACCGGAGAAGTTTTTCATTCCAAAAAATGTGAATGTGGACAACAATTAGATGCCGCTATGAAATTCATCCGGGAAAATGGCGGAATCATCATTTATCTTCGACAGGAAGGAAGAAACATCGGAATCATCAATAAGCTGAAAGCATATTCTCTACAGGAAAAAGGATTAGATACCGTAGAAGCAAACCTCAAACTCGGACTTCCTGCAGATGACAGAGATTTTGAGGCAGCCATTGAAATCCTGAATATTCTGAATGTGAAAGAAATAAATCTTCTTACCAACAATCCCGAAAAAATGAAAATCGTGCAAAACAGCAATATTCATTTAAACAAAAGGATTCCGCTGCAAATACATTCCACCAAAGAAAGTGCAGATTATCTGAAAGTAAAAAAAGATTATTTCGGTCATCTTTTGGACGACGAAATTTCGGATTGATTTTTAAATCCTTAAAGCCGCTTCCAAAGAAAGTTCCATCATTGTTCTCAGAGCCTTTTCTCTTTCGTCCGCAGAAATAAAATCTCCCGTTGGAATCACATCTGAAACCGTAAGAATTGTAGCCGCATTTTTTCCTAAATATTTTGCGTTGGCAAACAAAGCAAACGCTTCCATTTCTACCGCAAGACAATTATATTTCTCCGCAATCGCTGGAATTCTCGTGTCTTTTCTGTAAAAAACATCACTGGAATGAATATTTGTAGGTTTAATATTTAATGACAAATCTTTCGCGGTTTCATTAATCAAACCAAAAGTATTTCCTTGATTTTCAATGAGTTCTTCTTCGATTCCCCACGCAAATTTGGCATAAGTACTTTCACTCGCTGCATTTTCTACATTCAGAATATCATAAACTTTCAAATCCGTTGTATAAGCACCGCAAGTTCCGATTCGGATAATCGTATCCACTTCGTATTCGGTGTACAATTCATAGGAATAAATCCCGATACTCGGACATCCCATTCCACTCGCTCCGACTGAAATTTCTTTACCTTTATAAAATCCCGTGAAATAGAAAACATTTCTGGTATCGCTTACCAATTTCACTTCGGTTAAAAAATTTTCGGCAATATATTTTGCACGAAGCGGATCTCCCGGTTGTAATACGGTTTTTGCAATTTCGCCTTTATTGGCTTTTATATGAACACTCATTATTTTTTCTTTTGATTAACTATTTAAGATTTATTGTTTGGTTTTTCTCTCTGATTTTGCTGATGCCGCTGATTTTTAAGAGTAATAAAAAACAAACCATATCTGCGTAATCCCCTGAATCTGCGAGAAGAATTCTTATTCAAATTAAATAGAATCTGTTTAAGTTTCCAAATTTAATTTTTTTATAATTAATTATAACCAATCCCGAAGTTTTTTAAAATAATAATTTCCTAAGGTAAAAACCGAAACCTGCCAAAAAAAAGCAGGTTTCAAATTTATATAGGGTTTTGAATGAGTTACAGATTCTTCACTTTAGAATCATCGATGTTGAAATATTTGATGACACTGTTGTAATCATCATAATCTACATTTGCATTTTTTCCGCCAAGAGAAGCAGGAATCAAAACTACTCTGAAAGTCTGATTGTTCAAATATTGTGGTGTTGTGGAAATATCATAGTTTCCTCCCGCATAAATCATAATGTCATATCTGCTGAAATCGAAATCATAATCAAATTCTCTTCCGTTTGTCAAATACAAAGTTCTCGGGATAGGTTGCCAAACCGGAGAACCACCGTTTGAACCCGTTCTTCTGTAGATAAGAACAACATCCGTATCAACTAATGGGCTCGTAAAACTTCTGCCGATGTTATATCCGTATTGTACATCATACCCGAAATTCTCATTATTTATATCCAAAACTACAGGATAAGTATCATTATCTTGAACCGGCGAATCATTATCTCTTACGCAACTCACCACAACCAAACCGAAAATTGCCAAAAGCAATAGTGTAAAATATTTTTTCATATCTAAAAAAGTTTTAAGGATTATTTAATTCTAATTATCTCAAGATGTATGCCAATAAATTTTAATTTCTGAATTTTAAAAATCGTATTTTTGTTCCACACCAATTTTTAGATAATGAAAAACATCAAAAGTCAAATCGCATTTATTTTAATTCTCGTTTTTTCTTTGAAAATCTCGGCACAATATCAACCGAAAAACCTCAGTAAAGAAGATTTAAAGAAAGCAAATGATTGGGTAGAAAAAACATACAACGCTCTTTCTCAGGACGAAAAACTGGGACAATTATTCATCGTTGCACTTTACACCAACAAAGGCGAAGATTTTATTAATAATGTAAGAAACATTGTAATTAATGATAAAATCGGCGGATTAATTCTGATGCAGGATGATGCAGCAAGAGAAATCAATTTGGTAAACGAATTTCAAAGCAAATCAAAAGTTCCTTTAATGATTGGTATGGATGCAGAATGGGGACTTTACCAGAGAATTGCATCGGCTTACAAATTTCCTTGGGCAATAACTTTGGGAGCAATTCAGGATAAAGATTTAATAAAAGAAATGGCAGCAAAAATTGCTGAAGATTGCAAAAGAATGGGCATCAATTGGGATTTTGCTCCGGTTGTAGATGTAAATACCAATCCCGAAAATCCCATTATCGGGAACAGAAGTTTCGGTTCAGATGTTGGAAATGTGATAAATTCTGCAATGGCTTATTCCAACGGATTACAGGACAACAATATTTTGGCGGCAATAAAACATTTTCCGGGACACGGCGATACCGATACCGATTCCCATCTGGATTTACCCGT
>CAYSQR010000209.1:0-2920 GCA_964433195.1 uncultured Kaistella sp. | reverse complement strand
AAAAAATTTTACCACCTTATTTTTAAACCTTAATTTTGTGGTATATGGAAGAACAAGTAGTTTTAATTTCCGAAAATGATGATGTTTTGGGATTAATGGAAAAAATGCAGGCTCATAAAAACGGAATCCTCCATCGTGCTTTTTCGGTTTTTTTGTTTAATGAAAACAATGAAATGTTGTTACAGAAACGTTCTTCCGAAAAATACCATTCCCCGAATCAGTGGACAAATGCAGTTTGTTCGCATCCCAGAATTGATGAAACTTATCTGGAAGGAGCAAAAAGACGTTTGAAAGAAGAACTCGGAATTGAAACCGAACTTACCGAAAAATTCCATTTCACTTATAAAGCAGAAGTAGGACAAAACCTTTGGGAACACGAATTGGATTACGTTTTCACGGGAAACTTTCAGGGAAATTTTAATTTGAATAAAGATGAAGTTTCGGAAATAAGATATCTCTCAATGGAAAATCTCGAAAGAGAAATGAAAGATAATTCCGAAAATTTTACGGAATGGTTTAAGATTATTCTGGAGGAATATAAGCATCATTTGTAGGGATGGAAGATGGAAGTTGGAAAAGGAATCCGGTAAGAACTTTTAGCCCCGATTGAAGCGGTATCCTTTTGCGGAACAAAGTGGAGCAAAAGATTTAGCGGAAAGCGGGACGGGTTTTGAAAAGAAACTGAAATTTTGTTGCTCCTCAGTACGTAATTTAAAATAGAAAATAAATTAAAAATAAAAAGAATGGATAAAAGAACTGCCTTGTTTGATAAACACGTTTCTTTGGGTGCGAAAATAGTACCTTTTGCAGGTTTTGAAATGCCGGTACAATATTCCGGTGTTACTGATGAGCATTTTGCGGTGCGTGAAAAAGTGGGAATCTTCGATGTTTCGCATATGGGACAATTTTTTGTGGAGGGTGCTTCTGCAAAAGATTTGCTGCAATTTGTAACAACCAATAATGTAGATTTACTGGAAAACGGGAAAGCTCAATATTCTTGTCTTCCGAACGGAAATGGCGGAATTGTAGATGATTTGATTGTTTATAAAATGTCGGACGAGAAATATTTTGTCGTGGTAAATGCTTCCAATATTGAGAAAGACTGGAATCACATTTCGAAATACAACGAAAAATTCGGGGCAAAAATGACAAATGCTTCCGATGAAATGTCGCTTATCGCAATTCAAGGTCCGAAAGCTACGGAAACTTTGCAAAAACTTACAGAGACAAATCTCTCGGAGATTCCGTATTATCATTTTACGGTGGGTTCTGTTGCCGGAGTTTCGGACGTAATTATTTCCAACACCGGTTATACAGGAAGTGGCGGTTTTGAGATTTATTTTAAAAATGATACTTTGTCTCCGCTCAGTATGACCGCCGAAAAATTGTGGGACGAACTCACAAAAGCCGGAGAAGAATTTGGCTTAATTCCTTGCGGATTGGCTTCACGTGATACTTTGCGATTAGAAAAAGGTTTTTGTCTTTACGGAAATGATATTGATGATACCACTTCTCCTATTGAAGCCGGATTGGGTTGGATTACCAAATTCGATAAAGATTTTGTAGATAAAGATTTTTTTGCAAAGCAAAAAGAAGATGGAATTACAAGAAAATTAGTTGGTTTTGAAATGCAGGAAAGAGCGATTCCACGACACGATTATTTGGTAGTAGATTCGGAAGGAAACGAAATCGGAAAAGTTACTTCGGGAACAATGAGCCCGATGAAATCAGTAGGAATCGGACTTGCTTATGTAGCAAAACCGCATTTTAAAATTGGTTCTGAAATTTTTATTCAAATCCGAAATAAGAACATTCCTGCGAAAGTAGTGAAACTTCCCTTTGTATAAGTAATGAGCAATGAGTAATAAAAGCGACTGGAAAATCAGTCGCTTTTTTGTATAAAACTTTTAGCACCGCTTATTTTGCCGAGTTGAAATATCCTTTCAGGTTTGTAAGGTTTTGTTTATCATTCCCAATGAAAATTTCTTTTTCGGTAATGAAAACCGGGCGTTTCAGAAAAGTATAATGATCGAGCAATAATTCTTTGAAATCTGCTTCTGTAAGAGATTTCAAATCTAATTCCCTTAGTTTTATCTGGGTAGATTTTTTGCTGAACAATGCTTCGTACGAATTGGTAAGTTTGTACATTTCGTCGAGTTCTTTTTCGGTAATGGGTTGCGTTTTTATCTCGCGGATTTCCCAATCTTTCAAACTGAATTGGGCTAAAATTTTTCGGCAGGTATCACAGGTTCTAAGTGAATATACTTTTTTCATTCCTACAAAAGTACGGATAATATAGCAATTTTGATGAATAAATTTATTTGCTAAAAAAGAACACGCCTCAATGGCGTGTTCCTACAAATAATGAATTTTTTTTATTTATACGCTTCAATCGCTTTATTGATTAAATCAACTTGCTGATTGATGGTTGTACTCGACGGATTCGCTTTCAGCACCTGCATTTTTTTGGTTAAGCCGTTCTTCAGAATATCGACAATCATCATTTTTGCTTGAGGATTCTCTCCGATTTGGCTTTTAACCTGTGTTAAAATCTTCGTTACATTTTCTGTAGCTTTCAGATTATCGGAACTCATAATCCAGTTGAAACCATCTTCCGCAGCTGCTCCCAATTCAGGATTTTGAAATTTCAGGAACGGATAAAATGCCGCAGTTTGTGCAATTACGGGCATTTGTTTTTCGATTTTATTTCTCACGATGACAGGAAGCAGTTTTGAAATCAAATCATCACTCGCTCCTTCCAAATCGATTTTATCCATTAATGAAATTACTTTCGACGGGTCGATTTCGGAAATTCCTGCAAGTGAATTTGCTTTTACCGAATTGGAAACCGCACCGATTCCTTTCTCGAAAATCGGAAGATATTTTTTGTCTTTTGTTTTTGCCAAAGCAGAAATTGCAG
>CAYSQR010000208.1:1793-2947 GCA_964433195.1 uncultured Kaistella sp. | reverse complement strand
GGTTGCCAAAAAATGTTCAATACAGATATTTCCCTTTCTACAACGGGAGTTTCGGGACCAAATTCTGACGAATTCAATAATGAAATTGGAACTGTTTTTTATTCGATAAGGGTAAAAGATTTTGAAAAAACCAATCGTCTTTTTCTTCCGCATTTGGAAAGAAATGATTTTGCTAATTTTGTTTCGCAGCGGGTTTTGCAGGATTTGGTGGAAATTCTGGTAAAGCAGTAACAAACTGTACTTTCTACTAAATAAAAATATCAATCACCTTTAAGGTTTTAAATAATAAAGAGATTTTCTGAAAAATCTCTTTATTGCTCTTCAATTAAACAAATCTCTTACTTTATCGAAAAATGTTTTTTCTTTTCCGGAAGGTTCTGCCATCATTTCGCCGTTTTTTATTTGGTTTTCAAAAAACTCTTTTTGCTGCGGAGTAAGTTTCTGCGGAGTCCATACATTGATGTGAACAAACATATCTCCTTTTCCGTAGCTGTCGATACTTGGTAAACCTTTTCCGGAAAGCCGCAGAATTTTCCCGGATTGTGTTCCTGCATCTACTTTTATTTTTACTTTTCCTCCAACTGTCGGAATTTCTTTTTGTGTTCCCAAAGCAGCTTCTGCAAAAGAAACATACAATTCCTGATGAAGATTATCTCCTTCTCTTTTGATGGTTGTATCTATTTCTTCTTCCACCACAACCAGCAAATCTCCAGGAGTTCCGCCGAAAGGAGCGTCATTTCCTTTTCCGCGAACATTCAGCTGGATTCCTTCTCTTGCTCCTGCCGGAATATTGATGGTTACTTCTTCATCATCTTTTATCAAACCCTGCGAATTTGCACCTGCCGGAATTTTATCGGCAACTTTTCCGATTCCTTGGCAAGTTCCGCAATGCGTTTGTGTCTGCATTTGTCCGAACATCGTATTCATCACTTTGATCTGAACACCGCTTCCTTTACAAGTTGGGCAGGTTTTGGAAGTCGCTCCTGCTGCAAGTTTCATTTTCTTGACTTTAATGGTTTTTTGGGTTCCGTTTACCATTTCTTCAAGATTCAGTTTTATTCTTACCCGGAGATTAGTTCCGCGAAGCTGCTGTCTTTGTGCACCACCGAATCCGCCAAAACCACCACCGCCGAAATGTCCTCCGAAAATATCTC
>CAYSQR010000208.1:0-1783 GCA_964433195.1 uncultured Kaistella sp. | reverse complement strand
GAAAATATCTTCCATATTCATTCCGCCTCCTCCGAAACCACCACCAAATCCTCCTGCACCGTTCATTCCGGCGTGTCCGTATTGGTCGTAACGGGCTTTTTTGTTTTCGTCGCTCAGTACTTCATAAGCTTCCGCAGCTTCTTTGAATTTCTCTTCCGCAACTTTATCACCCGGATTTTTATCAGGATGATATTTTAAAGCCATTTTGCGGTACGCTTTTTTTATTTCGTCGGCAGAAGCATTTTTGGAAACCTCTAAAACTTCGTAGTAATCTCTTTTTGTCATAATTTTTTAAGTGAATTTCTTCGAGTGAATTTCCTTCAAAGTGAATAGGTGAATTTTTTTTAATTGACTTTTCACAGCGAAGCGATTCACCATTGCCTTTTATTAGTTTCCTGTAACTACTTTTGCGAAACGGATTACCTTGTCATTCAAAGTATAACCGGTTTCGACTACATCTACAATTTTTCCTTTCAAATCTTCTGTAGGAGCAGGAATTTGAGTAATGGCTTCGTGAAAATCTACATTGAAATCATTTCCCTGTTTTACTTCCATCGGTTTCAATCCTTTTTCTGAAAGTTTATTTTTAAATTTCTGATAAATGAGTTCAACTCCCTGTAAATCTGCTTCATTCCCATTTTTTGCGATTTCTTTTAAGCCGCGTTCAAAATCATCTAAAACGCCCAACATCGAAATCATCATATCCTGGTTTGCGTACTGGAAGAACTCCATTTTTTCTTTTGCTGTTCTTTTTTTGTAATTTTCAAATTCTGCAAAAAGACGGATATAACGATCTTTTTCCTCTGCCAAAAGTTCTTCTGCGGTGGGTTCTTCTGTCATATTTTCAGCAGTTTCCGCTTCCGTATTTGGATTTTCTTCTTCCTGTAAATTCAAATTTTCTTCGTGTATATCTTGGTTTTCCGACATAATATTACATTTTAATAAGCATCATTTCGCAAAAATTTTGCCAAAGAAGAGATAAGGACATTTCGGCAGAATTTTTTGAGGGATTAATCCAACTTAATTCTTACCCCCAAAAATCCGCGAATTCCCTGATTCGGTGCGTAAACATAAGAAGTATCGAAAATCAGTCCGTAAGGATTTTCTGCTGTCGGAACAACTTGTCCATTGTTATCGTACTTTACGTTTTGGTTAAAAGGATCATTTGTTCTTGATAAAATAAACGGATTTCCTTTATTTGGGGTCCAATTCAAAAGATTTTTGATACCACCATAAATTTCAATGTTTTTATAACCTTCATAAGTAAACTGAATGTTCTGCAGACTCCACCACGGAGAATTTGGTTTTCTCGGATCAAGTTCGGAAAGCAAAGGCAACTTCATCGGACTGAAAATATTTCCGGTATAATCTACAGAAAGATTCCATGGCAGGATTTTGTACGAAACAGCCCAAGTTCCTGTGAATTTTTCCGTGAGCATTTGCTGGGTTTTAATTCCGTTTTCCGTGAGTGAATTTTCCATTAAAGTTCCTCCTAAAATGAATTTCAACCCGTTCGTAAAAGTAATATCTGCATTCAAGCTAAAACCTTTGCTTATGGCGAAACCATCAAGATTATCATAAATAATCCGGTTCGGATCGGTATCATAATCCGGCACAATTCTGTTGGTGAAATAGGTATAAAAAGCGGTGAAATCTAATCCTGCAAAACCATTTCGGAAATACATTTTTTTGATGAAATTCAGGTTTGCATTGTAAGATTTTTCTGGCTTCAAATCGTTTAGAACAGTTACGTTTCTTGCTCCTGTAAGTGCAGCGTGATCTT
>CAYSQR010000207.1:0-2959 GCA_964433195.1 uncultured Kaistella sp. | reverse complement strand
TAAAATGAAAGTAAGTGCTTCAAAATCCGCCACTTCGCCAAGCTGCAAAACGTTAGGCGACACTGTGCTAAAAAAGTATGAAACAAATTTTAATTAAAAAATATTATATATGAAAAAATATCTACTACTTCTTATAATCTTGTTTTCTGGAATGATAAAGTCTCAATCTTGGACTTGGGGAATTAAAGCTACAGGAACTTCTCAAAACTATAATGCAATTGATTTAAATGTAGATGGTGATGGAAATATGATACTAGCCGGATATTACAGATTAAATTTTAATCTAGGAAATTTTTCTCTCTCATCTCCTGATGATTATTATAGGGATATGTATTTGGTAAAAATTAATTCCAACAAAGAAATTATTTGGCTTAAAAATATAGAAGCAAATGAAAATTATGGAAATACCATTGCTCTTAAAACTGATGACGAAGGAAATGTTTTTCTTACCGGAGCTGCAGACAATCAGTACGGAATAGTTAAATATGATGCTAATGGAAATAAAATATGGACTAATAACGAAACCGCAGGAGCATCATCAATCGCATTTGATCAAGAAGAAAATATTTATGTTGCGGGAGGAATGGGTTGGTCATACTTTGTAGCAAAACTTGATAAAAATGGACATACAATTTGGAAAAAATCGCAATGGTATAATTATTCAGATGCAATTTCTATTTCAGACATTGAAGTGGACAGGTTTGGCAATATCTATTTTACTGGTTACTTTACCATCGATATACAATTAGATGACCAAATTACATTAGTAAATTCCTCAACTTCTCGCTATCGTTGGTGTTTATTTGGTAAAATGGACACAAATGGAAATTTTATTTGGGCAAAGAATTTTCAAGGAACGGTTGGTGAGACTCCAAAATTATCGCTTTCTCGAAATGATGAAATAATTATCACAGGAAGTTATCGTTATAATCTGAAAATAGAAAATGAAACAATCGAAACAGTTGCTTCCAATAATTGGAATGCAAGCTTTCTTTCAAAATTAAATATTAATGGTAATTTAATTTGGTTAAAAAAAGGAAGTTTAAATACAATTAATAGTGAAGGTGATAAAATTGTAGATTCAAAAATTGATTTTGATGGAAATATTTATGTAACCGGAGGATTTTATGGAGATATTAGTCCTTTTTCAAATGGCTATGTAACTTATGTCGAAAAATACGATAAAAATGGCTCAAATATTTGGAGATATAATAATATGAATGGGGGATATAGTAAAGCTTTAGACATTGATAATTTAGGAAATCTTTATCATACTGGTTATAATTCGCAAGAAAATTATATTAATTCGAATACTTCAAGTCTTTCAGCAGGAATTGGACAATTTAGTACTGGTTCTACCACTTTTAACAAAATAAAAAAACCTGTTGTTAATGGAAATAGGCTATTATGTACTAATGAAAATTCGCTAAATTTTTCAGCAATTGGTGAAAATGTCAAATGGTATTCTGATTCACAATTAACTAATTTAATTGGTTCTGGTAATTCTTTTAATTTGAATTATCTCAATGATACAAAAATATTTGTAACTCAAACTATAAATAATATAGAAAGTTGGCCAAGAGTTATTGATATAAAGAAATCTGAGTTAAATATTGATAATGTCAATTTGCAATATGATAATCCTATACTTTCTGTAATAAATAATTCTGAATACAATTATCAATGGTACTATGATTCTCAAGAAATTCCAAATGCAAACGATTATTTCATTGAGGTTGAAAATGGGAATAATTATTTAAATTATAGTGTTATAATTAGTCATGAAAACTGTTCTATTACTGCTAATTCCAGTATTCTAAGTGCAAATGATGCGTTAAAAGATATGACATATAAAATTTATCCAAATCCTTCCTCTGAATATTTTAAAATTATTCATCCTAAAAACTCTGCAATTTTGTCTGTTGAGATAATAGATTTTTCTGGTAAATTGGTTAAAGGTTTCAAAGAAAATGAAAAATACAACATTGTATATATACCTAGTGGGAAATATTTTGTAAGGATTAACTCGAAAAATAATACTGATAGAATTCTGCCTTTTTTGAAAAAATAAGACAGCGATCGCCTAACATAGTATTTGCAAAAGGCGGGGTTGAAACCAAGTAGAAAAAAAAGTTGCATTTAGTCGCAACTTGCTTTTCATATTACTTTTTTTTGTAATTTGGTAATCTGAAAAAGCAATTTGCTTCGTTCGGTCGAAATTGAACTTTCAGTTAAATTTAGCCCGCCCTTCGCAAATACTTTTTCCGTTACACGAAAGCCCAAAACCATAACCGCAACAAAATTTAGATGAAAAGAATATTTCTAATTTTTCTCCTAATTATAACACAAAAATTATTTTCACAATCAAATGAAAAAATTGAAAATATTAGTAGAAACACTTCCGAGTTACTTCTAAAGAAAGAAAACATTGACAATTATAAATACGCAATTAAAATTAAGAGTTTATACCCAAACGAAGATTTTTCAAAATTTAAAGATAGTCCTGCAGAAGCCGTTTTAGGAATGCTTCATCAATCTGAACTAGAATTACCAAAAATATGGAATGAACTAGTAAAAAAAATTATTGAGTACAAAACTGATAAAACAGCAAAATACTTTACCACATATTATCATAAAATGGGAGTTGACAATTATATTGTAACTTCTGTAATAAAAACAGATTCAAAATATTTTGCATTCAGTTACAATTTATTAGAATGGGGAAAAGATATTTACATTTCTAGGTTTTACAAAGAAATAAAAGAATTTGAAAATATTGAAGAAATAGAAGCAAATCCTTTTACAATTATTCAGGAAGAAATGCAAAATGAGTTAAATGAAAATAACAATAATGATTCAGAAGAAATAATTATTAATCCAAAAAATTAAAAACATTGCGCCTTCGTGTAACATTGTATTTGCAAAATGCGGGGTTAAAGTCCGAATTGAAAATTTAATT
>CAYSQR010000206.1:0-3041 GCA_964433195.1 uncultured Kaistella sp. | reverse complement strand
AGGATTTAGAAAAAATCACGGAGAAAACCGCTTTTGTCGGATATTTACAAACGGCTAATACAGGATTAAAAATGCTTAAAGGAGATTCCACATTTAGCAATTGGCAAGTATTAAACAAAGATTCAAGCGGCAATGTGGTTCCACAAAATTGTAACTAAAAATTAACTTATGAAAAATAATATATTAAAAAGTGTCTTCACATTTATAGTATTACTAATGTCTTTTAACTGTAAAGCACAGAATTATCCTCAAGACGGAGATAATATCCATAATAGTAATTTGAATAAATTTGTCGGTACTTGGATATGGGCAAACGGAACAGAAAGTCTGGTATTGATATTTAAAAGAGAAAATGTCAAATTGCCAATAGGCAATAATATAAAAGCAGATGTGTTGTATGGATTTCATCAATACAAACAAAATAATATTGTAATTGAAAGCTCAACAGCATATTCAAATACTACATATGCTGATAGAAAACAAACGATTTCAGGTATGGGAGATACTGATTTTCCTAATAAAATAGGAGGAGGCATAGGACATTTATCTAAAAATAAAAGTGTAAGATATGAAATAGAATATATAGATGCAACTCATATAGAATTGGTGAAATTAGAGAATTATCCTGGAATAAAAATAGATCTTCCAGGGAAACCACCTTTTGATTATTCTATTGCATTGCCACAAAATATTATTTTGGTAAAACAGTAAAAACAAAAAATCAGAATACTCTTAAAAAGGTATTCTGATTTTTTCAATTTTTCAGATATATGAAAAAATATTATTAATCATATTGGCTACCTTTACAATTAATATGTATAAATCGTAAATCTTAGATACAACACCAAATTCTCAAAATCAAAATAACAATATCAATAAATTTATTGGAACTTGGATATGGTCAGATGGAATGGATATGTTTAGTGTTAATTTTAAAAAAAGAGAATATTAGGCTTCCTATAGAAGGAAATGTAAGAGCTGACGTATTGCATGGATTTCAAATAACGCTATAATTGAGAGTTCTACTCAATATTCTAACACTAATTATATGAATAAAAAAGGAACATTATTGGGTAGTTCATTTGACAATCCAAATATATTATCTGGAAGCATTCAACATACAACAAAAAATAAAAGTGTGAGATATGAAATAGAATATATAGACACAACTCACATAAAGTTGGTAAAATTGGAAAACTATGAAGGAATCAGAATAGATGTTCCAGAAAAACCTCCTCATGACTCATCTATTACTTTGCCACAGAATATTATATTGACAAAACAATAATTCCCCGCTATGCGAAGTTTGTAACTTCGTATCAAAATAAACTTCCGAAGTGAGGACACTTCGCATAGCGGAGATTAATTATTTTATAGAATATCCGGGAACAACTTGGCAGCAGTTTCAAGATATGTTTATGACAATAACAAATCTATAATCGCCAAAACGAAACGTAATAAAAATTAAAGCTAAATGTAGATGGATTAACTGTTTTTGATAGAAATACTATTGATAACAAATTAAATTATGACTATTCTAATAAATATGAACTTGCAAAACCAAATAAAGATTCTGAGTTCTACCAAACTCAATTTTTAAAATTTATGCGGGATAAAATGAATATTGCAGGAGCGAAATTCTACTCCATTAATAGTAATGGAAATGGAACACAAATTTCTCTAAACGGAAATACAAGAACCACTTCTAACTGTCCTTAATCTTAAAAAAATAAAACAATGAAAAATATCTTATTAATAATATTAGTAATATTCTCTAATTTAACTTATTCTCAACAAACTTATCCTTTGCATTATGAGGGAAAATCTGACGTAGCCAATGGCTCTTATTTCAAAGATTTAGATGGGGAACTCGATCCATATGTTGGATTATGGAAAGGTGACTGGAACGGAAAAACGGTTTTTTTATATTTGAAAAAAATAAAATATTATAATGGTAGTAACGGGGACGGTTATTTTCAAGACAGAATATTAGGAGAAAGAAAAATTATAGGTTCTAATGGTGTGGTAGAAATTGATAGAATATCTAATTTTGATTTACAATTTCCTGAATTTACTGGAATTGATTTTAAATTTTCTAATCCATCTCAATCACAACTCTATTTTGTTCCTAAAAATATGTGCGGGAAAACTGCTAATTTGGATATAACTTTTCTAAACCCTGAAAAAACACAAATAAGTTTACATTTTATATACAGACCTAGCTATATAGATGAAAGTTGCCCCTATTTCAATTCTGTAATGCAGGGAAATGACTACCCTATAAACTTTCCTAAAGATATCGTTTTGACAAAGCAGTAAATTTTATAAATAAAAAATTTTGTAATTTCACTATAGAAAAGTTCCCACAATTTATTTTACATTTATGAAAAACCTCGCCATATTAATTCTTTTCTGGTCTGCATTAGCATTCTCACAAATTACAAATCAAGACAAGCTCCTTGAGCTAAACGAAACAGATTATCAGGCACTGAAATTTTTTTTAGCAGCCAAAAACCTTGAAGTAAAAGATACGATATTCATTAAGTATGATTACAACAGAGAATCCTGCTGGAATTTTCTCGATACCCAAAATGACGAACGTATAAGAAATGTGATGAACCGATTTCGGAAACATATTTCGGATTTCAATAAAAACCATCAAGGAGCAATTGCCTTCAACTTTAGGGAACCCGGAAAAAGAACCAGTAAACTGAAACTTTGGGATGAAACCATTATTATTGATGATAAACTTTTTCTTAAAAAATTAATTTTCAACAAAAAAAAGAATGTGGCAATTCTGCAATCATTTTTGATGACGGTTCATATATTTTGAGATTCTCTAATCCGCATTTTGATTTATTGCCTGTAAAACAGGAAAATTCAGTTTTCTAAAAAAATAATTTAATAATTTATTTTAATAAAGATTCAATCCCTTTTCCCGAACTTTGTCAAATTATTGACAAAGTTTTATACTTATATGAACCAAGATTTTTTCAAATACCAAGCAAAAACCACCCAATTCGCTTCCGGTTTTGAAGTGG
>CAYSQR010000205.1:0-3092 GCA_964433195.1 uncultured Kaistella sp. | reverse complement strand
GGTAAATGTGGCAAACCTTGCAAAAGGGGTTTATATAATAACAGCAACTGCAAAAACAGGAGAAACTATAACCAAGAAAATTATAAAAGAATAAATCAAAAAACCATTAAGGGATTAATTTTTTAATGGTTTAGAAAATTAAATCAAAACCCTTTCAAAATGAAAGGGTTTTATTATGGACTTCATCAGGTTATTCCCGTTTGCTGTTCCCAGTTTAATTAACTAATTTTGGAGATTAAAAATTTGCAAAAATGAACTATCATTTTCAGGCACATCGACAGGTAAGAAGAAACCTTCTCGAAATTCTGCAAAATACTTCTTACCGGGATTTACTCGCAATTCCCGATGGGTTTAATAATAATATTTACTGGAATATTGCACATACTGTTGCAACGCAACAGCTTTTGTGTTATTATCTTAGCGGAAATCCTTTCAGGATCGATAAATATTGGATAGAAACCTACAAAAAAGGAACACTCCCGAATCTGAATGTACAGCAATCGGAAATTGATGATTTGGCGTTTCTCTTAACGGAAACTTCAAAAATTTTAATGAAAGATTATGATGCAGATTTTTTTTCAGATTACACACCTTATACAACGAGTTTCGGTATGGATTTGAAGAATATTCAGGATGCAATTATTTTCAATAATCTGCACGAAAGTCTGCATTACGGTTATGCAATGGCACAGAAACGTGCGATTCTCGGAGAGAAATTTTAAAAAACTAATAATTAACAAGGAATAATTAAGAAATTTCACGTATCAATTTTTAATTATTCATTATTCATTTCAAAGAATGAAAGACGACTTTATATTTGGTTTGCGACCGGTAATGGAAGCGATTGAAGCAGGAAAAACCATTGATAAAATATTTTTGCAAAATGCACTTCAAGGAGAAATTTATTTCGAGCTGAAACAGCTTTTGACAAAACACAAAATCCGTCCGAACTACGTTCCGGTAGAGAAACTGAATCGTTTTACCCGAAAAAATCATCAAGGAGTTGTAGCGTTTATTTCGGATGTTCCGTTTCATAAAATCGAGAATATTTTACCGGAAATTTTTGAATCGGGAAAAACTCCTTTTCTTTTAATTTTGGATAGATTGACCGATGTCAGAAATTTCGGGGCAATTTGCAGAACCGCAGAATGTGTAGGAATCGATGCAGTCATCATTCCCGAAAAAGGAGCTTCTCCCATTAATTCCGATGCCATAAAAACTTCAGCCGGAGCAATTTACAATATTAAAATCTGCAAGGAAAAAAATCTTGCCCACGTTGTAGATTTCCTGCAGCAATCGGGAGTTCAGGTTTTTTCGGCTACCGAAAAAGCACAGAAATTAATTTATGAGGTAGATTTTACCGAACCTTGTGCAATCGTGATGGGAAATGAAGAAACCGGAATTTCCAAAGAAGTTCTGCATCATTCCGACGAAAAAATAAAACTGCCGATTGAGGGAAAAACCCAATCACTGAACGTTTCCGTTGCGTGTGGAGCGATTTTGTACGAAGCGATGAGACAGAAGCTGAGTTTGAGGGTTTGAGAGTGGGAGAGTTTGAGAATGGAGTGTAAATTTGGAAATAAACTTTAAACAAAATTTAATATTAAATTTCTAAAAATGGGGAAACCACAAATTTTAAAACAAATCATAGAAAGCAGAAGAAGCATTTTCCCGAAAGATTATTCCGGAGAAGAAATTGAGAATGATGTTCTGGATGAAATTTTAAATTCCGCCAACTTTGCTCCGAATCACAAAAGAACAAAACCGTGGCGTTTCAAAGTTTTTCGTGGAGAAGAAAAATCCGAGCTGGGTAAAAAACTTGCAGAAATCTATAAAACGATAACTCCGCCCGAAGTTTTCCTTGAGAAAAAATATCTTGATATTTCCAATAAAATTTCAAAAGCAGATGTTGTAATTACCACTTCGGTAAACTTCAGCGGACTGGTTCCGGAATGGGAAGAAATCGCCGCAACAGCAATGGCAGTACAGAATATGTATCTTACCTGTACTGCAAACCAAATCGGTTGTTACTGGAGTACACCGGGAATCATTCATCATCTCGGAGCGTTTCTCGGTTTGGAGGAAAATCAAAAATGTTACGGGTTGTTTTATTTGGGAAAAATCTGATTTTTGGTTGTCCGATTAGAAGATAAACGTAATTAAAACATAGTTTTCACGGTTTATTTTATTTGCTAAAACCGGTTGTGAGTGGAGAATGTTGTCAAACGAATTTCCGAGCTGGGAATTTTTAATGAGCAATTAAATTCTGGTAAAACCTTTCATCTTCCTGCAATTTCCTATCTTTGCTTTTATGACAAATGACAACGACAAACGCCTTTTCCTCATCGATGCTTATGCAATGATTTTCAGAGGGTATTACGCTTTAATCAGAAATCCACGACTCACAAGTACAGGAATAGATACCTCTGCAATTTTCGGATTTACCAATTCTTTAATCGAATTAATCCGCCGAGAGAAACCTTCTCATTTGGCGGTGGTTTTTGATGTCGGAAAAGCAAGCGTGAGAACCGTAGATTTTGCAGAATATAAAGCCAACAGAAGCGAAACTCCCGAAGCAATAAAAATTGCCGTTCCCTATATTCACAGGATTTTGGAGGCGATGCACATTCCGATTTTGGGGGTGGAAGGTTACGAAGCAGATGATGTCATCGGAACGATTGCCTGTAAAGCAGAGAAAGAGGGTTATACAACCTTTATGGTAACTCCCGACAAAGATTTTGCACAATTGGTTACGGATAAAATTAAAATTTACAAACCGGGTTTAAAAGGTGCAGAATTTGAAATTCTCGGAGTTCCCGAAATTTTAGAAAAATATGAAATCAACGATCCGAAACAGGTGATTGATTTTCTTGCAATGATGGGAGATTCCGTGGATAATATTCCCGGATTGGAAGGAGTGGGAGAAAAAACGGCAAAGAAGTTTCTGAAAGAGTACGGAAGCATAGAAAATCTTCTGGCAAATACGGATAAAATCACGGGAAAACTTCGGGAGAAAGTTGAAAATTCTGCAGAAAGAGGAATTTTATCTAAAAAATTAGCAACCATTATTTGCGATGCTCCGATTGATTTTC
>CAYSQR010000204.1:0-3096 GCA_964433195.1 uncultured Kaistella sp. | reverse complement strand
TCTGCCATTTTATGGTTGTTTTTGTCTTAATTTAATTGAAATTCTTTTTTCAGTTGCCCCAGTTTGGATTTTACTGAAGCATCTATTTGCTGATCACCTACTCTTAAAATATATCCTCCTAAAATATTCGGATTAATCATAGTTTTCACATCAAATTTATTGCTGTGGTTTACCAGATTGGTCGATTTCAGAATGTTATTGATGTTTTCATTTGAAAGCTGTGTTGCCGAAGTCAGGGTAATTCTCTGAACTCCGTTCATATCTTCCACTTTATTGATAAATTCCTGTGCAATGTTCTGCAACTGACTTTCTCTTCCGTGTTTAATGACCAGCTGAATGAGGTTTTTGGTTACAGGTGAAAAGTTTTTGAAAATTTCATTGGCAACGCTTATCTTTTTCTTAACCTCGATAATTGGAGAACTGAAAAAGTTTTGCAGTTCCTTTGATTTTGCAATGGTCTTCTCAATATCTCCCATTTCACCAAAAACAGAAGCAGTGCTTCCTGATTCCTGTGTGAAATTCAGCAAACCTTGTGCGTATCTTTTTGCTACCTTACTTGTAAGCATTTTTAGTTAAGATTTGTTTTGTTAAGAATATTTTCTACCAAAGTGTTTTGTGCACCATCATTGTCTAATTTCTGCTTCAGAATCTGTTCAGCAATGTTTACAGACAATGCACCGATTTGGTTTTTGATATCCGACATTGCCGCAGATTTTTCTGCCTGAATGGATTGTCTTGCCTGCTCAATCATTTTATCGCCTTCAGCTTTTGCAATATCTTTTGCTTCGCCTACAATTCTGTCTTTGATTTCTCTTGCTTCTTTCAGGATGTTATCACGCTCGATTTTAGCTTCACGAATGATATTTTCGTTTTCAGCTTTCAGATTCTGAACTTCCTGTTTTGCCAATTTTGCCTGATTAAGAGAATCTACAATGGTAACTTCTCTTTCGTTCACGGCATCCATAATCGGTTTCCACGCAAATTTTTTCAAAACGAAAAGCAAAATCAAAAAGATAGCCGACTGAATAAGGAATAAACCTGATGAAAAATTTTCTAATAATCCCATAAGAGTTATAATAAAATATTGTAATTAATTTTTAATTAAAAAAATCACCTGCCGTAACCAACCGTTCCCGGCAAGTGAAAATTTTGTTGCAAACTTCTTAGTTTGCCGCAAATAATGCAGCAAATGCAACTCCTTCTACAAGAGCTGCAGCAATAAGCATTACTGTTTGAAGTTTACCTGCTTGTTCAGGTTGTCTTGCCATACCTTCCAAAGCAGCAGCACCGATTTTACCGATACCAATACCTGTTCCGATTACTACTAAACCTGCTCCAATAATTTTTGGGATTTCCATAATATATAATTTTAAAAAATTAGTTTCGTTTTTTATAATTGATAAATGATGATTGATAATTGATTAAAAAAACCGTTTAAATTTCATCATTTATCGTTTATCAATTATCATTTATTTTCAATGATGTGCTTCTTCGTGATGATGCTCCTCATTTGCCATTCCGAAATATACCGCAGAAAGCATGGTAAAAATATACGCCTGTAAAAACGCCACCAAAACTTCCAAAAGATAAATAACGAAAGTAAGAAACGGAAAAGCAACTCCCGCAATGATATTTTTAAAATAAAAAATTAACGCTATCAAACTCATCACAACGATGTGTCCTGCAGACATATTTGCGAAAAGACGTATCAAAAGTGCAAAAGGTTTTATGAATACTCCCAGAATTTCAATCGGCATCATAATGATTTTCATCGGAACGGGAACTCCCGGCATCCAAAAAATGTGCTGCCAATAATTTTTGTTTGCGGTAAACTGTGTTACCAGAAAAGTAATGAGAGCCAAAGCTACGGTGATTGCAATATTTCCTGTAACATTGATTCCGAAAGGCATTAATCCGAAAATATTCAGAAATAAGATAAAGAAAAATACGGTTAAAAGATAACTCATATATTTCTTGTATTTCGCACCGATGTTTGGTTTTGCGATATCATCTCTCACGAAAAGTACAAGCGGTTCAAAGATTTTCCCGATTCCCGAAGGAACAAGGGATTTCTTATAATTTCTCGCCATAGAACCGAAAATCCACAACATCAGCAAAGCCGTTACGATAATCATCAAAACACTTTTCGTAATAGAAAGATCGATTACTTTTTCGTTTGTTGCGTGGTGATGGTCATCAAGATTTATTGTTCCGGAAGCATCGGTTTTATAGATTTTTTCGTGGAAAAGTTTGTAGTAGCTTCCTTTGCTTTCTACCGTGTTTTCTCCGTGATGAAATTCAGAGCTCATAAATGCATGAAAACCATTCGCTTTATCATAGAAAATTACAGGTAAAGAAAACCCGATGTGCTTTTCTGTCCCGTCTTCATTTTTCTTTACCATGATATCAAAGCTGTGAGCATCAAGCAAGTGATGGTCGATAAAATTTTTATTATCGATTTTTATTTGTTCCTGCTCGGAAACAGGAGCTTTAACTTCTGTTTCGTGCTGTGCAAATACCGTTGAAAATGTCGATAAAAAACCTAATACAAGTACTACTCTTTTCAGCATGGAGATATCTTATTTTAAAGTTTTGCAAAAATAGGATAAATTATCATAATATAAAAATCAATTTTTACTGATTTTTTTCATCTTTTTCGTTCTCTGCTATTTCTTCATTTTTAATTAACTTTATCGAATATAAAGTTTCGAGCAATAAAGAAATCAGATAAGGAATGATGAAATGAATTTTATAATGGGAAACTTCACCCAAATTCAGTTTTTTCATAATGAGAAACATTACCATCAGTTTGAACATTACCAATCCCATAAATACAAAACCGATATAGTCCGGATAGATTTTTTTGATGATGGAAAGAATCGTAATTACCATCATAAAAAGTACCGTGAGAAAAAGATAGTATTTAATGAAAGTAGTTTCAAAACCCACTTTCAGAAACTGCCAAATCCCGAAATGGATAAAAAACATCAGAAAATAAAGTACAATATATAAGGTGTTATTTTTTAGTTTCATTGTCTTGAATATTTTTCAGTTGTTTCAAAAGATTATAAAAAGCCAGTCCCATTCCTAGAAAAC
>CAYSQR010000203.1:0-3096 GCA_964433195.1 uncultured Kaistella sp. | reverse complement strand
ATGTCCTGCATAATCCGTAGAAGCAAGGTTTATCGCCAGAAAATCGGTAATATTATCTTGTCCCAAATTTTCTCCTTCTACGGATGCTTCTGCCAATTTTAAAGTTAAAGTATTTCCAAACGGAGTGTATCGTATATTTCCTTTTTTATTCTGATAATCTTCTGCCAAATTGCTGTACGGGAAAGTAGGCATTTTAGCACTTCCCAAAAGTCCCTCCCAAGGTGAATTGTCGGGTGAGCTTTCCGTATATTCATTAATCGGTAATAAAGTGTTCCAGCCATTTGCAACTAATTTTTCGGGTAAATTCTGTGCATTGAAATTCTTAATCCATTTTGGCAATTCATTCATATAATAAGTACTCGTAACAAAATTTCCGGTAGTATCATCAAACCAAAAAGCTCCCGTCGGATTATGACCTGCCGGAAGAATGGACGCTCTGTCTTTCAAAGAAACACCCACCACTTTTGCCTGAAAATTCGTGGCTAATCTCAACTGATCGGTTACCGTAGTTGACCATAAATTTTTCGGGGAATGACTGCCGATTTTAGCATCAGTCGTTCCAACGGGTTTTACACTTTCATCAGCGGTACAATACACATTTTTTCCGGTTGTTTTATCGAACCAGTCGTTTCCGGCAATACCGTGAATCGCAGGAACAGAACCTGTATAAATGGAAGTATGACCAATTGCAGTGTAGGTCGGAAGATAATTAATGTGGACATTATTCAAAGAATATCCTTGGTTTAAAAGGCGTTTGAAACCATCATTCCCATATTTGTCGTAATATCTGTAAAGATAATCCCATCTCATTTGATCTACAACCAAACCTACAACAAGTTTGGGTCTTTCGAGTTGGGTGTTTTTGTTTTTTTGGGCGTGAAATCCTACGGAACATATTGCCAAAGCAATAATACTTATTTTCTTGAACATTTTTTTGAGTTTGAGGTTCTGAATACAAATTTACATCTTTTTAAATTTTGAATTAAGTTAATTTGTGAATTTAGCTTATTTTATATGAACTCAATATTATAAATATATAATCCATCTACCAAGAATTTATTCCGTCCGGTTTTGTCAATTAAAATAAAAATAATATTTTTACAAAAATACAATATCCGATTTGCTGATTTTTCAAACATATATATATAACAAACGCTACAAATGTTTGAAATTTTTACAAAACCGGTAAATCAATCATCATTAAAAAAACCTTTGATATGTCTATAAAAAGAATTTTCGATTTTGCCCATTATGCAGCAGAAAAATATCCGAAAGACGATATGTTTGTTACAAAATATCACGGAGAATGGCAAAAAATTTCAACCAAAGAATATGTAAATCTCGGGAACAAAATCTCCAGAGGATTGATAAAATTGGGAATAAAACCCGGTGATAAAATCGCACTCATCACTACTGCCACAAGAACAGAATGGGCAGTAATGGATTTGGGAATTTCACAAATCGGTGCAGTTTCCGTTCCGGTTTATCCCACCATTTCTGCGGAAGATTACGATTTTATTTTCAATAATGCCGAAGTGCAGTATTGCTTCGTTTCCGACCGTGAACTTTTGGATAAAGTAATGAAAATCAAAGGAAATGTTCCTACCTTGAAAGGCGTTTTCAGTTTTGATGAAATTGATGGTACTCCGAACTGGAAAGAAATTATAGATTTAGGAGAAGATAATTCTACCCAAAATGAGGTGGAAGACATTTCAAAAAGCATCAGTTCCGAAGATTTGGCAACGCTTATCTACACTTCCGGAACTACGGGAAAACCAAAAGGAGTGATGCTTACTCATCAAAATATCGTATCGAATGTTTTGGCTTCTGATCCGAGAATTCCGAGAGTAAAAGGACTGGATTATAACGACATCAATGTTCTGAGTTTCCTCCCGATTTGTCATATTTTCGAGAGAATGCTTTTTTATCTTTACCAATACAACGGATATACTGTTTATTTTGCGGAAAGTATTGACAAGATGGGAGATAACATCAAAGAAGTACGACCACACATTATGTCAGTAGTTCCGCGATTGATTGAAAAAGTTTATGATAAAATTTACGACAAAGGAACAAGTGCAGGTGGATTGAAATCCAAAATTTTCCTTTGGGCACTTGGTGTGAATAAAGCAAAAGAAAAAATCGGGAAACCTTCCGGATTAAAAGAAATCATTGCCGACAAACTTGTTTTCAGCAAATGGAGAGAAGGTTTGGGAGGAAACATCATCACTTTGGTTTCAGGTTCTGCGGCACTTTCTCCGAGATTGAACAAAATGTTTCAGAATGCAGGAATCCCGATTCTGGAAGGTTATGGTTTAACGGAAACTTCACCGGTGATTTCCGTAAACAGTTTTGGGAAAATAAAAGTGGGAACAGTGGGACACGTTCTCGAAAATCTTGAGGTAAAAATTCAGGAAGATGGAGAAATTACGGTAAAAGGTCCGTCTGTCTTCAAAGGTTATTTCAAAAATGACGAAATGACAAAAGAAACATTCACAGAAGACGGTTATTTCAAAACGGGTGACATCGGTCATATCGATGATGAAGGATTTCTACATATTACTGACCGGAAAAAAGAAATGTTCAAAACTTCCGGCGGAAAATACATTGCTCCGCAAATGATTGAGAACCAAGCGAAAGCATCGAAATTCATCGAACAGATTATGGTGGTAGGAGATGGCGAAAAAATGCCGTGTGCGTTCATTCAGCCAGATTTTGCTTTCATCAAAAACTGGGCGGAAAGACATCAATTAAATATAGGAAATACTCCCGAAGAAATAGTGAAAAGTCCTGAACTGAACCAACGAATCGGGAAAGAGATAGATTATCTCAATACCAAACTGGGAAACTGGGAACAGATAAAAAGATTTGAACTCACTCCGGAAGTTTGGTCTATAAATTTAGGATTACTCACTCCTACTCTGAAACTGAAACGAAAAGCAGTGAAAGAAAAATATCTGGATTTATACAACAAAATGTATGGTCATTGATTGATTGCATTTTTTTTCTTAATTTTGCCACTCCAAGATTAAGGAAATTTTCGGTTAATTCTCTTTCTGCCCCAAAGAATCGAAGTTAGCATTCGCAACCAGGTTC
>CAYSQR010000202.1:0-3157 GCA_964433195.1 uncultured Kaistella sp. | reverse complement strand
AAAAGCACGGATAATTACATTTTCTTTTCCGAGCGTAGAATTTTCTACTGCCATATTCAGTTTTACCAG
The DNA here is from genome assembly GCA_964433195.1 of uncultured Kaistella sp. GTDB lineage: Bacteria > Bacteroidota > Bacteroidia > Flavobacteriales > Weeksellaceae > Kaistella. The sequence continues at coordinate 3,088 of CAYSQR010000202.1, read as the reverse complement.
ATTTTGATAAACCACTCTTCCTGCTCCCAAATTCATATGTCCTACTTCGGAATTTCCCATTTGTCCTGCAGGTAAACCTACTGCGATTCCGCTTGCTTCGAGTGTTGTATGCGGAAATTTTTCGTAACACGAATCTATAAAAGGGGTATTTGCTTGTGCAATTGCAGAAATTTCAGGATTTGTTCCCAATCCCCATCCGTCGAGTATGGCTAAAATGGCTTTTTTTGACATTTTTCTTAATTTTTAATCATACAAATTTAGTGATTTGTAACCGATATTTAATGAGCGTTCTTAGGTTTTGTTTCGTAGGAAAAATATTAAAATTAGGTATTGTTAATTTAAAATAGTTTTATGAAAATAATACCTGTTCAAACCTTATAGGTTCTACGAAACCTACAAGGTTTAAGAAGATATCTATCTCAATTAAATTAATGTTGAAAAACTTTATGTTAAAAGTTTATTGAAAGCTCTTCTTGCAGACCCGTGAAAATAGACTTCTCCGCAGTAAGTATAACCGAGTTTTTCAAGGATTTTCAGCATCGGAAGATTATCGAAATTGGTATCTACTTTGATGCTGAAAATATTTTCAGATTTTGCCGCTTCTTCTATTTTTCTGAAAAGAAGTGTTGCAATTCCTTTTCCTACAAATTTATCCGATACTGCAACCCGATGAACAACGACATATTTTTCTTCAGAGAGCCATTTTCCTTCAATAATTTCGTAAGCCGGTTCTATATCGAAAATGATGGCGGAATATGCAGCAATTTCATTATTGATTTCAAGGACGAAACCGTAATTGTTTCGGAGGTCGTTTTCTATGGTTTCAGGATTCGGATAACCGTTTTGCCATTGGTTGCTTCTGTCTTGTTTTCTTCTTTCAATGGCTTGTTGCAGAATTTCCCAGATTCTTTCTTTATCGGAATCTTCGGCTTTTCTTAAAATATATTCTTCTTGGTTTTCAGACATTTTCGATTTTATTATGGGGTAAATTTAAGCAACATTTTTTATTCTTTTTGTTATCGTTCAATGCTTTAAGTATTAATTAATGAATATTTTTGTAACAAATCTTTTTAATTGTTACTTACTTTTTAGATTAGAAAATATGTCTTCACTTGAGAAAGAATTTTTAGAAAAAATAGAAAAACACAAAGGCGTGATTTTCAAGATTTCTAAAATGTATATGGACAACTTTGATGACCAAAAAGATCTTTTCCAGGAAATTACTTTTCAGGTTTGGAAAGCGTATCCGACTTTTGAGGGCAGAAGCGAATTTTCAACCTGGTTGTACAGAATCGCTCTGAACACGGCGATTATCTTTTTGAAATCCGAGAAAAAAAGGAGTTTCATTAAAAACGATGAAGTTGAAAATTTTAACCTGAAAAATGAAGATTACAACGATGAAGAGGAACACCAACTGAAGAAAATGTACAACGCAATCCACCAACTGAACGAAATCGACAAAGCTCTGATTTTCTATTATTTGGAGGATTTCAGCGGAAAGAAAATTGCTGAGCAGCTCGGAATTACGGAAGTGAATGTAAGAGTAAAACTGAACCGTGCCAAAACAAAACTGAAAGAATTAATCAACAAACCTTAAATTTTTAAACCTTATTGCTATGGATTTAGAAAACATCAAAAATATTTGGGAAAAAGAAGAAATATCGGAAACTCCGGAAATTTCTTTGGAGCAGCAAAAAGAAATTCATCTTCCGCTGGAAAAAATCAGAAAAAATATGCGACACGAATTTTGGGGAACAGTCGTTATTTTTGTCTCCATTATTCTTTTTTTTGTGTTGGCAGATTTTCATTTTTTTAAATTTAAAGTGTATATCATTACCCTCGTTTCTTCGATGTTATTGGTAACGGCTTTTTATTTTTTTAAGTTTTTTAATTTGTATAAAAATATCAGTTCCATCAATTTAAAAACCTTGGAAAGTTTGAAGGACCTCAATTTTCAGTTCAAACTCAACGAGCAATATTATCTTGCATTTTATATTGTCTTTGTTCCTTTTGTGATTTGCGAAATGCTGCTTGTTTTTGAGTTTGTACCTCCTTTGAAATCTATTACAGGTTTACCTTTTATTGCTTTTTTTCTGGGTAGTTGTCTGTTTTTATTAACGACTTTGTATCTCGGTGGAACTTTGTGGTTTAAAAATTATTACGGAAAATACATCAAGCAAATCCAGCAGATTACCGATGATTTAAAATAAAAAACTTCCCGAATATTTTTCGGGAAGTTTTAATGAATCAGAATCCTTCAAGGTTTTCAAAACCTTGAAGGATTTTTTATATTGAACTCACAATCTTATTCAAAGTTTCGCTTGGTCGCATCGCTGCATAAGTTTTTGCTTCATCTGGATTGTAGTAACCACCAATGTTTTGTGGTTTTCCTTGAGCTCCGATTAATTCTTCATTTATTTTGTCTTCGTTTTCCTGCATTGCTTTTGCAATCGGTTTAAAGGTTTCTGCGATTTCCGGATTTTTGGTTTGGTTTGACAAAGATTCCGCCCAATACATCGCCAGATAAAAATGTGAACCTCTGTTGTCGATTTGTCCCACTTTTCTTGCAGGAGATTTGTCGTTGGCTAAAAATTTCTCATTCGCTTCATCTAAAGCATCGGCTAAAATCTGAGCTTTCTCATTATTTTGCGTTTGTGCCAAATGTTCCAAACTCGCCTGAAGTGCCATAAATTCTCCCAAAGAATCCCATCTTAAATATCCTTCCTCAATAAACTGCTCAATGTGTTTCGGAGCAGAACCTCCTGCTCCGGTTTCAAACAAACCGCCTCCGTTCATCAACGGAACGATGGAAAGCATTTTCGCCGAAGTTCCGAGTTCTAAAATTGGGAACAAATCTGTCAAATAATCTCTCAGAACATTTCCCGAAACCGAAATCGTATCCAAACCTTTTCGGATTCTTTCTAAAGTTAAAGTCATCGCATCTTCGATATTTAAAATCTTAATGTCTAAACCTGTCAAATCATAATCTTTCAGATATTTTTCGACTTTTTTTATCATTTCTCTGTCGTGAGCTCTTTGATCATCGAGCCAGAAAATTGCAGGAGTATCGGAAAGTTTTGCTCTGTTT
>CAYSQR010000201.1:2363-3230 GCA_964433195.1 uncultured Kaistella sp. | reverse complement strand
TGGAACAACTGAAACCTATCGTGAAATCTTTGATGTTCGGTGAAGCGTGTTCCAATGTTCCTATTTTTAAAAATTAAACTTTAACATTAATTTATAGCTGAAAAAAAAATTATCGGAATAATTTTTGCTAAATTTGATTCTCAATTTTTTAATAACTAAAAATAAAAACACTATGAGTTTAATCGACCTCATTACAGGAAGTGCAGGAAACCAAGTTGCACAACACGCTGAAAACAAATTCGGAATCAGCAAAAATCAAATCATTGCACTTTTGGCAGTTTCCGCACCATTGGTCATTTCTTATCTAAGAAAAAAATCCCAAGATTCTAAAGAAGCTGAAGCTCTGAATAATGCTCTCGAAAGAGATCACGACGGAAGCATCTTAAACGATTCTTCCCAACTTGAAGCAAGACAGCAAGAAGGAAGTTCTATTTTGGATCATATTTTCGGGGGGCAAAAAGCACAGGTAGAAAACCAGCTTTCGCAAAACACCGGAATTTCTATGGATAAAATAGGACCGGTTTTGGCAATGCTTGCTCCGGTTATTATGGGATATATCGGTCAACAAAAACAATCGAGCAATGTGAGTTCCGGTGGTTTAGGAGATTTGTTGGGCGGAATTTTGGGAAGTGCCCAAAATCAGGCATCACAATCTTCCAATCCACTGAATGATATTCTGGGAAGCGTTCTTGGTGGAGCGACCCAATCATCAAACGGAGGTTTAGGAGATATTTTGGGAAGCGTTCTCGGAGGAGGACAACAGAAACAAAGTGGCGGACTTGGCGGATTGCTTGGTTCTATACTTGGCGGAAAATAAATTTCGAAAACCAATAAAAAACCGAAGAATAATCTTCGGTTTTTTATTGG
>CAYSQR010000201.1:0-2353 GCA_964433195.1 uncultured Kaistella sp. | reverse complement strand
CGGTTTTTTTCTTTCTTGTTGTTTTCGGTTTTTCTTCGGTAGATTCTGTTTTCGCTTTCGTAGTTTTTGGCTTTGGTTCTGCTTTTGGTTTTGCTTCAGCTTTAGCTTTTGGTGCAACTTTCGGTTTGGTTTCTTTTACCGGCTTTTCTGCTTTTTCTGCAACTACAGGTGTTGGTTTAGATGTTTTTCTTGGTCTTTTTTTACCATAACTTCCTGCGGTAATTTTTCCCCGTCTCGATTTTTGATCTCCTTTTCCCATAATTAATAATTATTTTGCTGTTGATTCTCACAAAATTAAGTAATATTTTCACAACCCAACTCTTAAAAAATCATAAAATTTAGAGAAACATCCTTTTAACGTTTTTTTTACACAAAACAAAAACTTCAAATCTGCCACTTCGGATTTCCCTTCAAAATATTATCTTTGCACACGATAATTCAAGGTTCAAAATTCAATGTCAGAACTTTGAACCTTAAACTTTAAACAATAATTTTATGTTTCGTTCGCACACCAATGGAGAATTATCTCTGCAAAATCTTAACGAAGAAGTTACACTTTCAGGATGGGTACAGACCATTCGGGATAAAGGATTTATGATTTGGATCGATTTGCGGGATCGTTACGGAATTACACAATTGGTGTTCGATGAAGAAAGAAGCTCAAAAGAATTACTGGAATCTGCAAAAAAATTAGGTCGTGAATTTGTGATTCAAATTCAGGGAAAAGTGATTGAAAGAACCTCAAAAAATCCGAAAATCCCGACAGGAGAAATTGAAATTTTAGTTGAAAAATTAACGATTTTAAATGAATCTCAACTTCCGCCATTTACCATTGAAGACGAAACCGACGGTGGCGAAGAACTCCGAATGAAATACCGGTATTTGGATATTCGCAGAAATCCCGTAAAAGATAAACTGATCTTCCGTCACAAAATGGCACAGAAAGTAAGAAATTATCTTTCTGACAAAAATTTTATTGAAGTAGAAACACCTGTTTTAATAAAATCCACTCCGGAAGGAGCGAGAGATTTCGTAGTTCCGAGCAGAATGAATCCGGGACAATTTTATGCACTTCCGCAATCTCCGCAAACTTTCAAACAACTATTAATGATTGGCGGAATGGATCGCTATTTCCAGATTGTGAAATGTTTCCGGGACGAAGATTTGCGTGCAGACAGACAACCGGAATTTACGCAAATCGATTGTGAAATGGCATTTGTGGAACAGGAAGATGTACTGGAAATTTTTGAAGGAATGACCAAAACTTTACTGAAAGATATTACCGGAAAAGATTTTGAAAGTTTCCCCAGAATGACTTTCGATGAAGCGATGAGAACCTACGGAAATGACAAACCCGATATCAGATTCGGGATGAAATTTGTGGAAGTGAACGATTTAGTTAAAGAAAAAGATTTCAAAATTTTTGATGATGCGGAATTGGTAGTCGGAATCAATGTTGAAAATTGTGCAGATTATACCCGAAAACAAATCGACGAACTGATTGATTGGGTAAAACGCCCGCAAATCGGAGCTTCCGGAATGATCTGGATTAAATTTCAAAATGACGGGATTGTAACTTCTTCCGTGAATAAATTTTACAGCGAAGAAGATCTAAAGAAAATCACTGAAAAATTCGGAGCCAAAAAAGGCGACCTTATTTTCCTAATGTCCGGAAACGAAAACAAAGTGAGAACACAGCTTTCCGTTCTCCGAATGGAACTCGGAAATCGTTTGGGATTAAGAAATCCGAAAGAATTTGCCCCACTTTGGGTTATCGATTTTCCGCTTTTGGAATGGGACGAGGAAACCAATCGTTATCACGCAATGCATCATCCGTTCACTTCTCCGAAACCGGAAGATATTCATCTTTTGCAAACCGAACCGGGAAAAGCAAGAGCAAATGCGTATGATTTGGTTTTGAACGGAAACGAAATCGGAGGTGGCTCTGTAAGGATTTTCGATAAAAATTTGCAATCTAAAATGTTCGATTTATTAGGATTTACCAAAGAAGAAGCTGAAGCACAATTCGGATTTCTGATGAACGCTTTCAAATTCGGAGCTCCTCCTCACGCAGGTTTGGCTTTCGGTTTTGACAGATTAGTGGCAATTCTTGACGGAAACGAAGTCATCAGAGATTACATCGCTTTCCCGAAAAATAATTCCGGAAGAGATGTGATGATTGACGCACCAAGCAAAATTGCCGATGAACAGCTGGATGAATTGGAATTAAATTTAAAATCATAAATTAAAAAGGTGAAATGTTTTTAACCTTGTAGGTTTAAGAAAAATTCCATTTTAATTATAAAATTGACAATCCGAAAATTTAATTATCATTAAATTTGCATTCATCCAA
>CAYSQR010000200.1:0-3278 GCA_964433195.1 uncultured Kaistella sp. | reverse complement strand
AATGCAAAACAAGAAGCCAAAAAAATCGTCATCCAGACTATTCAAAGAATCGGAACAGAACAGGCAATTGAAAATTCGGTTTCCGTTTTCAATATAGAATCTGATGAAGTGAAAGGAAGAATCATCGGGAGAGAAGGAAGAAACATCCGTGCTTTGGAAGCTGCAACCGGCGTAGAAATCATTGTGGATGATACTCCGGAAGCAATTCTTTTATCTTGCTTCGATCCTGTAAGAAGAGAAATCGCAAGATTATCGCTTCACAGATTGGTAACGGACGGTAGAATTCATCCGGCAAGAATTGAAGAAGTAGTAGATAAAACCAAAAAACAAATCGAGGAAGAAATCATAGAAGTAGGAAAAAGAACCATCATTGATTTGGGAATTCACGGGCTTCATCCGGAATTGGTAAAAATTGTGGGTAGAATGAAATTCCGTTCTTCATACGGACAAAACCTTTTACAGCACTCCAGAGAAGTTGCAAACATCGCTGCAACAATGGCTGCAGAATTGGGATTAAATGTAAAACTCGCAAAAAGAGCAGGTTTACTGCACGACATCGGAAAAGTTCCGGAACAGGAATCCGAACTTCCACACGCACTTCTCGGAATGCAATGGGCGGAAAAATTCGGGGAAAATGCAGAAGTAATCAACGCAATCGGAGCACACCACGACGAAATAGAAATGACCTCGCTTCTCTCCCCAATCATTCAAGTTGCCGATGCAATTTCCGGAGCAAGACCGGGAGCAAGAAGACAGGTTTTGGAATCTTATATTCAAAGGCTGAAAGATTTGGAAGCTGCTGCATTGAGTTTCGATGGTGTTTCCAGTGCTTATGCAATTCAGGCAGGTCGAGAACTTCGTGTAATGGTAGAAAGCGGAAAAGTGAATGACGAACAATCTGCACAATTATCGTACGATATTTCCGAAAAAATCCAGAATGAGCTGACTTATCCGGGACAAGTGAGAATCACAGTAATCCGTGAAACAAGAGCAGTGAATATTGCGAGGTAAGAAAATTAATATTAAAAAACACTTGCTTTTTCAGACAGGATTTGAATTTAGCTTAAAAAAATAGAGCCTGCTTAAATATGATTTAATAGTCAAAAATAGTTGGTGAAATTCTTTGAAAAGCTGATTATTACTGATGATATAGAAAGTTTATTGAACTTTGTTTCAATAAACTTTTTTTATGACTGAAAATTTAAAAAATCGGGTAATGTGCTGAAAAATCGTTGTTGGTGTCGTGAAAATTATGAAAGAAAGATTCAACGTGGTCAAACCAAAGGTTTTTGTTAGTCATTTAGCTGTTAAAAAGGATGGCAAAACCATCCTCTAAACTATTGTTTACAGCATTGATTGTATTGCTGGTAAGTCGCTCTTCCTCTTCCAACCAATGAACGAATATCACAGATTATTTTCAAAAAAATACAGAACAATTTTTAGGTTGTTCTGCATTTATTTTCATTTATAAAATACGGGTAATTCGTTTTGCGTATTGGCGATGGGAGGGGAAATTAGCACTAAAGTTTAATCGAAGAACAGAAGTTGAGTTTTGTACTTCCGTCCAATCGAAGCCGTTCAGCCCGCCTATTGCCAATACGATGTTAGCGGTAGTACTATTATTTTTCAAATTTTAATATTTCAGTTGTATCTCGTATTGCTTTTGTCTGATTGTCATAGTTATAATCCTCTATTTGGTACTTGTAAATAATTGCTTTGTTGTGTAGTATAAATTCGTCTTTATTTGGGTCAATAGGTTTATCCATATTTATAAAACCTAAGTGTTTCTCAAAAATATATAGTTTTGGTTCAACTACTTCATACGAACAACAACGAGACATAAAACCCTGAAACCTATCATATATTTCAATTGTTTGTGTTTTATATTCTGTTTGTTTCGGATAAATCGGGTACAAGAAAATTGAAGACAAAATCGCTAAAAAAATTCCACCGAGTAAAAAGAAAAGTCCTGTTATGACTGCTGAGATTGTATAGAATGAAAAATAAATTGATATTACCTTAAATGGTCTTAGTGATTTGAAAAACAGAATTATTCCCGATAAGTACAATACTATTTTAAAGAAAAGTGTCAAATTTTGATTTAATCGATATCCCGTTAAAATTTCTATACCAAAGTTTAGTAAGATAAAACCAAGTAAGTAGAAATGCCACTTTATAAGTTTATATTTAAAATTGTCGTCTTTCATTTCTATCTTTTGTTGCGCTTCGGTTTTGTCGCAGTATTACCGCTAACGAGGAAATCTGTGTAATTCGTATTATTGAACGACTTTAATTCCGCTTGCCATAAATCTGATTTCTTCTTTCGGTTCTGTGATGGCATCAATTTCCGCTTGGGATTTTTTAGCATCTTCCGCATAATGTTTTTGCTCGTCAACGGAAATCACTTTCGTTTCTGCATTACCTTCTATCACTACGTTTTTGCCTTTCAAAGCAGTTGGAACGAAGAAAGCATAATCTTTCATCTTCACAAAAAACTTATCGTCGTTTTCTGTTTCTACTGTTAACCAGCATCCTTTTTTCTCGCAAACATCGGTTACTTTACCTTTTATGGCAACGTTTTCTGCTTTTTTGGACTTCTTTAATTTTTGTTCTAATTTTTTCGGAGTGATTGCGGTTTTCTCGGCTTTTCCGGAAATTCCTGCTCCGTAAACATCACCAACTAAAGCATTTCCTGCAGGTGGAGAAAATTTCGGTTTTTCGGTTTCCTGTGCGAAAACTGCGGTAGAGAATGCTATAGCTAAAATAAGGGTTAATTTTTTCATTGTTTAAATTTTTACAAAAGTAATAATTTTCATCGGAAATCAGATATGGATTTTCTTAATCATTAATGGTTTATCATTACAAAACAAAAACCCTTTCAAAATAAAAGGGTTATATTTTTTGATCGTAGAAACACACCTTTATGGCGTGTTCCTACTCCTTCACAATTTTCTTGGTTATCACTTTCCCTGCTTTTGTAGTTGCAGTTACAATGTAAACACCATTCGCAAGATTTGCAACATTTACCGATTTTCCTTCTGTGGAAATCTGTTTTACGATTCTTCCCGATAAATCTGTGATTTTTACATTGGAGATTTCCTCTGAGAAATAAAGAATTTCTTTTACAGGATTTGGGTAGATTGCGATTTCTTTTTTATTGAGGTTTGTTGCAGATAACGTTCCGGAGCAATCTTCGCTGTAACTTGCCGTTGCATCTTTTTGCCAATTGCTGTAAGAATTAGAATTGGCAACATTATCTACCTGTATGCAGGTAAGAT
>CAYSQR010000199.1:643-3313 GCA_964433195.1 uncultured Kaistella sp. | reverse complement strand
TGCAAATACATTAACAATCATACATTTATCAGGTCCTCCTATTGATGTTTTCGGGTTAAATGCAGATGTAACAGGTCCTGTTGGTGCTCCCGGAACTCCTGCCATTGCTGCTTCAGCAGCGATGATTGCATTTCTACCATCTACAAAAGTTGGATTTGTCGGTGTAAGTTTAAGTGCGTTTGTAACCAATTGTAATACTCTTGTACTACCATTTGTAGTGTCTGCCATTACATCAGAAGAGTATCCGTATTTTTCAACATATTTCCAGTGAAGATCCCAAAGCATTGTTGCCCAAACAAATCCAATAGAATGTACATCTGGAACAAGCTGTCCTAAAGTATTGGTATATTCCATTCCGTTAGTATCGTCATAACCATAACTATTAATAGCCGGATCAGGAGAATACGGTGCAGGTCTGATTCCCTCTCCGGTAATTGATTCACTGATTGAATAAGTTCCGATTCCCCTTGGTACATCAGCATTATCTCCCGGTCTGTTTGTAAGCATTAAGGCAAAGAAATCTGACCAACCTTCACCCATTTGCTCTTTAGATGCATTAGAATTTAAACTACCAACAAGCCGTGTTGAGATACCGTGTCCATATTCGTGGGCAATAATTCCATTGTCAAAACTTGCGTCTCTGAATTTCTGAACATTCGGATCGTATTTCAGTGTTACATTTACGTTATTAGATGCGTCTAATAAACCTCTCAGATACATCCCTTCTGTATATGGTATTAATACAGACGGAATTGTAATAGCAGGGTTTTCTCCTCCCATTCCGGCGGTTGGTTGAGAATCCGGCATACTGTAAATAATTACTGCAATAGCACCTGCATTTTGTGCTGCGTGAACTTTGGCTTGGAACTCGCAATCTCCTCTCTGGATTAATCCTATTTTTCCGGTCAATGACCCTGCAGGAAGCGGTGTACAAGCCTCAAGAACTGATGCCAAAACTACATCTCCTGTTTTTCCGGTAACATCCAAAGCGGGACCGAAAGTGGTAGAAACCAATGCTTCAACAGGTCTTCCTACCGCTTCAGCCGGTGTGTTATAATAGAATCGCTCTACAAGTGAAGGACTCCACATATACATTTGCATTCTTGGTCTTGAACCATCAGCTGGTGTTGTGAAGTTGGCGTTATCTGTTCCTCCTCCGTCTTGAGCTTCTGCCATTACATAGTCATTTTGTGAACCGCCTTTCCCAAAATTATACGCTTGGAAATTCCTTGCCGTTTCGGTAAATCCTAAGCGGTAAAAAATATCGTGCATTTTGTTATTCATATAGAATAGATTGGTAAGCGCAGCATTCAGGTTTCCGTTGGTATCATTTGCTACATAAGGAAAGTCAAATATACGATTTGCACCACCATTTGCATATTGACCGGGAGCATTTGAATTTGCTTTATCTTCATAAGCCATTACGTTATTTCCTCGTGTGGTATTGTAATTTCCTGCGTAAGTTCCTCCTCCAACAGTATGCCATCCATCAGGTGAAGCATCAATTAACCACGGATTAGAAATCAGCGAGTTGCTACCGTGACTTGGACTTTCCAAAGGTAATGCAAAAACCCGATAAGATGCATCTAAAGCTGCAGCTGCATTTGATACGGTTGGAGCAGGAGTTTCCATTGTATTATTATGAGCAAAATTCACTTTAAAACCTTCCGGATTATGTGCAGAGTAATCGTGATGGTATGCATCGTGTCTGAAATTACAAGAAATGGTAAGGTTCTCTTTAACTAAGATTTCACCGGTTGTTGCATCTGCAAGAATATGCCAATATGCACTGCTTCCTGTTTCCGGGAACACAAACTCGTGACATAATTTCAAATCATTATTTTCCGTTTGAAAATAAATAGGTCTGGTTTTCACAAACGGAGTATCCAAATCCGCATCTTTATTCCCTATAATTTGATAACTATCACTGTTTTTCAGATTAATCGCAGAAGCCATTTTGCTAAAGATATCGCTACTCGGTTTTGCCGAATTTGGCTGTGCTGCATTGGCATACGATTTTGCAAATGCTTCTGTAAGATAGAAAACCTGGTCGTTTTTGATAAGCGATTTTCCTGTAGCGTTATAAATCGGAATACCGTTAAAAGACTGTTGGAAATCTATAACAGTTCCGTTCATCGATTTTGATACATCTACATTCGTGATTTCAAAATCCTTCAAATCAGATTTCATAACTCCACTATTTGCAGAAACATAGTTCTGGAGAATGGACTTAAAATCCTGTGCATTTGCACTCCCGAAAGAAAACAACAGGCAAACTGCCACAATCTTCAAAGGTAAATTTCTATTTTTCATATATAATAATTATTTGTCCCCGAATTTATAAAAAATTTTGATATGTTTTGAATATTTAACAAAAAAAAAACACCTCAAAAATAATGAGGTGTTTCTTTATCATTGAAAATCAGGGATTAATTTCCTTCCATTTTCTTTTTCAATTCTGCCAAAACATCAAGGTCACCAAGAGTTGATTTTTCTTCGTTGCTTGAAGATGCTGTAGATTTTGTAGATGCTTCTTTCACATTCTTTTTCTCTTCATCTCTGAAGATTCCTGTGTGGGAAACTACTACTCTCTTGAATTCTTTGTTAAATTCAATTACTTTGAACTGTGCTTCTTCTCCTTTTTTGATTTTAGAACCGTCTTCTTTTTCT
>CAYSQR010000199.1:0-633 GCA_964433195.1 uncultured Kaistella sp. | reverse complement strand
AATTGAACTTGTGCTCCTTTATCGAAAACTTCAGTAGCTTTTCCTGTGTGTACCGTTCCTTCTGCATATTTGGTTTCAAATTTATCCCAAGGATTTTCCTGCAATTGTTTGTGTCCTAATGAAAGTCTTCTTGCAGCAGTATCCAATTCAAGAACGATAACGTCTAATTTATCGCCAACTGCACAAAATTCCGATGGATGCTTGATTTTCTTAGTCCAAGACAAATCGGAAATATAAATCAATCCATCAATTCCTTCTTCCAATTCTACAAATACTCCGAAGTTCGTAAAGTTTCTTACCGTTCCTGAGTGTTTGGAACCTACAGGATATTTAGTTTCAATGTTTGACCAAGGATCTTGGTTAAGCTGCTTCATTCCGAGAGAAATTTTTCTGTCTTCTCTGTCAAGAGTAAGAACTTCTGCTTCTACCTCATCACCTACTTTTACGAAATCTCCTGCACTTCTCAAGTGAGTTGACCAAGACATTTCGGAAACGTGAATCAATCCTTCAACACCTGGTGCAACTTCTACGAATGCTCCGTAATCTGCAAGAACTACTACTTTTCCTTTTAGTCTGTCTCCAACTTTCAAATCTGCAGAAAGTGCATCCCACGGATGAGCTTCCAATTGTTTC
>CAYSQR010000198.1:0-3329 GCA_964433195.1 uncultured Kaistella sp. | reverse complement strand
AAAATGTTTTTTGCCCCATCTTTCGGTAGTAAATTTCACATTATTGAGTTGTGCCGAAACTTCCGGACCTTTTACCCCAAGTTCGGGAATTACTGCATTGAAGTTTGTAGCATCCAACCATTTTCCGGCATCACCTTCACTGTTTTGGTTTACAATGGAAACTTTGGAATCGGTAATAAAAATTCTTGATTTTAATTTAAAAGGAGGTCTTTTCGGATCTACAGGTTTTCCGTCATCGAAATTGTCTATAAACCGAATAAAATTACTGATACTGTCGCCTTTATAAGTAATCACTTTCAGATCCAGATTTTTCAGCGAAAGCGATTGGAACTGCAAATTCCGGGAATTGGTGATAATCGAAAACCAGTTGGAATCCGCATAAATTTCTTTTGCCTTGAGAAACGGAAAATCTCGGTTGTCTTTTACCGAAACATTGTGAATGGTAACATCTCCGAAGTAATTTACATCAATACTGTCAAAAGCAATCTCGGTATGCAAATCTTCATTGAGCATTTTGATGACTTTCTGAGCTGCCCAGTTTTTCGTAACCGGCAAATTGACAACCACAACAAACAATACAGCCAAGCTGATTGCAGACCAAAACAAAACCAGCAGTAATTTCGCCCACCATTTATAATCGGTAACATCTTTTGCAGCTTGTCCTACAAATTCTCCTGCTGTTTCCACCGGATGATTTATGGCATCGGAAGCAAGATCGGTTGCTCCTTTCACGGTTTCTTTTACCGTTTTCTGAACCTTTTCTACCCCTTTTTGCACAGTATTACCAATATTTTCTGTGAGAGATTTTTTATTTTCTTTATCGTTATTATTCTCTAAATTTGCCATTGTTATGAGTAACTCAATAATTTTAGGGATAGAATCTTCCTGCGACGATACTTCTGCCGCAATTATCCAAGGAAACAAAATCCTCTCCAATATTGCAGCCAATCAGGAAATACACAACGAATATGGTGGTGTTGTTCCCGAACTGGCTTCACGTGCACATCAGCAAAACATTATTCCCGTTGTTGAAAAATCCATCAGCAAAGCAAATATACAACAAAAAGATATTTCCGCAGTCGGATTTACACGAGGACCGGGACTTTTGGGTTCGCTTCTCGTGGGAACTTCTTTTGCAAAATCTTTGGCGATGAGTTTAAATGTTCCTTTAATCGAGGTAAATCATCTTCAAGCTCACATTTTAGCACACTTCATCGAAGATGCAAATAATATGCCCCCGAAATTTCCTTTTCTTTGTCTTACCGTTTCCGGAGGACATACGATGATTGTTCTGGTAAAAGATTATTTCGATATGGAAATCATCGGGAAAACAATTGATGATGCGGCAGGAGAAGCTTTCGACAAAATCGGGAAAATTTTTAATCTCGATTATCCAGCCGGACCAATCATTGATAAACTTGCTAAAAACGGCGATGAAAATTCGTTTAAATTTAATAAACCGAGATTAGAAAATTACGACTATTCTTTTAGCGGAATTAAAACTTCGGTGTTATATTTTATTCAGAAAGAAAGCAAAAGAAATCCGGATTTTATTAAAGAAAATCTCGAAAATCTTTGTGCATCGGTTCAAAAGTCCATTGTTGAAATTTTAATGGATAAATTAGAAAAAGCTGCGAAAGATTTAGGCATTAATGAAGTGGCAATTGCAGGAGGAGTTTCCGCCAATTCGGGATTAAGAGAAGCGATGAAAAAAAACGAAGAGAAATGGAAATGGAAAATTTATATCCCGAAATTTGAATATACCACAGATAATGCGGCAATGATTGCAATGGTCGCAAAACTGAAATTTGACCGGGGAGAATTTTCCGACTTATCGGTTTCGGCAACGGCGAGATATGATATTGTGGGAGAATTGGAAAGTGGAAATATTTTATAAATCTGTTTCCCGAACTTATATAAATTAAAAAAGTAAAACCAACCGAAATGAATCAAGGTAAAAATTTATCTGCAAAAGAATCGGAAGAACTTTTCAACATATTAAAAGACCGTTTTCAAAAAAATATGAACCGGCATCAAAATTTTGAATGGACGGAAATCAAAGCAAAATTGGAATCGAATCCCGAAAAATTGTGGTCGCTGAATGAAATGGAAAAAACAGGAGGAGAACCCGATGTAGTAGATTACGACAAAGAAACCGATGAATATATTTTCTACGACTGTTCCGCAGAAAGTCCGAAAGGTCGCAGAAGTTTTTGCTATGACCGAAAAGCTCTCGATGCAAGAAAAGAACATAAACCGCAAAACAGTGCCATAGATTTTGCAAATGAAATGGGCATTGAAATCTTAAATGAACAACAATACCGCAAGTTGCAAAATCTCGGGAATTTTGATACCAAAACATCAAGCTGGATTTTAACGCCTCCCGAAATCAGAAATCTCGGCGGTGCGATTTTTGCCGATTTCCGTTACGATACTGTTTTCGTATATCACAACGGTGCAGAATCTTATTATGCAGCAAGAGGATTCCGCGGATTTCTGAAAGTATAATTCTCTCAAAAAAGTTTTATTAAACGACAGCAACTTTTTCTCAAGATTAGAAAAAGTTGGAGCGTGATACTTTGTCAAAGTTTTCAGAAGCATTTTTGTTTACTTTGACAAAGTTTTATTTTAATAAAATAATTACTAATTAAAATTTTAACCCCGCATTTTGCAAATACCTTGTTAGCTGCAGGCGTATTTATTTGATTTCAAAAGTTTTATTTGTGAAAATTAAAATAATGATTCCAATTATTAAGAATGTTACTATTGTCAAAAATTCAATCGAATTGAATTCTGAAAAGTCACTCGCAATATATTTTATTAATTTTCCTAGAAATTGTAATCCAAAACCAATTATAATAAAGATTATTATCCAAATTTTAATAGCAATTTTGACATTTTTATTTTTTGTAAATATTAAATAGAGAAGTATTATTTGAATTAATATAGGAAGTAAGGTTAACAAATTAAAATTTTTAATAAGATATATTGAATTGTACAATAGTAATGTGCTAATGAATATTATTACACCCCAATAAAAATATAAATTTTTGAATTCTGCTTTCATTACAATCTTTTTCTATAATTATTTCAATTTCTTATATTAAATTCCATTTTTAATTATTAATTAATTCAGTCCACTTGGCAAGAATTGCCTTTCTGGTTTTGGAATTTCACAATTATTAATAATTTCTAATAATTTATTTGCAAGAATATTTTTGGAGGAGTTTTCAAGTTCTCTAACAGTATTTTTTAAAATAAAATAGTATAGATTTCTTTCCATTTAAATTTACGTAAAATTGGTGATACGCTTGCAGATAACGTTTTGC
>CAYSQR010000197.1:2110-3380 GCA_964433195.1 uncultured Kaistella sp. | reverse complement strand
CCCGATTAATTATTGAGGGTGCAAAGATAATACTTTTTCAATTCTTATCAAAAGATTTTTTCTAAATAAAAATTAAGATTAATGCCAAAACAAATCCTCCTATGGCAAAGTACATTCCTCTTCTGAAAGCTCTCGACTTTACATTGAACATCCAAAAACTTGAGATAACAAAAAAGAAAAGTGAAAATCCGAAAACCATATTGAGCGGCGATAAACTGTCTTTTGACTGAGCTTTGTGAAGTTTTGTCATTTTGTCCAAAACAAACGGCAATTCCATTTTTGCATATTTTGCTTCCCCGGTTGCAGAATTATAGGTTCCCTGCTTGAAATAGAGGACGTTGTTTTCAGTTTTATCTACTTCGAAATTTTTAATTTTTATTTCTTTTCCCAATTCTTTTTCATTTAAGTTTTTCGGGAAAATTTTCTCGTATTTCTTTTCCTGCTTTAGGAAATCGGTATCTCTGTAAATTAAAATTACTCCGCTCACGGAATAAACAAGCATAATTCCCGCCATAAAATATCCCAAATAACGGTGTACAATCCTCATAAAAGTTCTGGTGTTTTTAATTTTATCCATTTTAAAATTATTTTATTTTTATAAATTTTCCTGCAATTCCAGCCAACGAATTTCCATTTTTTCGAGCTTTTCCGAAATCTTTTCTAAATCTTTCGACAGCACCGAAATTTTTTCATAACCGGTTTCATTATTGAGTTTTTCTAAAATCCTGTTTCGGGTTTCTTCCAATTCGGGCATTTCTTTTTCTATAGTTTCCAGTTCCCGCTGTTCTTTAAATGAAAGTTTCTTTTTTGCAGGAAGTTGGAAGTTGGAAGCTGGAAGTTTCTCTTCTGGTGTTTCAATTTTGTCTTCGGAATTTTGGATAAGTCGCAATTTGTCCCTACCTGATTCTCGGTATTCCGAAAAACTTCCTGTAAAATTTTTTATTTTTCCGTCACCCTCAAAAGCCAGAACGTGGGAAACAATTCTGTCCATAAAATAGCGGTCGTGTGAAACGATGATTAAACTGCCCTGAAACTGCAAAAGGAAATTTTCCAAAACCGTTAAAGTCGGCAAATCCAAATCATTGGTCGGTTCATCGAAGATTAAAAAATTGGGATTTTGATAGAGAACATACATCAAGTGCAATCTCCGTTTTTCGCCACCCGAAAGTTTGGAAATCGGGGAATATTGAGTTTGGTCATCAAATAAAAAAAGTCGCAAAAACTGTGATGCAGAAATGGTTTTTCCGTTTGCCAAAGGAAAATTTTCGCC
>CAYSQR010000197.1:0-2100 GCA_964433195.1 uncultured Kaistella sp. | reverse complement strand
TTCTGTCATTCTGAGCGAAGTCGAAGAATCTCCAAACAATCCTTTTTGGGAAAAATACCCGAATTTAATGGTTTCTCCCGTTTCTATTTCGCCTTTGTCATAAGGTTCAAAACCTTGGATAATATTGAGAAGTGTAGATTTCCCCGCTCCGTTTTTCCCTACAATTCCTACTTTTTCTCCTCTTTGAAATTGATAAGAGAAATCTTTTAATAATACATTATCGCCGAAACTTTTATCAATATTTTTAAGTTCCAGAATTTTATTTCCCAATCTTTTCATTTCAAAATCCAATTCTAATTTCTCTTTCCGGGTATCGGTTTTTGCTACTTTTTCGGTGTCGTAAAAGGCATCGATTCTGGATTTCGATTTGGTGGTTCTTGCTTTCGGTTGTCGCCGCATCCATTCCAATTCCTTTCTGTAAAGGTTTTGGACTTTGTCAATCGTAGAATTTAGGTTGTCTTCACGGATGATTTTATTTTCAAGATAAGCGGCGTAACTTCCGTTGTGGACATAGAGATTCTTGTCTTCCATTTCCCAAATCGTGTCGCAAACCGAATCCAGAAAATAACGGTCGTGAGTAACGAGAAGCAACGTAACCATCGCTTTCGACAGATAATTTTCGAGCCATTCCACCATATCCACATCGAGATGATTCGTTGGTTCATCCATAATTAAAAGCGTATGACGATGTTCTGCTCTGGTTTCCAAAAGCAGTTTTGCGAGTGCAACACGCTTGATTTGTCCACCGGAAAGTGTTTTCATCTTCGCTTCCAAATCAGTGATTTTCAATTGTGAAAGAATCTGCTTCATTTCGTTTTCCAAATCCCACGCTTTGTGAATTTCCATTTCCGCCAAAGATTTTTCCATATCATCGGGATTTTCGGTATGAAGTGCGTGATGATAATTCTTCAAAGCAAGAATTGGTGCGGAATCCAAAGTCATCATAAATTCCTCCACATTCAGTTCGCCTTCAAAATCAATTTCCTGATCAAACAAAACCACCTGAATGTCTTTATTAATGACCACATTTCCCGAATCTGCAATTTCTTTGCCCATCAGAATTTTCAGCAAAGTAGATTTTCCCGAACCGTTTTTGGCAACAATCGCAATTTTATCGCCCTCGTTGATATGAAAAGTGATGTCTTTAAATAAAATTTTTAAACCATAAGATTTGGTAAGGTTTTCGGCGGAAACGTAGTTCATTTTTTTATAATTGATGGCGAAAATACGAAATCCTTTTCATTGAATCCTTCAAGGATTTAAAATCCTTGAAGGATTAAGGTCAATCCAAAGTCAATCTTTTCAAACTCCAAAGACTGCCGTTGTAAACATCAATATCCACTTTTGTATTAATCCCGTATACGATTCCGTTTTCCGTGAATTGCCAGAAATCCCAATCGTCATTTGGCGATGGTTGCGGAACATCGTTGTAATTTGCGAGCCAAAGCGGATAATCATTAAAATTACCTTTCAGAAAGTCTTTGTAATAATGATAATAAGTATAAATAATCGGTTTTTTGCCGTATTTTTCCTCTACGATTTTGCACCAGATTTTCAAATCTTCGATGAGTTTTTCATTCGATTTTCTTCTCGGGATTTTTTCAATATCCAGAATCGGCGGTAAATCTCCGCTTTCCAATTGTACATTTTTCAGAAAATTATTCGCCTGAAATACAGGATCTTCATCGGCTCTGTAAAAATGATATGCACCGCGAATCAGTTCGTGTTTTTTTGCAGATTCCCAAAAATGATTGAAATTTTTATCGGCACTTTTATTACCCATTGTCGCACGCAGAATCACAAATTTTATAGGAATACTGCGGTTTCCGATGCTCAAACTGTCCCAATTGATGTCTTCTTTTTTTTGATAATGAGACACATCGATACCGAAAGTTTTTCCTACATAGTCCCCGATAATTCTGTTGATTCTTTTTTCTTCAAACTCGGTGTTCGATAATTTTCTATGCTCGAATTTATTGAAATACATCGCATAGTAAAATGCAATTTTTTCTTTTAAATAAAAACCCGCCCCGAAAAGTGCAATTGCTAAAATCAGCAACAAAATCTCTCTGCGCAATAGGAAATGTCTTTTGCGATTTT
>CAYSQR010000196.1:0-3385 GCA_964433195.1 uncultured Kaistella sp. | reverse complement strand
TCTTCAAAAACCCTGAATTTGTCTCCTGCAGTCGGTGCTCCATCCAATCCTAAAATTGTTACCGGAATTGAAGGCCCTGCTTTTTCCATCGCTTTTCCTCTTTCATCGAGCATTGCTTTTACTTTTCCGTGATTTTTTCCGGCAAGAACATAATCTCCCACTTTCAGGGTTCCGGTTTGTACGAGTATTGTCGAAACATATCCTCTTCCTTTATCCAAAGATGCCTCTATTACAACACCTTGTGCGTTTTTGTTTGGATTTGCTTTTAATTCCAACATTTCTGCCTGAAGCAAAACTTTCTCCAACAAAGCATCTATATTATTTCCGAATTTTGCGGAAACTTCCTGCGACTGTACATTTCCACCCCATTCTTCCACCAAGATATTCATCGAGGAAAGTTGTTGACGTATATTATCGGGATTTGCATTCGGTTTATCTACTTTATTCAATGCGATGATCATCGGAACTCCCGCTGCTTGTGCGTGAGAAATCGCTTCTTTGGTTTGTGGCATCACATCGTCATCAGCTGCAATCACGATGATTGCAATATCGGTAACTTGTGCTCCTCTTGCTCTCATCGCAGTAAATGCTTCGTGTCCCGGTGTATCGAGGAAAGTAATTCTCTGTCCGTTTTCCAGCTTCACGTTGTATGCACCGATGTGCTGTGTAATTCCTCCGGATTCTCCGGCGATTACATTGGTTTTTCTGATATAATCGAGTAAAGATGTTTTCCCGTGATCAACGTGCCCCATTACGGTAACAATCGGAGCTCTCGATTGCAAATCTTCTTCGGTATCGGTATCTTCTTCAATTGCAGATTCTTCCAAATCTGCATCGGAAAATTCTATTTTGTATCCGAATTCGTCAGCTACAAGCAACAGTGTATCGGCTTCTAAACGCTGATTCATCGTTACCATAACTCCAAGTGAGAAACACGCAGAAATCACTTCGGTAGGATTTACATTCATCAAACTTGCTAATTCTCCTACGGTAATAAATTCTGTAACTTTCAGAGTTCTGTCCGCTGCATCAATTTCCTGCTGAAGTTCATCTTGTTCTCTTCTGTAAACTCTTTTTTCTTTTCTGTATTTTGCTCCTTTATTCTTGCCTCCTTTGTTGGTAAGTTTTTCAAGGGTTTCTTTGATTTGGTTTTTTACTTGTTCATCAGTAAGCTCTACCGGCATTGTAGGAGCTCCCCTTCTGGATCCTCCTGGTCCTGAAGGGCGGTTGTTGTTACCACCTTGATAACCAGGTCGGTTTCCTCCTTGTCCCGGTGGACGATTGCCACCTTGTCCTGGTGGACGGTTTCCTTGGTTTCCGCCTTGGTTTTGCTGATTACCGGTCCCCGGTTTTTCTATCCGTTTTCTTTTTTTCTTGGCAGGATTATTTCCTCCTTGAGGTTTTGGTTTGTTGAATTGTGATAAATCTACTGTTTGTTTCAGGATTTTCGGACCATCGAGTTTCTGGTAAACAGTTTCTATTTTTTGGGACTCTTGATTTTCAGAATCTTGTGGGATTCCTTCAACTCGTGATGGAGTTTCAATTTTTGAAGCGGGAGTTTCTTCTGTTTTTTTAGAAATGCTTTTTTTCTCCTCGTTTTTTGGCTGGGATTTTTTGGAAGATTTCGGCATCGGGCGGCTCTCAATTTGAGAGATGTCGATTTTATCCAAAACCTTGAGTTCCGGTTTTTCAGAAACTGAAGGAACTTCCTGTATTTCTTTTGTTTCGGATTCCGCAGGTTTTTGTTCCTGAACTGCAGGTTTATCGGAATCCAAATTTATTTTACCCAAAACTTTTGTTTCGGATTTCAAGGTTGCTTTGGCTCTTATTACCTCGGGTTTTGATGGTTCTATTTCCAGTTTTTCTTCCGGAACTTTGGTCATTACCACTTCGTGAGAGGCTTTTCTTTGTTCGCCGTCTTTTGCGAACTCAGCTTCCAATGCAGAATATGCCGCTTCTTCCAATTGAGCATTTGGATTATTATCAATCTCAATACCTTTTGACTGCAGAAATTCCGCAAGTCGGGACATCGAAATATTAAATTCCTTTAACGCTTTATTTACTCTAATTTTTGGCATGTATATATTTTATGCTTTTATTTAATTTATGGACAAAGTTAATTTATTTTTAAACTTTATTTTTTAGTCTTCAAATTCTTCCTTTAAAATTTGTTTTACTTCTTCGATGGTTTCTTCTTCCAAATCTACCATTTTCAGAAGTGCATCGGTTTCTTTATCTAAAACACTTTTTGCGGTAGTAAGTCCTACTTTCTGGAATTCATCGATAATCCATTGTTCTATATCTCCTTCCTCTTCTCCTGCGAATTCTTTCAGTTCTACATCGTCATCTTCGCTTGTTTCCCTATAAACATCTATTTCGTAACCGCTTAACCAAGAAGCCAACCGAATGTTTTGCCCCTGTTTCCCGATAACTCTCGATATTTCCTCAACCGGGGTATAAACTAAAGCGTAATTGGTTTCCGGATTGATTTCGATTTTATTAATGGTAATATTTCCTAAAGCTCTTTTTACTAAAATTTCGGGATTTTTCGACCATTGTATTACATCGATGTTTTCGTTTCTAAGTTCTCGAACTACTCCGTGAATTCTCGAACCTTTCACTCCTACACAAGCTCCTACAGGATCTATTCTGTCATCATAAGCATCTACTGCTATTTTCGCTTTTTCTCCCGGAATTCTTACCACTTTTTTCAGGATAATTGTTCCATCCTGAATTTCGGGAATTTCGAGTTCGAGCAGTTTTTCCAAAAATTTCGGAGCGGTTCTGGAAACAATAATCTGTGGTTTTGCTCCTTTGAAATCTACGCTTTCTACGATAGTTCTTATGCTTTCTCCTTTTTTAAAAAAATCGGAAGGGATTTGATTTTCTTTCGGCAAGATAAACTCATTGTCTTCATCATCCAACAAAATCACGTGTTTGTGACGAATGTGGTGTACTTCTCCTACAACAATTTCCCCGATTCTGTCGTGGAACTGCTCATATAACATTGCGTTATTATGCTCCTGAAGTTTGGTTGCCAAAATCTGCTTCAGCGTAAGAATACTTCTTCTTCCCAACTCTGCAATCGGGATTTCTACTGTAAAATCTTCTCCTACTTCAAAAGTAGGGTCTATTTTTTTTGCTTCTGTAATTTCAATTTCCAAATCGTCATCTTCGGACATTTCGTCTTCTACGATGGTTTTATTTAAAAATATCTGAAAATCTCCTTTATCGGGATTCACAATCACGTCAAAATGATCATCGGAATCGAATCTTTTTCTTAGTAAAGTCTTCAATGAATCTTCGATAATCGCCATCAAATCAATTTTACTGATGCTTTTTTCTTCTTTGAAATCGCCAAATGCTTCAATCAATGCTAAACCGT
>CAYSQR010000195.1:0-3443 GCA_964433195.1 uncultured Kaistella sp. | reverse complement strand
GTAACTTCAAAAAACATCTGCATTGCAGTAGGAAAACCGAGTTTCAGCATTTTATCGAACATTGCTTTGGAAAATCCCGAAACTTTCATTGAAAATTCTTTGATGTATCTTTTTGTTTTTTCCTGATTAAATAAGATATAATAAAGAAAAACCACCATAATAATTCGTGCGATAAGACTTGCCAAAGCAGAACCTTTTACTCCCATCGGAGGAATTCCGAACATTCCTTTGATGAAAACATAATTCAGCACGATATTGATGACATTTGCAACAATCGTAGCTTTGGTAACTCCGATGGTATAAGACAATCCTTCGGAAACTTCACGCAAAGTCTGGAATGCCATAAACGGAATAATACTCAAAGTCATTATCCAAAGAAAATCCACCGTATCGGGAATGATTTCTTTCGGCTGGTTCATATGATAGAGGAGTGGTAATCCTGCAAAAAGAAGCAGCATTAGCAAAATTCCGACTCCCAAATTAATTACAAAACCGTGTCGGAAAACCGAATTTATTCTGGTGTGGTTCTGCTTTGCGTGAGCTTCTGAAACCAGCGGAGGAATAGCAAAAGAAAATCCGAGTGCAAATACGAAAATCGAGAAAAACACAGCATTTCCGAGTGATACGGAAGCAAGAGCTTTTGCTCCCAATAATTTCCCGACAATGATATTGTCGAATAAATTCACAGAAACCTGACCAGCTTGTGTAATCATTACAGGAAGTGCAAGTTTCAGAGATTCTCGTGTATATTTTGCGTTTAAAAAAGCCATTATTTAATATGAGCAATAAATAATTTTTAATTCTTAATTAAAAAAAATTATTTCCGTACGAAACTTGCAACATCTTCTGCGGAAACAGGATTAGAACCAAGAATAATCAATCTTTCCACCACATTTCGCAGCTCACGGATATTTCCTGTCCAGCTGAAATTTTCGAGTGCTTTGATGGCTTTTTCGTCAAATTCTTTTTTGGCGGTTCCGTGTTCTTCGGAAATAAGTTTGGAGAAATGTTCTATCAAAAGTTTGATGTCTTCTTTTCTTTCATCTAAAGGAGGAACATAAATTTCAATCACGGAAAGACGGTGATACAAATCTTCCCGGAATTTCCCTGCTTCTATTTCTTTCTGCATATTTTTGTTCGTTGCCGCCAAAACCCGCACATCTACTTTTATTTCTTTGTCGCTTCCTACCGGAGAAACCTTGCTTTCCTGCAATGCACGGAGAACTTTTGCCTGTGCAATGAGCGACATATCGCCGATTTCGTCAAGGAAAATAGTTCCGTTGTTTGCCAATTCAAATTTGCCTTGTTTGTCTTTAATCGCACCGGTAAAACTTCCTTTGACGTGTCCGAACAATTCGGATTCTATAAGTTCCGACGGAATTGCGGCACAGTTTACTTCAATCATTGGTCCTTTGCTCCGTTCGCTTTGTGCGTGAATTGCGTGTGCAACCAATTCTTTTCCGGCTCCGTTTGGTCCGGTTATCAAAACTCGTGCATCCGATACGGCGACTTTTTCTATCATCTCCTGTATTTTTTTCAAAGGAAGAGATTCGCCGATCATCTGGTATTTTTTATTTACTTTTTTCTTGAGCGTAGAATTTTCTTTTTGCAAATGCTGGTTATTTTTTTGCAGATTTCTTTTGTCTAAAGCATTTTTTACGCTGGTTATCAGTCGGTTGATGTCAA
This sequence comes from uncultured Kaistella sp., assembly GCA_964433195.1. Lineage (GTDB taxonomy): Bacteria > Bacteroidota > Bacteroidia > Flavobacteriales > Weeksellaceae > Kaistella. Next base: position 1,757 of record CAYSQR010000195.1, on the reverse strand, counting down.
TCGGTTTCGAGATGAAATCATACGCACCTTCTTTCAGGCAGGAAACGGCAGTTTCTATATCGGCGTGTCCCGAAATCATTACAAAAGTAATATCGGGTTTTATTTGCAGGGATTGTTTCAGGAGTTCCGTCCCGGAAAGTTTCGGCATTTTAATATCGGAGATGACCAATGCGAAATCGTCTTTTTCGATGTGCTTAAATCCTTCCAAACCATCTTCGGCAATGACGAATTCGTAATCTTTCAGTTCATCGGATAAGATATTGTGAAGCACCCCCGAAATTGCTTTTTCGTCTTCTATAATAAGGATTTTCTGCATATTTGTTATTGTTAAAATAAGTATGACAAAGTTATTAATAATTATTAAGACTTCATTGGATTGCTTCTTAAAGAATAATTTATCAATATTTATGTATAAGAAAATATTGGTGAAAATCAGAAATCTACAGTATTTAATTTTTTTCTTTTGTCGTACTTTGCAACTTTTGTTATATTTGAGGAAAATTATATTATGAAAAAATTATTAATCCTAGTTGTCATTTGTGTAAATTCATTTGTATTTTCACAGGAAGTTCCCAAATATGTTTATGCTGAAATTGTTGGCGAGTTAAGATTTATGAGTAAAAAAGTTACTATAGAAATTGATTATGGACAATCAACTTCTTTTTTTGAGAGTAATAAATTAAAAAATGAAGATGGGAAAAATAAGGTTTTTAATTCTATGGTTGATGCAATGAATTATATGGGAGCTTTAGGATGGGAATTCCAACAAGCTTATGTTGTAACAATGGGGCAACAAAATGTTTATCATTGGCTAATGCGGAAACAGTTTTCTGAATTGTCTGATTCTGTTAAAGAAGAAATGAAAAAGAGCTTTCCAACAAAACGAGATTTAATAAAATAATTATGATGTTTTGGATTTATTCCATAACCAAGTAATTATCCATAATTTCTTTTCCCGAAAATCGCAGAACCTATTCTCACGGAGTTTGCACCGCATTCTATCGCAATTTTGTAATCGTCGCTCATTCCCATAGAGAGCGTTTCCAAATTTTTTCGCAAAGACAATTCAGTAAAAACCTGTTTCAGCAAATTGAACTCTTTCCGGACTTGGTTTTTGTCTTCGGTAAAAGTTGCCATTCCCATTAAACCGGTAATTTCCACATTCGGAAATTTTCCGTTCAGATAATTTTGGAAAATCTCTTTGGCTTCACTGATTTCCAAACCGTATTTTGTTTCTTCTTCGGCAATTTTTATTTGGAGCAGAACTTTAATTTTTCTTTGGTGTTTTTCTGCCTGTTTGTCGATTTCTTCCAGAAGTTTTTCGGAATCCGCACTTTGTATGGTATCGATAAATCCGGCGATATATTTTACTTTATTGGTTTGCAAATGACCGATGAGATGCCACTGAATATCCTTCGGAAGATGAGGGTATTTTTCGGTAAGTTCCTGTACTTTGTTTTCCCCGAAAACTCTTTGTCCCAAATCATAAACTTTTTGAATTGATTCTACAGAATGTGTTTTTGAAACTGCAACAAGCTGAACTTTTTCGGGAATGGTCGTCAAAATTTTTTCGTAATTTTCTTTAAGATAAGAATAGCTCATTTTTAAGTTTTTTTAATTAAAAAAGCCCGAAAATATCGGACTTTATTTTATATAATCTTGATTCTTGTATCTCAAAATCACAATCCGATTACCGGCATCGAAAGCATCAAAATATTTTCTTCCTCTTCCAATCCGTCAACAGGTTCGATGATTCC
>CAYSQR010000194.1:0-3500 GCA_964433195.1 uncultured Kaistella sp. | reverse complement strand
ATAAATTCAGCGTCAAACCCGATTCCGAAATGGTTTTGATGAAAACTTCTTCACCAAGATAATTCACTTTCAGGTTTCCCAATAATTGCGAAAAGCTGAAAATATCGAAATTTCCCCGGCAAAGAATCGTAATGTCCGAAAACCGGAAACCGTTATCAATACAAGATTGCAGGTCTTCTCTCATTTTTCCGGAAACTTCTTCGTAGAAAAAATCTTTCGTCGTGTTTTCCATTAAATTGATTCTCACTCTTCCTTCTCGTTTCGATTTCGGAATTTGTTGTGAACCGTTCCCGAAAATTTCGCGGTGTTCTTCGTTCGTAAAATCCGACAGAAAACGATACAGTTCGTTATTGAAATCCACAATGTTTTTCGCACTTCTCCAGTTATTTTCAAGATTTTCGAGTTTTGCCTTAACTAAAGACTCATCTTCTTTATTAATAATTTTGAGCATCAGTTGAGAATCTCCTCCGCGAAATCTGTAAATGCTTTGTTTCGGATCGCCTACCAAAGTAAAGCTCATATCTTTGGATGAAACAGCGTGATCTTTCAACGGGATAAAATTTTGCCATTGCAAAAAAGAAGTATCCTGAAATTCATCAAAAAAATAATGAGAAAATTTCGTTCCCACTTTCTCGTAAATGAATGATGCAGGTTCTTCCCGAAGATTTTCGTGAATCAGAATATTGAATTTCGAGAGCAGAACCAAATCGTTTTCTTCCTCGATTTCCGCTAATTTATCCTGAATGTCCTTATTCACTTTCAGAGGTAAAATCGCGTTCAGAATTTTCTCGTTTTTTTTGGATAAAATATAGTTTCTAATGATTTTTTGTCGACTTTCAATTAAATAATCGAGGATTTCCAGAATTTCATTTTGCCTGTTTTTTCCCGCAGAAGAAGCACCGGAAAGAAATCTTTCGGTCGCCGAAACTTCATTTGCCGGAAACGGAAAATCTTTTCTTTTCCCATTGAAAAAAAGATGAACTTCATAGAAAAATTTCGCAATACTGCTGTTTTTTCCACCTGCGAAATCTTCGGTTTCCAGATTTTTTTCCTTTAATAAATTCAGGCATTCTTCTGCAATTTTCCCGGAATCTTCCTTTAAATTTTTCAGGGTTTCCCGAAGATTTTTTTTCGATTTTTCATAAACTTCCCAGTCGAAATCCTTATTTTCATTCAGCCGGAAATAATGTTTATCCTGTATATATTCTTTTGCCGAATCGTACAGCGTTTTGTTGAGATTTACCCGTTCTTCATTATCTAAACTGTAATTCACGAAATCCATAAAAGCATCGGAAACATCATTCTTTTCGCCGATTTCTTCAAGCATTTTATCTACAGCTTCCATCAGAAAAGGTTCTGCATTTATTTCTAAATTAAAATTCTGAGCCAAACCGAGTTCGTGCGAAAAACTCCGTACCAATCGCGAATTGAACTTATCAATCGTTCCGATGTTCAGCGTAGAGTAGTGGTGCAGAACATAATCGAGAATGTTTTTCGAGCGTTCGTGAAGTTCTTCTATCGCAATCGTAAATCCTTCATTTTTCAGCTTTTCCTGAATATTAATCAAATCCTGATTGGTTTCATAACTTTCAGAAGAAAAATTTTTCAGCCATTCAATGATTCTTTGCTTCATTTCATTGGCGGCTTTGTTGGTAAAAGTCAAGGCAAGAATATTTCCTATTTTCTCGGGTTGTAAAGGATATTTCAGACAAATCGTCAAGAGATTCTGCACCAAAGCATACGTTTTTCCGGAACCGGCAGAAGCATTGATGACGGTATAATTATTTGGAGTTTTCATAAATTTGTAAAGTTTAAAAATAATAAAAAATTTGTCATCTTGAAAAAAAACATTACTTTTGCAATCCAAAATGAGATGTAAATTATGTTAATAATCCCGGTAAAAGATGGCGAAGCTATCGACAGAGCTTTAAAAAAATACAAAAGAAAATTCGATAAAACAGGAGTTGTAAGAGCTTTGAGAAGCAGACAACAATTCATCAAACCTTCGGTAATTTCCAGACAAGGAAAATTGAAAGCTGCTCACAAGCAAAGAAATCTGAGCAGAGAAGAACAGGCTTAAAAGCAAAATTTTCTTTGTAAAATACTAAAATCACTTTTCAAATAGTTATATTTGAAAAGTGATTTTTTTGTGTACCTCTCATTATGATTGAAAAATTTCTTGAATATATTTCCGTAGAAAAACGTTATTCTCCTCATACAGTAACAAGTTATCAAAGAGATTTGAAAGACTTTTCCTTGTTTCTGCTGGAAACGGAATCGCATCAGGATTTTGGGAAAATCGATAAAAAAATCATCAGGAATTTTATGGTTGAACTGAGCGAGAAGCAAATTTCGAAACGTAGTATTAACCGCAAACTTTCTTCTCTCCGCAGTTTTTATCTTTTCTTATTAAAAATCGGTGAAGTGGAAGTTTCTCCATTGGAAAGTATCCAGTCCCTGAAATTTTATGCAGAAAAGCAAATTCCTTTTTCCGAAGAGGAAATGGAGAAAATTAAAAACCATTCTATAACCCCCGAAAATAACGGTTTCCTAAAAGAACTTATCATAGAAACGCTTTATCAAACAGGAATGCGTCGTGCAGAATTATGTAATCTTCTTTTGGAAAACATAGATTTCAGCAACAAGGAAATAAAAGTCATTGGAAAAGGAAACAAATCGAGAATCATTCCCGTTTCCGAAAAGCTCCTCGCAGATTTTGAAGATTATTTGGAAAAAAGGAATCCGTTGAAAGAAAGCGAGATATACTTTTTCGTTAATGAAAAAGGGAAAAAACTCTATGATAAATTTGTATATTCTACCGTAAATTCCTATCTTAGTCTTGTTTCTTCCAAAAAGAAAAAAAGTCCGCATATTCTGAGGCACAGTTTTGCAACCCACGTCTTGGAAAACGGAGCTGAAATTTCTAAAGTGAAGAAACTGATGGGACATTCATCACTTGCATCAACACAGGTTTATACCGATGCAAATATCGAACAATTAAAAAAAGTATTTAACAATGCTCATCCGAGAGCAAAAAAATCTAGATTATGAAAATTAAAGTTCAGTCAATAGGATTGACTCCACATGCACCGCTTGAAGAGTATTTAGAAAAAAAAATAAACAAATTAGAAACCTTTTATGATAAAATACACGGTTGTCAGGTTTTCCTGAAAGTTGAAAATTCCTCGGAAAAGGACAACAAAACTGTGGAACTGAAACTGGAAGTTCCCGGTGACGACATCGTTGTAAAAAAAACATCATCTTCATTTGAAGAAAGTATTGACCTTTGTACAGATACTGCTAAAAAGCTGCTAATCAAGAAAAAAGAATTGGCGTAATAAAAATTCTAAAAAAATCATAAAAATATTTGTAGATTTCAAAAAAACTCTCTTATATTTGCACTCGCAAAAAGAGATAAGTTGTTCTTTTGAAATTTTTGCCTCCTTAGCTCAGTTGGCCAGAGCACGTGATTTGTAATCTCGGGGTCGTGGGTTCGAATC
>CAYSQR010000193.1:2646-3546 GCA_964433195.1 uncultured Kaistella sp. | reverse complement strand
TTTACTGCAGTTGCTTTTCAGCAACGCATAGACAAATATAGAAATATTTTTGGTACGGCAAAATGTTTTTTTTTCAAATTCTTTCATCATCCATCTTCCAACACCCATCACATTTAACAAACTTTAACTCAATCTTGGCATTAATTATGTTGATTGGTGTGCGTATTTATCAGAAATTTACACTTTAAATTTTTCAAACATTATGTCAGAACTACATCAAGCGGAAGATATACGTCAGTTAACAGAAAAAGTAAGAGAGCAGAATTACTTTTTTTCTCTTTTAAAACAGGAAATCAACAAAGCCATTATCGGGCAAGAATATATGGTGGATCGTTTGTTGATCGGTCTTCTTGGGAATGGTCACATTCTTTTGGAAGGTGTTCCCGGATTGGCAAAAACTTTGGCGATAAAAACTTTGGCAGATGCAGTTCACGGTGATTTTTCACGGATTCAGTTTACACCCGATCTGCTTCCTGCAGATGTGGTGGGAACAATGATGTACAACATAAAAGACAACGATTTTACCATAAAACGGGGACCGATTTTTGCGAATTTCGTTTTGGCAGATGAAATCAACCGAGCTCCATCGAAAGTACAATCGTCTTTATTGGAAGCAATGCAGGAAAAGCAAGTAACCATAGGTGATGAAACAATGCCGCTTCCGAAACCGTTTTTGGTTTTAGCCACTCAGAATCCGATTGATCAGGAAGGAACTTATCTTCTTCCGGAAGCACAAAGCGACCGTTTTATGCTGAAATGCAAAATAGATTATCCCGAATTTGAGGACGAAAGAAAAATTATGAAAATGGTTTCTACCTCTCATCAACCGGAAATCCGTCCCGTTATTTCTTTGAAAAATGTAGTGGAAGCAAAAGAGCTCATCAATCAAATTTACCTCGA
>CAYSQR010000193.1:0-2636 GCA_964433195.1 uncultured Kaistella sp. | reverse complement strand
GCTACTCGTTCTCCAGAAAAATACGGACTTTCTGAACTGAAAAATTACATCAGTTTCGGAGCTTCGCCAAGAGCTTCCATCAATTTGGCGATTGCAGGAAGAGCAATGGCATTTCTGAAAAACCGTGCATTTGTGATTCCCGAAGATGTGAAAGAAATTGCGAAAGATGTTCTGCGACACCGTATCGGATTGAGTTTTGAAGCAGAAGCGGAAGAAATTACTGCCGATGAAATCGTGGACAGAATTCTGGGGAAAGTTCAGGCTCCTTAATGTACTAATCTAACAATTTATCAATGTAGTAATGAATCGTTACAAAAATTGGTAGATTGTTACATTGAAGAAAATGCAAATAAAAGACATCATCAAAAAAGTAAAGCAGATTGAAATCCGTACTCGAAAGAAGTCGGAAGCAACTTTGATGGGGCAATATCACTCCGCTTTCAAAGGACAGGGAATGACTTTTTCCGAAGTTCGTCCGTACCAATTTGGTGATGAAATCCGCAGAATCGACTGGAATAAAACCGCCCGTTTTCGGGAACCTTTCGTGAAAGTGATGGAAGAAGAACGCGAACTCACGATGATGCTTTTGGTGGATATTTCTGCCTCGATGGATTACGGAACGAAAACACAGCTGAAACGTGAATTTGTTGCAGAAATCGCTGCAAGTTTGGGATTTTCCGCCGCAGGAAATAATGATAAAGTCGGGCTGATTTTGTTTGCTGATAAAGTTTACAAAGTCATTCCTCCACAAAAAGGAAGAAAACATATTCTTGCGATTATCAGTACTATTTTATCCGCAGATTATGTTCCCACCGAATCAAAAATTGATGCTGCTTTGGAATATATGATGAGTATTTTCAAGAAGAAATCTTTGGTTTTTATGTTCTCGGATTTTGAGGATTCTTATGATTTGAAAATGCTGAGAGTCGCATCACGAAAACACCAACTTTTGGGAATGCGGATTTTTGATGACAAAGACAATGAAATTCCCGATATTGGTTACACGCTTTTCCGCGATGCAGAAACAGGAAAACAAGTTTACGTAAATACATCATCTGCAAGATGGCGGTATGAATTTGCCGAAAATCAGAAACAGAAAGTAAAACAAATAACCGAAGATTTTGAAAATTCTTCGGCAAGTTTTATGAATATCAATACAGGAGAGGATTACTCGAAATTTCTGTATAAGTATTTCAGAAAAAAATAAAATAAAAACAATTAAATTTTGAAAAAAATATTATTAATCATACTTACTTTCCTCAATGTTTTCGGCTATTCGCAAACATTGAGTTCCGAACTCGACAAGAGAACTCTAGCTTTAGGAGAAGTTGGATTTTTTCGGGTAAAAATTTCTAATCTTCAAGGTAAAGATGTGGTTTCTGCACCCAAAAATGAACTCTTACCTTTTCATTTTGAAGAGGTAAAAGACAGCATCAGCAAAAAAACTGATTTTTATGAAAGAACGATTGAGTTTCAGATTTTCGAGGAAGGAAAATTTACCATTCCGGCTTTAGATTTTAAAATCGGTGACGAGATTTCCCATACTATTCCTTATGAAATCGAGGTCATCAATACTGCTCAAAAAGGTGACCAAATCAATGACATTATGAAAAACAAAGAGGTAAAACTCGATGTGAAAGATTATTGGCAAATGTACAAATGGTATGTTTTGGGGATTCTCATTTTATTGGCTTTAATTTTCATTATTTGGCAAATTATCAAATACGGAAAACGAAGAAAAAATTCTCCGGTTGTGATGACCAATCAAACACTGAAAGATTTAGAAAGTTTAAAAAAGAAAAAATATATCGAAAACGGCGATTACCGTTCGTTTTATGTGGAGTTGATTGATATTTCAAGAAGCTTCATCACGAAACAATATAAAATTCCTGCGGATGTTTTATTGACGGATGATTTAATTGATGTGATGAAGCTCAACAACACCATTTCTCCCGAAAACGAAAAAATTGTGGAAAACATTTTCCTGCGAGGAGATTTGGTAAAATTCGCCAAAATTTTTCCCAATCAATCGATGATGGAAAAAGATTTTAATGATATGAAAACCTTTGTGAAACGTTCTTCAAAAGATTTGGAAGCAGAACAATTAAGAACCGGAGTATAAAATGACATTAAATTTTTTAAATTTCGAGTTTTACAGTCCGTGGTTTTTACTGCTGTTTTTGGCGTTTGTTCCGCTTATCATTTTAGATTTGCGAAAGAAAAAACGAACCGGAATAAAAGTTCCTACCATCAAAAATATGCAGGAAAACAAGGGGATTCTTTTCATATTGTTTTTACTGAAAATCTCGAAATATTTTATTCTTTCCTGTTTGATTATTGCATTAGCAAGACCCAGAACTTTTACCATTTCACAAGACAATGACGACAACAAAGGAATCGACATCATTCTTTCCGTAGATGTTTCGCTCAGTATGTTGGCAAAAGATCTGGAACCGGACAGATTGACTGCTCTGAAAAATATCGCCAAAAGATTTGTTGATAAAAGACCGGGTGACAGAATCGGTTTGGTTACTTATTCCGGTGAAGCATTTACCAAAGTTCCCGTAACTTCCGATCACGCTGTATTGCTCGATGAGTTAGATAATCTCAACACCCGCGAATTGCAGCAAGGAACA
>CAYSQR010000192.1:0-3558 GCA_964433195.1 uncultured Kaistella sp. | reverse complement strand
AGTTTTTCACCAAAATTAAGATTATATTCAATCATATTTATCGTTCTGGGATTAGTGCTTTTTGGAGCAGGATATTTTATGAATCACGGAATTAGTTCTGAAAAGATTGAGCATATGATGGAAGCGGTGCATTCCGGAGGAAATCACGCACCTACACATTCCAGCGAAATGATAGGACCACAAGATCACGCAGCTCATCTGGAACACGCAAAACATCAGATTCACAATCAGCCGTTAGCAGCAATTCACACGGTTGCAGTATTTCTATTTGCACTCAGTTGTTGTGCATTGTTTTTTTACAGCATCCAAAATGCGGCACACGCAGGTTGGTCAATTATTATTTTGAGAGTGATGGAAGCTATTGCTTCTTACATTCCGTGGGGAGGAGCGATTCTTATTATCATTATGGTACTGAATGCAACACACAACGGACACCTTTTCCACTGGATGGATTTGGATTTAACGACACCCGGTAATAAAAATTTCGACCCGATTCTTTATGAAAAGAAAAAGTTTCTGAATATCCCTTTTTATGCTTTCAGAACTTTGCTTTATGTTTTAGGAGCTTCTTTCTTCGCTTGGAAACTGAAATCGCTTTCTAAAAAAGTAGATGAAACCAAAAGCAGAAAAACCTATGCAAGTTATTACAGCTGGAATGTAGGTTATATTGCATTCTTCGGATTTGCATCTGCAGCGTGGGCGTGGGATTGGTTGATGTCGATTGATCCGCATTGGTATTCTACAATGTATATTTGGTATGCAATGGTAAGTTGTCTTTCTTCTTCTATTGCCGCGATTATTTTGATAAGCGTTTATTTAAAGAAAAAAGGATTCCTTCCTCAGTTCAATGATAATCATTTGCACGATTTGGGCGTATTTCTTTTTGCAACGAGTATGCTTTGGACTTATACCTGGTTTGCACAGTTTATGCTGTATTGGTATGCAAATATTCCGGAAGAGGTAAATTATTTCTTCGGAAGATTCCAGTATTACTCCCCTACTTTCCTGCCGATGTTGATTATTAACTTCCTTATTCCACTTTTGGTTTTGGTAAGTTCGAGCATCAAGAGAAATTATAGGGTAGTTACGATTATGGCGATTGTTGTACTCTGCGGTCACTGGTTAGATTATTTCAATATGGTAATGCCGGGAACAGTAGGACCTTACTGGAAAACGCCTGAAGTATTATTATTGAATTTAGGATCTGTTTTATTTGGTGTTGGTTTATTCATCTTTGTTGTCATGACTGCACTTTCTAAACTTAAACTAATTCCTAAAGGAAATCCGTTCCTGAAAGAATCAGAAATTTACGAATATCCTTTCTAATTATTTTTAAAGAACTCCATACAAAACCGCCGGAAAATTTTCCGGCGGTTTTTTTAGCACGAATATTTTTTACAGTATTGTGGGCATATCGAAACAATCTCAGGTATTCTGCTTCTTTCCATTCGCTCTTCTCATACCGTTTTTTGGATAAAAAAGAATCAGTGGATTAATTATTTTTGTACTATAATCTGTATCAGATTTTAGTACTATTCAAACCATTTGATATTAAGGTAATTAACCTTAGTTCGGGCTAAATAAAAAGAAAAAAAACCTTTCAGCGTTCGTACCGCTGAAAGGAGTTTTGGTTTTTTGATTGCAGAACACGCCTTTGTGGCGTGTTCCTACACCTTCAAGGAGTACTTCTACTCTTTCACAATTTTCTTGGTTATCACTTTCCCTGCTTTTGTAGTTGCAGTTACAATGTAAACACCATTCGCAAGATTTGCAACATTTACCGATTTTCCTTTTGTGGAAATCTGTTTTACCGTTCTTCCCGACAAATCCGTTATTCTGATATTGGAAACTTCTTCCGAGAAATGAAGCACCTCTTTTACAGGATTAGGATATAACGTTACCTCTTGCTTATTGATGTCCGTTGCAGATAACGTTCCGGAGCAACCTTCGCTGTAACTTGCCGTTGCATCTTTTTGCCAACCGGTATGACTTGCAGACGCATCATCTACCTGTATGCAGGTAAGATTAGGATTGTTTCTTGCGTCAAAAGTAGTAATCTTATTATTCTGTCCGTTCTTTACGTCCAAACTTGTGAGTGAGTTATTATTACAATCTAACCGTGTCAAAGCAGTATTCTTGTTTACATCCAAACTTGTAAGTTGATTGAAGGAACATCTTAAATCTGTCAAAGCGGTATTTTTGCTTACATCCAAACTTGTGAGTTGGTTTTGATTACAATATAAAGTTGTCAAAGCCGTATTTTTGGTTACATCCAGACTTGTCAGTTGGTTGACAGTACAATTTAAATATGTCAAAGCCGTATTTTTGGTTACATCCAAACTTGTCAGTTGATTGCCGGAACATCTCAACACTGTCAAAACCGTATTCTTGCTTACCTCCAAACTTGTAAGTCGGTTATCGTAACAATATAAATTTGTCAAAGCGGTATTTTTGCTTACATCCAAACTTGTGAGTTGGTTTCGATTACAATCTAAATATTGCAAAGCGGTATTTTAGGTTAAGTTTAAACTTGTAAGCTGGTTGTTATAACAATGTAATTGTGTGATGTTCACAAATGCTTCTATTCCGGTAAGGTCTGCAATGGCTCTATTGTCTGCCCTTAGCAATCCTGTAAATGCTTCTGCTTCGGAAACCTGTATTTGTTCGTCTCCGTTGGTGTCAATGACAGGATTGTGATTAAGCAATGCATTTTTGAAATTTACATCGGGAATGTTCACGTTTTGAGCTTTCACAAAACCCAAAGTTCCGGCAAACAAGCCAAAAAGTAAAATAGATTTTTTCATAGTATTAATTTTTTTAAGTCAGTTTTTATTCAATTCATAAAACAAATATACTGTAAAAATTTGAAAACGTGAAATGTATAAAAACAGCGTATCTAATTCACGCCGTACAACAGAGAAATATAAAAATCCTCATCCATATTATTTTGTGTACATATTTTTTATAAATTTGTCATAAACCAAAATGAAAATGGACTCCAAAATTCATCAACCGCTTTTATCGGGAATAAAAATTCTTTTTATTTTCTGTCTGTTGTTTCTTGCAGGTTGTAAAAAAGACAGCATAGATGCAACCAATACCAAAACCCTGCAATCGAGCATTAACGATATGACTTCGAGTTTGAACACTTTAAGGCAGGTAAAATTCAACGAAGCATTGTATATCCTGAAAACTTTCGGGGTAGAAGCAGAAGGGGATATCAACGAACTGAACGCTTTAGGAAAACTCATCAACGGAATGAAAGCTCCCCAGATTTTTGCACTTGCCGATCAGGTTGCCCAAAAAAACGGAATAGAATGGTCGAGTTCCGCTCCTCCTTCTCTCGGAGAAATGAACATCTTCGGAAACGAACAAGCCAAAGAATCTGACCCAAATGACGTTTCTGCAAATTCATTAAGCATCACAACAAATCCGGTCGGAACAGATAATATTCTCGGAGCACAGTCTTTACAGATTGTTCCGCGATTGGTGGATTCTTCGGAGAAGCCGGTCGATTTTTCCGGAGCAGGTTTGGAAGCGGTTCTTGAAGTTTTCAGC
>CAYSQR010000191.1:0-3571 GCA_964433195.1 uncultured Kaistella sp. | reverse complement strand
AGTTGCTGAAAAAAGAAAAAACGTGAAGTATAGAAACAAAAAAACAGCGTATCTAATTCACGCTGTGGTAAGTGGCTCTGGAATGCCTATATATTCAACGGAAAAGATACGCCTTTCGGCGTACTTTATAATTCCGTCTTGAATATTGATTGAAATTTTCCAGATTTCTTACCACAAGACTTTTTAAAGTACCGAATATTTTACTGCCGCTGTTTTACAACAACGCATAGACAAAAGTAGAAAAATTTCGTTATTCTGCAAATGTTTTTTCAGTAAAGATTTGTAAAAATTCCTAATGTCGCATACTTGTGATTGCAAATCTGTAATGGTAATAATTTGATACGAAAAGCGGCAATTTCAATTTGCCAAAGATTTTTCTTTTAAGAAATAAGAAAAAAAAACATAAAATGATATTTCTATTTCCCATTATTTGAAAAAAACATTTTTGGGAAATGTATTTCCAAGATTGGCTTTTATTAAAGTAAAAAACAGCAAAATTTCCACGAAAATTTTATTTCTTCATATATTGATTCTTGCTTTTAATTTGATACAAAACCACAACTATTTGATACAAACCCCTCACTTTTAATTTGCCAGACATTTTCTTTCCCTTTATTTTTGAACTTTATTTTTGAAAGGTTTAGAGTCTGCTTAAATTTTTTTAAAAATTTAATTTTGAAAGCCGCGAAGCGGCGAAATGTTGGTAGAAAATTAAAGAACGCCTTTAATTTAAGGTGCGAAGCACCGAAATATCGGTATTATAATTTTCTGGAAATAAAATTTAGAAAGGCTCTAAAAATCGAATTAACTTTATTTGCATAAAATATTGAGGATGAACCGCATTCGCTGGGTTTTGGTTTTATGGCTGGTTTTGGCAGTTTCAACGGTTTTGCAGCTCGTTGCGGTAGAATATTCCGGGAAGTATGATTATCAGCTGAAAGATTATCTTCTTACACCCGGTTCCAGCTTGGTTACGGGAATTTTCCTGCTTTTCGTTTTTGTGATTCCTGCTTTTGATTTTTCTTCAAAGCTCAAAACTTTCCAAAGAATTTTGCTTCTTGGGTTTTCGGGAATTTTTTACAGCATTGTTTTCATTTTAATAATGCATCTTTTCCCGATTGTTTTTTCGGAAAATCCGTCGGATTATAAAGAAAGTATTTTCGGTTTTGCAGTGGCGAGCTTTCATAATGTTATTAAAAATTACCTTTTCCAGATGGCGATTCTTTACGCTTACGAATACATTAATAAAGAAAAACAGCTTTTTGAAAAACAAAAAAACTTAGAAGTAGAACTCAACAATACCAAACTTCAAATCCTGAAAAGCCAGTTGCAGCCACATTTTCTGTTCAATGCGATGAACAGCGTAGTTTCGGAAATTGATGAAGACAAAACCAAAGCTCAGGAAATGCTCATCAATCTGAGCGATATTTTGCGGACTTCGCTCAACACCGATTTTCTCACGCCGGTTTCCCTGAAAGAAGAAATCGAACTGATTGAAAAATACCTTTCCATCGAAAAAATACGGTATGACGAACAATTGAATTTTGAAATTAATATTGATGAAAATTCAAAATCGTGGAAAATCCCGAGTATGATTTTGCAACCCTTGGTTGAAAATGCGATAAAGCACGGTTTCAAAGAACTGCAAAATCCGCTCACCATTATTGTTGAACCCGGAAATGATGCGATTATCATTAAGAACAACGGACATTCATTAGATTCCGAAATTCATAAAATCGGACTGAATAATGTTTCCCAAAGAATGGAGTTGTTTACGGGAAACAAAAATTCTTTTCAAATTTTTCAGGACGGAAATTGGGTCATCAATAAAATTTTTCTGAAATGAATCCGCTGAAAACAATCGCCGTAGAAGACGAAGCTCCGGCTCTGAAACGCTTGGTAAAAATGATAGAAAATCATCCGAAACTTCATCTTTTGGAAACAGCAAAAACCACAAAAGAAGCCGAAGATAAAATCCTGAAATTGCAACCGGATTTGGTTTTCCTCGATATTCAGCTGAAAGATGCATCCGCTTTCGATTTGCTTTCAAAAATTGAAAACCGGTTTTCGGGGAAAATTATTTTCTCAACCGCTTATGATATTTATGCCGTAAAAGCTTTTGAAGCCGATGCGTTGGATTATCTGCTGAAACCATATTCCGAAGAACGTTTTGCAAAAGCCGTTGATAAAGCCGTTTCACGGATTGAAGCGGTAGATTTCGGGAAAATTCTGCATCAGTTCAAAAACGGTTTTGAACATAAAACGCTCATCATTCCCGAAGGAAACAAAAATCATTACATCGACAACGAAAAGCTGATGTATCTTTTTTCGGAATCGTATTACACGTATTTTGTGCTTGAAAACGAAAGAAAAATGATCCGTATCTCTTTAAAAAAATTAGAAGAAATTTTGCCTGAAAATTTCGTGAGAATCAATAAATCAACCATTATCAACAAAAATTATATCTCGGAAATCCTGCGAAACAAAAATACCGGTAAAGTGATTCTGAAAGATAAAAACGAGTTTTATATTTCGGAGAATTTTGCGGGGAGTTTTTTTAATTGAATCCTTCAAGGACTCTAAATCCTTGAAGGATTGAGTTTACACCATATCTTCTGGTTTTACCCATTCATCGAACTGTTCCGCAGTCAATAATCCTAGATTGATGGATTCTTCTTTCAGCGTTGTTCCGTTTTTGTGGGCGGTTTTTGCAATTTTTGCAGCGTTTTCGTAACCGATATGTGTATTGAGAGCTGTAACCAACATCAGCGATTTTTCTACCAATTCTTTGATTCTCGTTTCATTCGGTTCAATTCCCACTGCACAATGGTCGTTGAAAGAAATACACGCATCTCCGAGAAGTTGTGCAGATTGCAGAAAATTATACGCCATCACGGGTTTGAAAACATTCAGCTCATAATTTCCCTGTGTTCCGGAAAATGAAATCGCCGTATCATTTCCCAAAACCTGTGCACAAACCATTGTCATTGCTTCGTTTTGGGTAGGATTTACTTTTCCGGGCATAATGGAAGAACCCGGCTCGTTTTCGGGAATCAGGATTTCGCCGATTCCGCTTCTTGGTCCCGATGCGAGCAGACGAATATCCTGTGCAATTTTGTATAGTGAAACGGCGAGCTGCTTCAAAGCACCGTGAGTTTCCACAATCGCATCGTGTGCAGCAAGTGCTTCAAATTTATTCGGAGCGGTTACAAATGGAAGTCCCGTAAATTCAGAAATATATTTTGCGACCAGAACATCATAACCTTTCGGCGTGTTCAGTCCTGTTCCGACTGCAGTTCCACCGAGTGCGAGTTCCTGCAAATGGTCGAAAGTATTCGTTATCGCTTTCATCGCATAATCCAATTGTGCAGCATACCCCGAAAATTCCTGTCCTAAAGTCAAAGGAGTTGCATCCATCAAATGCGTTCTTCCGATTTTCACGATATTTTTAAAGCTTTCCGATTTTTCGTGAAGCGTGTTCCGTAATTTTTCAACAGCAGGTAAAGTATGTTCCACCACTTTTTTGTATGCTGCGATATGCATTGCCGTAGGAAAAGTATCGTTTGAACTT
>CAYSQR010000190.1:0-3618 GCA_964433195.1 uncultured Kaistella sp. | reverse complement strand
CAGCTTTCAGCTTATCGATATCAATCGTGAAAGTATCGTAATCCACATCAACCAAAACCGATTTCAGTTTCAATAAATGAATCACTTCTACTGTTGCCGCAAAGGTAAAATCTGCGGTAATCACTTCATCTCCTTCTTTTAAATCGAGTGCCATTAAAGCGATTTGTAAAGCATCGGTTCCGTTTGCACAGGGAATTACGTGCTTCACATCCAGATACGTTTCGAGTTCCGACTGAAAGGATTTCACTTCGGGACCATTGATGAAAGCGGCGGAATCCATCACATTGAGAACAGCATTATCAACATCGGCTTTTATCTTATAATATTGACTTTGGAGATCAACCATCTGAATCTTTTTCATAAAAAATATTTGTTCAAATTTATGAAAATTAAATTTTTGAAGAAACTAAAATACTTCAATGTTTTTCATAACCCTTAGTAAATACAACAACACTTTAGTTCACAACAACTTACAAATTCTAATAATCATTAATTACATTTCCTCCTCACAAAAAATATTTAATGATAACAAAATTCACATTCATTATCATTAATTAAAAATATCTGAAAAATATCTGAAAATTTTTCAACATTATTCTTAATTTTACTGCATTCAAAAAAAATTAAAAATGAAAAAATTATTATCTGTTTTTATTTTTTCCGTTTTCATCTTTGCAAATGCACAAACAGAACTTGTTTTCGTATTTTTTAAAGACAAACCGAACAAAGCGGCATTTTATGCAAATCCGATTTCCGAGCTTTCTCAAAAATCTCTGGACAGAAGAACGAGATTAGGAATCGCATTGAATGATCAGGATGCACCGATTGAACCATCCTATATTCAGAATATCAGGAATCTTGGTTTTACTGTTACCGATTATTCCAAATGGATGAATGGTGTTGCTGTAAATGCTACCAAATCACAGATTACCCAACTCGAATCGCAATCTTATGTAGAGTCCGTTGAGAGCTTCATCAAACATTCTTCCGGCGGAAAATCCGGAATTAAAAAAGTAAATAAATTTGATGAATTCAATAATTCTTTTTCTAAAACTAATTTCAATTACGGTTCCGGTGCAGCTCAGATAGACCAAATAAATCTTCGCCAATTGCACGTTGCAGGTTATACAGGAACGGGAATTACGATTGCAGTTATCGACACCGGTTTTCCTACCGTAAATACAGGTTCAGCTTATGCAAGATTAAGAACAAACGGACAAATAAAAGGAGGATATAATTTCATTCATAAAAATACCGACATCTACAATACTTCTCTACATTCTCACGGTTCGTATTGTTTGGGAGTTATCGGAGGATATATCAACGGTAGTTTTGTAGGTTCTGCTCCAGATGCGGATTTTTATCTGTATGCAACCGAAGACGGAACAAGAGAAGCCCCCGAAGAACTGATTTATTGGGCAGAAGCAGCGGAAGAAGCAGACAGAAAAGGAGTTGATATCATCACTTCTTCTCTCGGATATTATGATTTTGATGATTCCCGTTACGACCTTCTTTATTCGGATATGAACGGAACTACTTCATTCATTGCAAGAATTGCACAGATTGCGGTAGAAAAAGGAATTTTCGTTTTGTCGGCTGCAGGAAATGAAGCACTGAATTCGTGGCATTATATCGTAACTCCTGCTGACAACCAAAAAGTATTCTCAGTAGGTGCAGTTACTTCTACAGGAAGCAGCTCTACTTTTTCTTCTTACGGACCAAATTCTGCAGGAGTAATAAAACCCGATGCAAGTGCACGTGGAACTGCAACAGCAATGGTGTATAATAATTCTGCAACCTCATCCAACGGAACTTCTTTTTCCACACCACTTGCAGCAGGAGGTGTTGCTTGTCTTCTTCAGGCGGTTCCGAATAAATCTTTGGAGGAAGTGAAAAACCAGCTCCGTCAAACGGCATCGCTTTATCCAAATCACACAGATCCGATGGGATACGGAATTTTAAATTTCGGAAAAGCACTTTCTACTTTGGCTGTTTCTGATGTTTCCTTTAAAAATAATTTAAAAATACATCCTGTTCCTGCAAAAAACATATTGAATATTTCTACCGACGAAAAGATAATTTCCATAGAAATTTATGATTCTCTCGGAAGAATAATAAGAAAAGAACTGCAAAAAAGTTTTTCTGTAGGAAATCTCGACAAAGGAATTTATTATCTAAAAATCACGACGGAAAAAAATTCATATATCGAAAAATTTGTAAAAGAATAAAAATTAAAAATACCTTCCTTTTTCGGAAGGTATTTTGTTTGAAATATATTCCGTAAAAAATTGTATCTTCATTTTATGAAATTTATAAAAATCATCTTGCTGTTTGTCTTTGCTTTTTCTTTCGGACAGAAAGGATTCCAGATTTCTGATGAAAAAAAGACGGTAATTCCTTTTCAGCTGATTAATAATTTGATTTTTATTCCGGTAAATATTAACGGGGTTGATCTCACTTTTCTATTGGATTCGGGAGTAAACGAAACCATACTTTTCAGCTTGGACAACAAGGAAATAAATTTTAATAATATAGAAAAAATAAAATTTTCGGGACTTGGAGAAAGTATTGATATTGAAGGATTGCGTTCGGATAACAATATTGTAAACATCGGTAAAAATTACAAAGATTCTCATCACACGGTTTTTATTATTTTGGATGAAGACATCAATTTTTCTTCTCATATCGGAATTCCCGTAAACGGAATTATCGGTTATCATTTCTTTAAAAACCATCGGATAGAAATAGATTATCTCTCAAAAAAAATTACGGTTTTCAATGATGACAAAACTTTTGCGAAAAGAAGCAGAAAGTTTCAGGAATTTCCCATTACGGTCGAAAGAAACAAGCCTTATCTGATGACCGAAGTGGAAATGACCAATGAAAAAACACCGTCAAAACTTCTCATCGATTTGGGAAACAGCGATGCAGTGTGGCTTTTTCCTAAATTAATCGAGAACTTCGTTTACAACCGTCCGAATATCGATGATTATCTCGGAAGAGGTTTCAACGGGGATATTTTCGGGAAAAGAAGCAGAATCCATCATTTATACATCGGGAATTTCGTTTTTGAAAAACCGATTACTGCAATGCCCGATGAATATTCCATTCAGAACTTAAAGTTGGTTCCGGACAGAAAAGGTTCTGTAGGAAGCGAAATTCTACGCAGATTTTCCGTTATTTTTAATTATCCCGAAAATAAAATTTATCTCAGAAAAAACAGGAATTTCAGCGATCCGTTTTTGTTTAACAAAAGCGGTTTGGATATACAGCACGACGGAGTAACCTGGGAAAGTGATCTCGTAAAAGTAGAAACTAAAAGAAATGACAGAGATTCTGATGGAATCAAGGTTTATGATGCTCAGGAAGGATTCCGGTATAATTTCGTTCTGAAACCGAAATATTCTGTTGCCGGTTGCAGACCGGATTCACCGTGTTATTTGGCAGGAATCCGAAAAGGCGACAAAATCATAAGTATTAATAAAAAGAAAGCAGGCGATTTTACTTTACAGAAAATCAACGATTTACTGAAAGGAGAAAAAGACGGAACCAAAGTAAACTTTGAAGTTGAAAGAGATTATAAAAAACTGAATTTCCAGATTATTTTAATCGATCCTA
>CAYSQR010000189.1:0-3706 GCA_964433195.1 uncultured Kaistella sp. | reverse complement strand
AAAAATGACAAAAATTCTGAATTATATTTGGCGAGGATGGATGATTCTTCTGGGTGCAGTTCTTACCATTGTTCTCGGAATACCGGTTTTGCTGCTTTCCATCAGAAAAGAGCATTATAAATATGCTTACCGATTTATCCGGATCTGGTGTTTCGGGATGTTCTACGGAATGGGATTCCGATATGAACTGAAAAAACTGACGGACAAAAAGATAGATAAAAACCGGCAATATGTTTTCATCTCGAATCATACTTCTATTATGGATATTATGTTGCCTTGTCTTCTGATGCCGAATCATCCGCTTTGTTTTGTCGGTAAAAAGGAACTGGTGAAAATCCCGATTTTTGGCACAATTTATAAAAGAGTTTGTGTGATGGTTGATCGGAGTTCCCCGAGAAGCAGAGCCGATGTGTACCGAAGATGTGCCGAAAGAATGGAGGAAGGACAAAGCATCGTGCTTTTTCCGGAAGGTGGAGTTCCCGATGATTCTTCGGTGATGCTGGATGATTTCAAAGACGGTGCGTTTATTCTTTCTTCCAAGCATCAATCGCCGATTGCAGTTTTTACTTTTGCAGGATTGAAAGAAATGTTTCCTTTCGATTATTCCAAAGGTTTTCCGGGGAAAGTAAAAGTGTATTTCAATGATATTCTGGAGCCGGATAAATCTGCGGAAGAACTAAAACAAAATGCCCGAAACGAAATAAAAAATGTTTTGGAAAACTTTTTTGAGGGAATAAAATAGTTATATTTGTTTTCATTAATAAATTTAACGATGTCTGAAACTCAACACAAAACAAATTATCCTGCGTTATATACGCTGATTACCGTATTTTTCTTTTGGGGCTTTGTTGCTGCCTCAAACGGAATATTGATTCCTTTTTGTAAAAGTCATTTTTCATTAACGAATTTTGAATCCCAATTGCTGGGTTCGGCATTTTTCGGAGCTTACTTTATTGGTTCTTTGATTCTGTATCTTGCTTCAACATTTCTAAAATTTGATATTATCAATAAAATCGGTTATAAAAATTCTATTATAACGGGTCTTGTAATTTCCATTATCGGTGCATTAATAATGATTCCCAGTACAAATGCAGATTCTTTTGGGATGATGCTTTTGTCATTATTTATTGTTGCTTTGGGTTTTTCTCTGCAACAAACTGCTGCACAACCGTTTGTTATTGCATTGGGTTCTCCTGCAACCGGTGCACACCGATTAAATTTAGCCGGCGGAATCAATTCTTTCGGAACCACAATAGGACCTATTATTGTGAGTTATTTTCTGTTCGGTAGCTTAACTTCAAACATAGAACCTTCTCCTTCCAATATAAATACGCTATATCTGATTTTAGCTTCTGTATTTGCATTGGTTGCATTGGTTTTTACTTTTTCTAAACTTCCGTCGGGAAAAACAGATGAAGCATTGGAAAATTCACCTAAAGCTACCAAATCCTTACTGATTATGACTTTCGCTATTTTAGCGGTAATCGTTATTGGTCATTTCACAGAAATTTCCAAAGTGGCTTTATTAATCATCACTATTTTAATGATTATGGCTATTTTACTGTTATCTAATAAATTCAGTCAAAATAATTCTGAAGGATGGGGAGCGATGAAATTTCCGCAATTGATATATGGGATGATTGCCATTTTCGTTTATGTGGGTGTAGAAGTAACCATCGATAATAATTTTGGTTCTTTATTGAAAACGCCGGGTTATTTGACTGCAAACGGACTGGAAGAATCCGAAATTTCAAAATATATTTCTTTGTATTGGGGAAGCTTGATGATCGGACGATGGATGGGTGCGATAAGTGTTTTCGATTTCAAAAAAACGACTAAACTGATTGCAACTTTTCTTGTTCCTTTCGTGGCTTTTGCCGTAATCATCATTTCTAATAAATTGAAAGGTACCGATATGAGTGATTTATATGCTTATTCTATATGTATTTTAATTACCATTATTGCTTTTATTTTTGCTAATGATAAGCCTGTAAAATTAATGGTTATCGTAAGTTTACTTGCTGTAATCTCAATGTTTATCGGGGTTTTCAGTAACGGAATTATTTCTGTTTATGCCTTTATTGCAGGAGGTTTATTCTGTTCTGTAATGTGGCCGTGTATTTTTGCATTGGCAACAACCGGACTTGGAAAATTCACTTCCCAAGGTTCAGCTTTTCTGATTATGATGATTTTGGGAGGAGCAATAATTCCTCCGTTTCAGGGAGCGATAGGCGATACCGACCTGGGAATTCATTTTTCATATATTATTGCTGCACTTTGTTTTGCAGTTCTATTATTATTAACATTCCTGATGAATAATAATATCAAAAAGCAGGGAATAGATTTGGAGAATATTGAAAGCAATGCTCATTAAATATAAAATATTGCGAAGGAAAAGATTTTGGGCAGGTTTATTACTTGTCCAATTTCTTTTGTTTTTCATCTTTTCAAAAATTGATTTTGTCATCGTTTTTTTTGAAATATTTTTTGAAGTTCAGAAATACATTCATCAGAAAATATTTTCGGTTTTCCCTTTTTCCGTGGGTGATGTTTTATATATTCTTTTGGGTATATTTTTGGTTTTTATTTTCATTAAAATTTTAAAAAAGAAAAGCAGAAATTCCGGTTTATTTCGATTACTCATCTTACTAAACATTTTTTATTTTACCTATCAAATATTTTGGGGGATGCTTTATTTCCAGAAACCCATCATCGAAAAACTCCCGAAAAATGAAGTTACTGTAGAAGAAATAAAATTTTTATCCTTGAAATATCTGGAACGCTGCAAACAAACAAGAAATCTTGTAAACGAAGACAGAAATGGAGTTTTTAAAATTTATGATTTTAAAAAAATAGAAACGGAGATTCTCGAAAATCAAAAAAAACTTCCCGACTTTATCAATAAAAAAAACGCAACGGAAATCAATGCCTTCAAACCAAGTTTATTTAAAAAACTGATGAGCTACACCGGTATTTTGGGTTATTACAATCCGTTTACCGCAGAAACCCAATATAATTCCGAATTGCCTTCAACTTATATTCCGTTTACTTTAGCACACGAAAGTTCGCATCAGTTAGGTTATGCCCGTGAACAGGAAGCGAATTTTATTGGCTATCTTATTGGGAAAAATTCAAAAAATTTAGATTTAAGATACAGCACGGAATATTTCGTATTGAAATCGTTATTAAATTCCTTAGTCGAAAAAAATCCTGAATTTGTAAAAGAAGTCATTCAGAATTATTCACCCGGAATGAAAAAAGACCGATTAGCAGAAAAAATGTTTCTCGAAAAACACAAGGGATTTCTTGATACTTTTTTTGGTTTTACCAACGATATTTTCCTGAAGAGCAATCAGCAGGAAGGAAGCATCACTTACTCTTATTTCATTGATTTACTATTTCGTTACGAAAAATAAACTCCCAAAATAAATAAAAAAGAACCGCATCTTGCGATGCGGTTCTAAAAACACAAATGATGAAAAAAAATTTATTGCCTTTTTGAACTAAATTCTCAAAAGCACGACAAAGATATGTCTATTATTTTTTACCTCCAAATTTATTTTACAAAAAAATATAACATTTACTTTAACAACAAATAATTAATTGTTTATCAATTATTTAAAATTAAAAACTTCTTAAAATTCTCGCGGACAAAGTAAACCAAACAGACAAAAAAAAGAATCACACCTTGCGATGCGATTCTAAA
>CAYSQR010000188.1:0-3761 GCA_964433195.1 uncultured Kaistella sp. | reverse complement strand
TTTCTGCACACGGATTGAGAATCATCAATAGAATTGGGATTGAAGAAGCATTGGAAAGAGCAACAAGAAACGGATTTATAAAATAAGAAGTTATGGCAAAAAAAGGTAACAGAGTACAGGTAATTTTGGAATGTACAGAGCACAAAGAAACCGGTGTAGCCGGAATGTCAAGATACATCACCACCAAAAATAAAAAGAACACCACAGAAAGATTGGAGCTGAAAAAATTCAATCCGGTTCTTAAAAAATATACCCTTCACAAAGAAATCAAGTAATTTTTTAATACAATAAAAAATGGCAAAGAAAGTAGTAGCATCCCTTCAAGGTGGTGCAGGTTCTAAAAAAATGACCAAAGTAGTGAAAATGGTAAAGTCGCCGAAAACAGGTGCTTACATTTTCGAGGAAAGAGTAATGAATGCAGACGAAGTAGATGGTTTTTTGAAAAAATAATTATCGCTTTGCAGAAAAATATAAAACTATCCCAAAAGGATAGTTTTTTTGTATTAAAATTTTTCACACGTGTAAATTTTAAATTTTTCACACGTGCAATATTTTTTATTATCTTTGACTCAAATTTTAGAAGATGGATACCAAACTCACTTTAATCATCGATGATTCCATAAAAGAACAGGCAAAAGAATATGCAAAGGAAACAGGAAGCAGTCTTTCTAAATTGGTGGAAAATTATTTATATACTTTATCATTCCGGAAAAAAACAAAAAGTGAAGAAGAACTGACACCTGCAGTAAAGAGAATGAGCGAAATGATTAAGAAAAATCCTGCAAGATTCAAGGATTTTGATATGAAAGAAGAAAAAATACAACGACTGGAAGAAAAATATATGAAATAAATAATGAAAGTTCTTTTGGATAGTGATATTTTACTGGATTATTTTTTGGGCAGAGATCCTTATGCAGATTTTTCTGAAAAAGTTTTAAATCTTTGCGACAGGAAAGAATTATATGGTTTTATAACTCCCGTGATTTTAGCTAATGTATATTATATTTTAAGGAAGAATTTTTCTAGAGCATTGTCTTATCAATATTTAAGTGCTTTGATGAATATTATTGAGATTGTGTCTATTGAGAGAACAAGTGTTTTGAAAGCACTTCAATCTGACTTTATTGATTTTGAGGATGCTCTTCAGAATTTTTCTGCAGAAGATTTCGGGATACAATTTATTTTTACCAGAAATTTGAAAGACTATAAGAAAAGTTCTCTTAAAATTTTTACTCCCGAAGAATTTCTAAAAACATATAGCAATTAAACAATGAGCTGGTTCAAAAAAATATTTAAACAAGAGGAAAAAGAAACTTTGGATAAAGGTTTGGAAAAATCCAGTCAGGGTTTTTTCGAGAAAATATCGAAAGCGGTTGTTGGAAAATCAAAAGTGGATGATGAGGTTCTGGATGATTTGGAGGAAATCCTTATCGCTTCCGATGTAGGAGCTTCTACCACGATTAAAATTATCGAAAGAATCGAAGAGCGTGTTGCAAGAGATAAATTCGTAGGAACAGATGAACTCGATAAAATTCTGCGGGAAGAAATATCGGGACTTCTGCTGGAAAATCCACACCTCGAAACAGGAAATATCGATGAATCGAAAAAACCTTATGTGATTATGGTTGTAGGAGTAAACGGAGTAGGTAAAACCACAACGATAGGAAAACTCGCGCACCAATTCAAATCCGAAGGAAAATCTGTTGTTCTCGGTGCTGCAGATACTTTCAGAGCAGCTGCAGTGGATCAGCTCGTAATCTGGAGCGAAAGAGCAGGAGTGCCGATTGTGAAGCAAAATATGGGAAGCGATCCTGCTTCCGTAGCTTTCGATACGGTGCAAAGTGCGGTTGCAAACAATGCCGATGTCGTCCTCATCGATACTGCCGGAAGATTGCACAACAAAGTAAATCTGATGAACGAACTTTCTAAAATTAAACGAGTAATGCAGAAAGTAATTCCTGATGCTCCACACGAAGTTCTCCTGGTTCTGGATGGTTCTACGGGGCAAAATGCTTTCGAGCAGGCAAAACAATTTACCGCTGCAACCGAAGTGAATGCTTTAGCGGTAACAAAATTAGACGGCACTGCAAAAGGCGGAGTTGTTATCGGGATTTCCGACCAGTTTCAGGTTCCCGTGAAATATATAGGTGTAGGAGAAAAGATAACGGATTTACAACTCTTCAACGGGACGGAATTCGTAGATTCTTTCTTCAAAAAACGGAATTAACAGTGTTAAATTAAATTTAAACATTTTATTTTTCTGCCCGTTGTAAATTATTTTTTTTAATTTTAACAAATCAAACACTTAATATTAACATTAAAATTTGAAATTATGGGTATTTTAACTTGGATCATTTTTGGTCTTATCGCAGGTGCACTCGCAAAACTCATTATGCCGGGAAACCAGAATATGGGTTGGTTGATGACCATTATTCTTGGAATTGTGGGAGCTTTCGTTGGAGCTTTTGTAGGTCAGTTTATCGGATTTGGTGACATTACCGGATTCAATTTCAAAAGTATGCTTCTTGCAATAGGAGGAGCTTTAATCGTTCTTTGGCTTTACGGAATGATTACAAAAAAGTAAATTAAAATTAAAAACCGGGCTGAAAAATTTCAGTCCGGTTTCTTTTATCTGAGAATCAAACCTTAATCAAATTTTATTTGATACGGCATTTCCATCATTATACCATCTTTCAGTTTCGGATTGGTGATTTGCTCGAAAATTTTATAGTTTTCTTTTCCCATTTTGTTTTTAATGATTCTTGTAGAGATTTCGTCTTCGTT
Source organism: uncultured Kaistella sp. (assembly GCA_964433195.1). Classification (GTDB taxonomy): domain Bacteria; phylum Bacteroidota; class Bacteroidia; order Flavobacteriales; family Weeksellaceae; genus Kaistella. The sequence goes on along the minus strand of CAYSQR010000188.1, from coordinate 977 downwards.
CATATTTTTAAAAAACTCTTCAAACTGGCTTACTTTTTTCGGATAAGTAGCAACATTATAATTCTTTAATTTGGCTTGTTTCGCAGCATAATCAATTGCATCATTCAACGTTCCGAGTTCATCAATCAAACCAATTTCTTTAGCTCTGGTTCCGCTCCACACTCTTCCTCCGCCGATTTCGTCAATCTGCTCAAAAGATTTTTTCCGGTTTTCGGTTACGAAATGTACGAATCTTTTGTAGGTTTGCTCCACACTTTTGGTCATTATATTTGTGGTTCTCGGAGTTACTCCGTTGATGATGGAATACATATTGGAATTGGCATTTGTGGTAACGGCATCTGCTCTGATTCCGTTTTTACCGGCAAGTTCTTTCAAATAATTGAAAACGCCGAAAACTCCGATTGATCCGGTAATGGTATTCGGTTCGGAATAAATTTTGTCTGCAGCCATCGCAATATAATATCCTCCGGAAGCAGCATAATCTCCGAAAGAAACGATGACGGGCTTTTTCTTTTTCAGCTGCTGCATTTCAAACAGGATTTCGTCGGAAGCATTTGCACTTCCTCCGGGAGAATTTATCCTGAAAACAACTGCTTTTACATCATCATTTTCCGCGAGTTCCTTGATGTCTTTCACGAAATTATCGCTGTACACATTATCGGTCCCTTCGCCGTTATAAATCGCTCCCGATGCGTACAAAACTGCTATCTGATTGTCTTTATCCAAATTCTCTTCCTTATAGGAATTGATGTATTTGCTGAAAGAAATCTTGTTGAGTTCCTCATTGGTACTAAGTTTCAGTTTCGTTTTAATTAAATTATCATATTCGGTTTTTTGGATGAGTTGATCGGCGAGTTTGTGCTGAATGCTCAGTTCGGGAATCACCCCATATAAACTGTCTGTTACGATTCTGAACTGTGCCGTATCAATTTTTCGGGAATTTGCTATCTGAACGGAATTTACCGACCAAATATCTT
>CAYSQR010000187.1:1636-3827 GCA_964433195.1 uncultured Kaistella sp. | reverse complement strand
AAAGTATGCGTCCTTGGATGGATGAAGGTTTCACAAGCTATTATGACAGTTATGTAATGCACCAGCTTTTTCCTCCGAAAGAACCGGCTGCAAATCCTTTTACCGGAAGTCTGAACTCCTACCGGAATTTCGTAAAAAGGGGAATTGAAGAACCTGCAGTTTGGTTAGGTGATCATCACGATAACGGAAATGCTTATTCATTCGCATCTTACGTGAAAGGCGAACTGTTTTTGGTTCAGCTCGGTTACATCGTAGGTGAGCAAAATCTTGCTTTAATTATGAAAGAATTTTATAACCAATGGAATCTGAAACATCCTACAGACAGAGATTTTCTGCACATTGCACAGAAAATTTCGGGAATGGATCTGAAGTGGTTTCAGCATTACTGGATCAATACTACGAAAACAATTGACTATGCTATAAAAAATGTAGAATATGGAGATTCTTCAACTAAAATAACATTGGAAAACAAAGGACAGATTCCGATGCCGATAGATTTTTCTATTTTGACGAAAGATAAAAAAGTGGTGAATTATCATATTCCTTTAAATATGACCCACTCTTGGAAAACCAAAGATATTTATGGCGATTTCAAAACTTTGGATTACTGGAAATGGACACAGAAAGAATACACTTTCACCATTCCTTACAGCAAATCACAGATTTCCGCATTGGGAATAGATTTTTCGCAAAGATTGGCGGATGTGAATATGGAGGATAATTTGGTGGAGGTGAAGTAGAAAACAAGATAAAGGAAACGGATAATTCCCCAAACATCAATAATCACTTATAAATCATAAATAAATGACCTCCATCGTAATCAACATAGGAAACACCAACATCAGATTCGGACTTTTTGATGATGACAACTGCGATATTTCGTGGATTCTCAATACCAAACCGTACAGAACAAGCGATGAACTGCAAATGCAGTTTATGATGATGTATCAAACCCATAAAATTGATGCCGCAAAAATTGATAAAGTCATTATCGGTTCTGTTGTTCCTCAATTAACCCGGGAAATTTCGAGTGCCGTAAAAAAAATACACGGCAAAAAACCCATTATTGTCGATAGAAATACCGCTTCCAGAGTTCAGCCGAAATCCAGACAAATGGGAACGGATATTTACGCAAACCTTGTCGCAGCACACCATCTTTATCCCGGGAAAAAGAAAATCATTTTCGATTTCGGAACTGCTCTTACTGCAAGCTGTATCGATGAAAAAGGCGAAACTTTGGGTGTAATCATCGCACCGGGAATTATCACTTCTCTTAATTCTCTTATCAATCAAACCGCACAATTACCTGAAATAGAATTGGTTAAACCAAAATCCGTTCTCGGTTTAGACACCGTTTCCTGTATGCAAAGCGGAATGGTTTACGGATTTCTCGGAATGGTGGAAGGTTTTATCGACAGGATAAATGACGAAGTTCACGATGATTGTTTCGTTATCGCAACCGGCGGAGTTTCACACGTTTACAAACCTTTAACCAACAAAATTCACATTGCAGATAGGTTGCACACTTTGAAAGGGTTGTATTTTTTGGGAAAGGAAATATAAATGGTCAATTTTTCTGCGAAAGTGAATTTTGATTCGCAAGTGAATAGTGAATTTGAAATTCACTCTGAAAGAAATTCACTTCCGAAGGAAAATTCGCTATCTTTTACTTTTAAAAAACTCCTTTACCAAAACAGAACATTCATTTTCCAAAACTCCGCAAACAATTTTCGTTTTCGGGTGAAGCGAAAGGTTTTTATTGATAAAGCCTCGCTTTTCATCTCTCGCTCCGATAACAATTTTAGAAATCTGCGACCAGTTCAATGCTCCGCAACACATTACACAAGGTTCGAGCGTAACGTACATCGTGCAATTTTGCAAATATTTTCCGCCTAAGAAATTCGCGGCAGAAGTAATCGCCTGCATTTCTGCGTGAGCTGTAACATCATTCAGCGTTTCGGTAAGATTGTGAGCTTTTGCAATAATTCTGTTGCCGGAAACAACGATGCAGCCAATCGGAACTTCATCTTTTTCGAGAGCGGTTTCAGCTTCCTGTAAAGCAATTTTCATAAAATATTCGTCGGTAAACATTGAATCAATTTGTTGGATGTTGGGTGTTTGAAGCAGGGAAATTTTACTCGAAATTCATTGCCAAAGGAAGCCGGAATCTGTAACGAACCGCAGTTCCGTT
>CAYSQR010000187.1:0-1626 GCA_964433195.1 uncultured Kaistella sp. | reverse complement strand
ATCGCAGGAGAAAATTTTTCGGGAAGAAGATACAGTGCGATTTCCGCTTGTCTGTTGAAAGTGAAATTTTCTCCTTCCGCGTGTACAGAACTTATGCTTCCGTCTTTTTCCACCACGAAAGTTACATTCGTTTTCACGGTTTCCTCATTTGCCAGAACCGCTTCGGAATAGAAAAGATTTGCAACCTGTTCCCGAAGATTTCCCATTCCACCGGGATATTTTGCTTCTTCTTCAACAAGGTTTTGTTTTTTAGGGTTTTCCAAATGCAGTTCCTGTAGATTTTTGAAATTTATCCGGTTCAGATCTTCGCGGTTTTTTACTTTTATCAGAGAGCCGATGTATGCAGTATTCTGCACACTGTCCATTTTCTTCATAAATACCCGAAAATCTTTTTTGATGGCAAGTTTTTCCAAATTGTTTTTTTCGTCGTCGAATCTTTTCTGAAACTGCGAATTGAGCATAAAGCGTTGATAATCAAAATAATTTTTCACACTTTTGAATTCCTCGTTCTGCTGTGCAAAATAGAAATTAAGACAGAACAGAAAAACCGGATAAAGTAATTTTTTGCCCACTTTTGTTAAAATATGAAGGTAAAAATAGCTAAAAAAATACACTTTATGTGGATTTTCAAAGAATATTTCTCTCTTCTTTCAATACCTTATGGTTTCTTATTCCATCAATTTCCCAATTTCTGAGAGCATAACCTTTCCATCTTTTTCAATGATTAATGAAATCTCCGCTTCATCTTCTGAACCGACTATACTTCTATAAATTTTATATTCATAGTTTTTATTCTTAAAGATTATAGTATGGTTTCCTCCACTTCCATCAAACTCTAAATTACCGTTCTTTAAGACTAAATCCGGTTTTAAAGATTCGGATGTATTTATTTTCCATGAAGCATATCTGTATTTCCTGTTTTCTAATTCATCAATTCTAATCAGATAATTTTTTGTTCTGAACTTATAAGTTGGGATTAAGAAATTTTTTAAACCCGGATATAAAGATGTCTTTTGTTTATTTATCAAATTTTGTTTTTGTTTCTTTTCAAAACTACTTTGATAATTTACGGCAATAATTTTCCCGTTTTCATCAATCCAAATAATTCCGTCGTTTAGCATAACTCCTCTCCAACCAACTTCTGTCCATTGATTTACGTTTGAGCTTGAAATCAGATGAATTAAAGACTCGTCAAAAATTTCATGGAATCTTCCTTTTAATTCGCTTTGGTTTTTAATGAGCGGAATCGGAGATTCCCTGTTTAAAGGATAATTAATGATTTTTGATATTTTTTCGATATCTTTTTCTTTAAAAAGTGTTATCACTTTTTTGATATTTTCTATCTTGTCATAATCTGGTTTTTCACTTTGAGCAAAAGTCAGATTATAAATAAAAGCCAATACAAATAGTTTGAATTTCATAGTCACCGTGTTTATAGAATTATTTCATCAATTCCTTTGCCTGAGAAATCGCAGCATCGGTAATCTTGCTTCCCGAAAGGAGTTGTGCGATTTCCTGTAATTTTTCTTCCTGCGTTAAATGGATAATGTCCGATTGTGTTTTTCCGGAAATTTCCTGTTTGATGACTTTGTAATTATTATTTCCTTTTGCAGCAACTTGTGCAAG
>CAYSQR010000186.1:0-3843 GCA_964433195.1 uncultured Kaistella sp. | reverse complement strand
CTTTTCGAACCGCCGATTTCTATGGTTTTGTTACCAATTAATTTTGATTTTTTTAAATGCATAATATCCTCTCCCTAAATCCTTCTCCAAAGGAGAGGGATTTTCAGTGCGTGTTATTTCAACTTTTCGTTATTCTGATGCCGCTCGAAATCCCTTTCGGTTTTCTTTTTCATTTTTTTGTCAAAAGCTTTCTGTAAATCGGTTCCGGTTTGGTTTGCCAAACATAATGTTACGAACAAAACATCGGCTAATTCTTCTCCCAAATCTTTCGTTTTATCAGATTCTTTTTCGCTTTGTTCGCCGTATCTTCTGGCGATAATTCTCGCAACTTCTCCCACTTCTTCGGATAAAATCGCCATATTCGTTAATTCATTAAAATAACGAACTCCGATGGTTTTTATCCATTCATCAACTTCCCGCTGAAGTTTTTTGATTTCCATAAATTTTATTCAAAATTAGTTATTGCTCATTTTGAAATGTCCATTTCAATGCTTTTTCCTTTGTTGCCCGAAAAATGGTGCTGTGTTTTTCTTTGGGTTCGTCGGAATAATGCCATTTCAGGTTCGGAAGATTTGAAGACTTTAAAATTTCTGAAAGTTCATTGGTGGATTTTGAAATATCTTCCGCACCGGAACCTGCAAACCAAAATCTCTTTTCTTCCTGCGACAATTTTGCTAAATGTTCTTTTGCTGTTCTCGTCAAATATTTATTATTCCACCATAAAGAAGGATCCATAGCAATATATTCATCGAACATATCGGGATTCGTGAAAAATGTTTCCACAACAAAAAGCCCGGAAAGTGATTCTCCGATAATTCCTTTTTTGCCGGAGGTTCTGTATCGTTTATTTATTTCAGGGAAAAGCTCATCTTTTATGAACGCTCTGAATTTTTCTGAACCGCCTACAACAGGTGCGATTTTTTTATCTTCTGCGATTTCTGTTGATCCGGTCAAATCCCGTCTTCGCTGTGTATTTTCTATTCCTACAAGAATCATCGGCGGAATATTTTTAGACTTTACCAGTTCCGAAATCGTGTTTGCAATATGGGGAAAATCTTCTTTTATACCTCCATCCGCCATATATAAAACGGGAAAAGATTCATTGCTTTGGGAATAATTTGGAGGAGTCCATATATTAATTGTTCTGGTTTCTCCAACTAATTCAGAATTTATTGCAAAAGTTTCATGTACAGGAATCGGATCCTGAATTTGGGTTGCGTTTGTACAGCCGATAACAAGGAGATATATGAATAGATTGCAAAAAATTAATTTCATATTTGTTTTGTTTAAAAATAAAAAGTCTATTGATATTGATATGCTCCGATTGTTGGTGGATTGGTTCTGGAATTTCCGGCAATATCTTGTGTTAAAATTCCCGAAACATAGGAATAGCTTCCTTTTCCTTTTGCAGGGGAATTATCTTTTACTCTTAAATTCATTTTATGGGTAAAATAATTCTCGAATTTCGGGTCTTCATTTTTAATGGTATTAGAAGTTGCATAAGTTGCTTTGCTTCCGTACTTGAGTAAAGAATAATTAAATGCCGTAGTAAAAGTCTGCCCGGAAATCGGGTTCAGTTCCACCATATTTTCGGCATCTCCATAAATGATGGAATTATTTACATTCAAATTCAAAGCTCCGTTTTCCGTAGTTCCCGATTGGTTTGTCCATTCATTCGTCGCATAAATTCCCAATGCAGGAAGCGATGCGTCCAAATCCCAGTAATTAGCTAAAGTACAATGAGTCAAGTTTACATTTCCTCCTTTGAAGATTCCGATATTTGCTTCGCCGCAATTGTTCATTACTAAATTTCTTGCGGTAATATCGGATTTCACTGCAAAAATCCCAAATTCCTGAAAGGTATGAATAATGGTATTGTCGATTTCTGCGTTGGTTTCATTCATTTCCAAACCGCGTGTTCCGCCAAAAACTCTTGCATATTTCATTCTCAGTTCAGAATCTTTTTCAAAAGAAATTCCGTTCCAGTTTCTCGGAATCGTGTCGTATCTCGTATCGTTTCTGTCGCCACGGAAAATGACTTCGTTTCCTAAAGTTCCGTTCACATTCAGCTTTGCATTCTTGGAAATCTTCATTCCGCTGTTTTTGAAGAAATATACTTTTGTACCTTGCTGTATATCAAGTGTTCTGTTTTCATCAAGTGTTAAATTCCCGAAAATAATTTTCGCTTTTTCGTTTGTCCAATTGGTATCACCGTAAAGAATATTCGGATTGGTTGCAGTTTCGATAAAAAATTCCGCATCCTGAACTACAGAAAACAAAGTAACGTGCTGATTTCCTGCCGCAGTTTGAAAATTAATCCTGTCTTCGGCAATCACTTCCGGTGCATTTGCAACCGGTGCAATTTCCACGAAAATATACAAGCTGTCTTTTTTTCGTAAAGGAACATTGGTAAAATCTGTTCCTGCTTTTCCATCCACATTTATTCTATATAAAGAAGAAGCACCGCTTTCCAAAGAAATTTTCGGAATCAGAACGTCTTTATCTTCGCTATTGTAAACTTTCACGGCATAAGTTTCCGAGCGAACTTGGTTGTAAACCGTATCGCAGAAAACCGTATCTGCGGAAAATCGGAGCAATTGAGATGGGCTTTCAAAACTGATGTCATCACGGTTACAACCAATTATCATCAGAAGAAGCCAAAAAGAAAATCCGGATATGAGTTTGAAATTTTTCATTGAAAAAATAATATTATTTAAGAACTCCCAAATTTAATTAAAATTGTGGAACAGGGAAATTTTAAAATTATCATTTCCGGTATTTGCAAATTAAAAAAATATTTGTACTTTTGCGGTCTGAAAATTTAGCAGAGGAATATCCATTACTACTTCCAAAGCTGATTTTTTTTAATCATTTTTAATAAAATTAGTTATGAAACAAGGAATCCACCCGGAAAATTATAGACTTGTTGTTTTCAAAGATATGAGCAACGATGATATGTTTCTTTGCAAATCTACTGCAGAAACCAGAGATACAATAGAGTTTGAAGGAGAAACTTATCCATTGGTAAAAATGGAAATTTCTTCAACTTCTCACCCTTTCTATACAGGTAAAACTAAATTAGTAGATACTGCAGGTAGAGTAGATAAGTTTATGAACAAATACAAAAAATTCTCAAAATAATTTTTTGTAAACAATATTTATAAGTCTTTCAATTTTTTGAGAGACTTTTTTTATTGTATTTTTGGAGTGTTCATTTTTAAATTGTTTCATTTTTCAAATTTTAAAATCAGATGATTCAGATCGTTTTTTCCGATTCCGGTTTTTGGGAAGATTTTTTACCGCTCACTTTTACAAGACCCGTCGCAGAAATGCGTTGCGGAATTCTTACCTTTTCCGAAAGATGGCGGAAACTTTTGGGAACTGATGAAGCATCCTATATCACCGAAGATTTTTTACAGGAAAAATTCAGAAAACCCGAAAAAAAAGAATCTCTTTTTATCGTTCCGAATTTTCTACCCACTGAAAACGTTTTAAATCAAATTAAAAATTTAAAACTCGGAGAAGCATTGGTTTACGAAAATGAATTACTCGCCGCAAAAGTGAATATGGAGAATTTTTCTCTGAACCAAATCGAGAAAATGACCGATATTCACGAAGAACTTGTTTTTTTCAAACAACCAACGGATTTATTTTCTTTTAATGAAAAAGCGATTGATTTTGATTTTGAGCTTTTAACCAAAGGAAGAAATTCGCAGGAACTTTCTGAAACCAACGGATTTTTGGGCGATAAAAAAGATTTGTTCATCGAAGAAGGAGCATCAGTTGAGTTTTCTACTTTAAATACAAAAACAGGGAAAATCTATATCGGGAAAAATGCAGAGG
>CAYSQR010000185.1:0-3854 GCA_964433195.1 uncultured Kaistella sp. | reverse complement strand
AAGAATAAGCAATTACCTGATTACTATATTACCAAAAACGAAGCCGGGAAAAGGGGATGGGTGGCGTCTAAAGGCAATCTTTGCGAAGTATTGCCTGGTAAAGCTATCGGAGGAGATGTTTTTTCTAACAGGGAGGGAAATCTTCCTTCGGCAGATAAAAGAAAATGGTTCGAGGCCGACCTAAACTACAATTGCGGCAGGCGCAATGCCAGCAGGCTGCTATATTCCGGCGATGGCTTGATATATGTTACTTACGATCATTATAAAACTTTTGAAAAACAGTAAGTTTTAATTCTCAACCAAATACCAAATACTAAATACCAACAACCAAATGACAATATACATCGACTTTAGCGAAATTGGAGATTATGAAGATTTTTATACTCACTTAAAAGAAAAGCTGAGTTTGCCGGAACATTTTGGGGATAATCTTGATGCACTTTATGATTCCATTACCGGATTTGTGGAACTTCCGCTTCATATCGAATTTGTGAATATGAGTGTGGAACAGCTCGAAATTTTTGAGGATCTGCTCGTAACGCTGGAAGATGCAGAAGATGAGCTGGATGATTTTTCCTTTTCGTATTATCTGGAGCAGTATGAGGATTAAATTTCCTTTTATTTTGATTTTCGCAGGTTATTTTCCCTTTTCAGTTTTCGGTATTCCCAAGGTGCAATCGCATTTTTATCCTGCCAAAGTCCGAGTTTTTTGGATTGTGCAATTTCCTGTAGTTTTCCCAAACTTTTGTTGTCGGAATATTTATAATACCACCAACAAAATCCTGCTTTTATAATTTCTGCCGATAAATATTTGTTTTGATAATAGACTTTTGCAATGCTTCTTCCGTAGCGGTCTGTATTGGTTTCTACAAACGAAATTTCTTTCCCAAAAACCTGTTTGGAAACGAACTGTTTCGCATTTCTGCCAAAATCTTGACCATTTTCCGGGCAATCAACTTCTGCTAATCTCAATGTTTTTTGAACATTCCCTTCCAACAAAACCACAATTGTATCGCCGTCTTTTACTTTGATAACTTTGGCAAAAATTTGAGCAAAATAAAAAATCGGAATAAAAAAGAAAAGAAAACAGATCTTGGAAAATTTCATTTTTTTAAAAAATTAATACTTTGTAGATTTAGGAAATAAAACCAGTTTTTACACTCTAAATCAGAAATCAATATTCACACCCATTACCTGAGTTCCGTATAAATTAGAGGCGGAAATATTGATTTTGTATTTCTTCTCCCGAAAAGCGGTATTGTCACTCGTTTTTTTGATTCTCGCATTTTTCACGACATTTTTCCCGATGAGATAACCCAGAAGAATTGCAACAGGATAATCCGAAATCCAGTGAACTTTGCTTTGCATCATCTCGAAACTCATCAATCCCATTAAAGTAAAACCGAGCGGTTTTATCCATTTTTTTTCAGGATAATTTTCCGCCAAAACAACCCACGCTGCAATTCCCGTTGTCAAATGTCCGGAAGGCATTGCATCGTACTTTGGCGTATTTTTCTGATAGGCTGAAAACGAAGGCATAAAGGTCCAATAACTGTGTTCTCTTCCATCACGGATGGTTTCAAAAGGACTTTCTCTTCCACTGATTCTTTTTAGCGGCTGAGAAAAAAGTCCGGATAATAAAACGCTTTGCACGAGTTGCATAGAAGTACTTTGAGCACGGTAATCATTGGTAATCAATCCGTAAGTTGCCAAACCTGTCCCGATAAGGATAAAAGTAGTTCCGTTTCCCATAAAATAAAGGAAAGAACCTACATCTTTCGGAATTATTTTCAGAGGACCCAGATTGGAATAAGCGTGATTTTCATTGAACCCGATTTTCTCTCCGAATTTTCGGCTTTCTCTTATAAGAGCGGGATCTGCAGGAAGTAATGCAATAGTAGAACCCAATGCAGCTAAAGAATATCCGTAAATGTCTTTTGAAATTACATCTTTTGCAGTTCCTGCAAAGTTTCTGGGAATATTTTTGTAAAGATCGGATATTCTTGGTTTTTGGTAAATTAAAGTTACGTTTTCCGAAATTTTATATTCCTGTATTTTTATCTGCACAGAATCTTGTTCCTGCGAAAAAAGGAATGCCGAAAACAATAAAGCGAATATGGGTAAAGTTTTTTTCATTTTTAATAAATACTTCCTGCAAACGGATCTTGGCTGCTTTTGGTTTGGTTCCATTTGTATTGATGAGTCCAGTAAGCTATTTTCATTGATAATATTCCCAAACCTGCCCCGAAAAGCACATCGGAAATGTAATGTTTGTTATTCGCAATCCGCATTACACCAACTCCGGTTGCAATTCCGTACGCTGCATAAGGAACCCATTTGTGATTTTCGCCGTATTCTATAGCAAGAATCGTAGCTCCTGCAAAAGCATTCGCAGTATGACCGGAAGGAAAAGACAGGGAAGTTCCGTCGGGACGTGTTCTTTTCATCGTAAATTTCAGGAAATATAATGTACCGAGATTTATTGCTTGTCCTTTTGCCAAGATTACGGTTCTGTTGATCCAGTCCGTTTTGGGTTTCATTCCAATCCACTCAAAACCATATAAAGCGATAAAAGGTGCAAACTGTGCATAATCATCAATATGATTTCTAAATCCAGGGAGATTTCTGTTTCTTCCTCTTGCCACTTGGTTTTTCAGGGAATTTTTTTGGTCTCCGTCTGCAAAACCTCCTGCAATCATCAATCCTGCAGGAATATAAAGTTTTTTATATTGGAAGTCGAACCTGTTGTTTTCTATTGCTAAAGTGTCTTTCTCTTGAGCGAAACTAAAAAAAGACACACTGAAAATCATTAGAAAAGAAATCCTTTTCTGCATAGTAAAAGTTTTATGGCAAATCTATGAAAAACTAAAAAGAATAGCGGTAATTTTTAATTTATTTCCAAAATATCCAGTATAGTTCCGTATAAAACTTCTGCTCCAATCGCTAAATCTTCCGGCGAAGAATATTCCAAAGGATTGTGACTGATTCCGTCTTTGCAACGCACGAAAATCATTCCGTAATCACACGTGTAAGAAATTGCCATCGCATCGTGAAACGGTCCGCTCATCAGTTCCGGTGTGTCTTGCAAACCGATTTTTTCACAATTATTTCTGATGATATTTTTAATCCAGTCTGCACAATAACGTGGTTCCGATTTCCAGTCTTCGGAGATTTCGTAAGTAAGTCCGTGTTTTTTGGAAACCTCATCAATTTTATCGAGCAATTGTTTTTCGTAACGGTTTCTTCGTTCCAGATTAATGTCCCTTAAATCCAAAGTAAACTCCACTTCTTCGGGAATTATATTTCGTGAAGCAGGGAAAACTTTTATTGTTCCGCAAGTTCCGACAGTCGGTGCATTTGGAACTTGGTTTGCAATCTCGTTGAGTGCGGTTATAATTTCCGCAGCTCCTACCAAAGCATCTTTTCTCATCGGCATCGGAACAGAACCTGCGTGTCCCGCCATTCCTTTCAGTTTTACGGTAATCCAAATTGGTCCGGAAATTCCGGAAACTACGGCAATCGGTTTTTTATGAATGTCGAGAACGGGACCTTGCTCGATGTGAAGCTCAAGATAACAATAAATGCTTCCGTCTTTATATTCCGATTCTTTGAATTTCGTAACATCGCAACCGAAATCTTTAAGAGCTTGTTCACGAGTAATTCCGTTTGCATCGGCTCTTTGCAATTCCTCTTCTTCTAATTTTCCCAAAATCCCGCGGGAACCGAATAATCCTTTATTAAATCTCCAACCTTCTTCATCCGCAAAAGAAATAATTTCTAAAGTCCGTTCAGGTTTTATTCCTTTTTCGTGCATTGTAATTGCAGCTTCGATGGCACAAAGAACTCCTGCAACT
>CAYSQR010000184.1:0-3883 GCA_964433195.1 uncultured Kaistella sp. | reverse complement strand
CTTTTTCTGAAACCGATTTTTAGAACGGTTGATTTTCTGGCAAATTCTTTAATCCATCTTAAAAACCAATTCGGAAATACAGAAAAAATATCCTTTGAAATCAAAGATTCTGTGGATGAAGAAAGTGCAAAATTCATCGAAAATTTTCCGAAAATAAGAACTGCGGAAGAATTGAATATCGTCATTAAAAATCCGTGGGTTTTGGAAAAAAACGAAACTGAAAAGAATTACCTGTTCTCAAGCTATTCCAAGGAATTCAAATATTTCTGGGTGAAAATTTTTGATGAAAACCAAAATTTACAAACCTGTGCTTTGCTTCAATTGAGGAATCGGTATCTGAAAATTCCTTATTTGTACGGAGAAACCGGATTGGACGATTTTGTGAAATTTTTAAACCAATTCATTAAGGAGAAAAAAATAAAAGGACTGACTTCTTATCAATTCGATTTAAACAAAAAATTGAGCTCAAAAAAATTATCAAAAATCCATCAGAAAAATTTTGAAAGAAGGTATTTATTCCATAACGATTTGGTGGAATTTTTACCGGAAAAATTCAATCCGAATTATCAGGATGGAGATGGAGATTGTGTTTTTACGTAAAATTAAAATTGCAGGAACACGTCATAAAGGCGTATTCAATTTTTAAAATCCACCAACTATTTTCGGTACATTACCAAAAAAGAAGAACACGCCATAAAGGCGTGTTCCTACAATCATTTTAATCAAATCAATACCCGAAAATCTCTTCCAGGCTCACTTCCTCGAAAGTTCCCATTTTATTAATCGCATCCATATCGAGGTTTTCTTTTTTCCCGATGATGGCGGTGTTGTATTTCAATGGTTTTATTTCGGTGTTGTAAAAACCGGTTAATTCTCCTAAAGTAAGTTTTCCGATTTCGGCATAAATATCTTTTCTGAAATCATAATCGACTCCCAGTTTTTTCAAATTCAATTGATTAAAGAAAATATTGGTACGGTTGATTCTGTTTGAAGCAATTTGTTTCAGTGCAGAGTTTTTTGCATTCTCGAACTGAGCCGGAATTTGTGGCAAATCCGCCATCAATTCATCCATTGCATTCACAGCTTGCGGAAGTTTATTCGCTTGAGTTCCGATATAGGTCGTTACATAATCGGGGTGGTTCAATTCGCTGTTTGTGGCGTAAGAAACATAAGCGGAATATGCCAAACTCTTACTCTCACGGATTTCCTGAAAAACGATAGATGACAAACCTCTTCCGAAATATTCATTGAAAACATTTATTTTCCCGAAATTTTTCAGATTCACGTTGTTTCCCTTTGCGACTTTGCTCATTTCGGTTTGTACCATATCATAATTGGTAAAATATACTTTCCCTTCCATCGCCGGTTCCGGATAGATTTTCTTGGCAGGAATTTTCAGCGTTTCGTTTTCTACAAAAGATTTTCCGTATTTTTTAAACTGGTTGAAATCTTGTCCGTAAAAGAAAATCTGATACGGCATTTTCAGCAAATCTTTTATTTTTTTAGTCATTTCTTCGGATTTGATTTCATTTAATCTTTCCTTGGAAACCACATCGGAAAATCTGGAAACTTTCCCGAATTTCGCATAATTGGAAAGTGCATTCATAATTCTCGCTTTGTCTTTTTTGGCAACTTCACGGCTTTCGAGAATGGTGTTCACATTTTCTAGATATATTTTTTGGTCGGGTTTTGCATTTTGCATCCGGTTTTTCAGGAGTTCGATTCCTTTCGGCATATTTTCTTCCAATCCGCTCAGTGAAATGATTAATTGATCGGAAGTAACCCGGAAATCATTAGTAATACCGAGTTTGAAAAATTCTTTTTTCAAATCTTCCGCAGAAAGTTTGTCGGTTCCGAGATATTCCAAAACTTGCGTAGCCAATCCCAATTCTTTGTCGTGATCGCTTCCGAACGGGAAAATGAAATGAACCTGTGCAATATCGTTGTATTTATTTTTTACGAAACTTACCTTTTTATCTCCGATTTTATCAGTCTTAATGGCTTTTGAATAATCAATGAAATCCGGTTTTATTTCGGAAGATTTCCCGCTTAAAATTTCTTTCAGAAACGGAGATTGTGCTTCTCTGTTCAGTTTTATCGGGGTGATTCCGGGATTTTCCACACGAACCAATTTATCGTTTACGCCTTTTTCTTTTTTAATGATTACATAATTATCTTTAAAGAAATCGTTGGCAAATTTTATCACATCAGCTTTCGTAATTTTCTCATACTCATTAAGTTCATTGAGTTCCTGTTCCCAAGTTTTATCGTTGATATAAACTCCGTAAAGTTGTGTTGCCAAACCATTTGCGGTTTCGTAATCTTTCATTCTCTGGATTTTCATATCATTGATGATTGCCGGAATCAGCCAATCCGGAAATTCGCCTTTTTTTACCAAATCAAGTTGTTCCAGTAATAATTTTTTGGCATCGTCTAAACTCTGCTCATTTTTAGGAACAATAATCATCGAAAAATTTCCGTAGTTTTTAAAAGCCGATTCATAAGCCATTGCTCTCAATGCTTTTTGCTTTTGATTAATGTTCAAATCAATCAATCCAGATTCTCCGGAATTGGTCAGAATATTTGCGACCATATCAGCAAGTCGTGCTTCCTGAGTTCCGTAAGAATCGGTTCTCCACGCCATTTGCAAACGAGGTGCAGAAGGACTTTTCACGGTTCTTTCCACGATTTTGGTCATTGGTTCTTCCGTAACTATTTTCTTCATCGGAAGTTCCTTGAATTTAAAAGTTCCGAAATATTCATCAACGAGTTTTATGGTTTTATCAAAATCCAAATCTCCCACTAAAACCACCGCATAATTATTCGGAACATAATAGGTATCGAAATATCTGTGAATAGCCACCATTGAAGGATTTTTCAAATGTTCGGATTTTCCGATGGTGGTTTGTTGTCCGTTCGGATGTTTCGGAAAAAGTGCATCCATCAATTCGTAATTTACCAATCGCGAATCGTTGTCTTGAGCTCGGTTATATTCTTCGTAAACCGCTTCTAATTCGGTATGGAACAATCTTAAAACCAATTCGGAAAATCTTTCTTTTTCTACTTGAAGCCATTTTTCGAGTTCGTTGTTCGGAATATTATTTTTGTAAACCGTTTCGTCGAGCCAAGTGTGTGCATTTGTTCCGGTTGCTCCGAGTGAAGAAATCGCTTTGTCGTATTCGTTTGCGATGGCATATTTACTTGCTTCCTGAGAAACTTCATCTATTTTTTTGTAAAGTTCTTTTTTCTTTTCAGGATTTTTTTCGGCTTTATGTTCTTCGTAAAGTTTTGAAATTTCATCTAAAAGTGGTTTTTCTTTTGCCCAATCCGAACTTGCCAATTTAGAGGTTCCTTTGAACATCATATGTTCCAGATAATGAGCTAAACCTGTATTATCAGAAGGATCATTATTGCTTCCTGTTCTTACCGGAATATAGGTTTGGATTCTCGGAGCATCGTCGTTTTTGGCGAGATAAACTTTTAATCCGTTTTTCAGGGTATAAATTCTTACGCCGTTTTTGTCGTTTTCTACGGTTTCGTAGGAGTATCCGGATTTGTCCGTCATTTTTTTAGTTTCAAATTTTTGTGCATTTGCCATTGTGAGGAGTCCGATTAAGGTGGTTGTTAATACTTTTTTCATTTATTTTTAATTATTTGATTTATATTACTAATGATTTCCAGGATGCTATGATGATTTTTTTTGTTTATTTTAAAATTTAATCCCGATTTATTTTGAAGGATATTTTTTCATCAATGCCTGTAAAATCACCCAGGTTTCGGCATCCATTATTCCGTTGTAGTTCTCCGGACGGAAATGATACTGAAATGCTTCGATGGTTTTTTTCGTAGCATCATCCACCATTCCCGATGGTTCCAAATCGTA
>CAYSQR010000183.1:0-3904 GCA_964433195.1 uncultured Kaistella sp. | reverse complement strand
CGGGCATATCAATATCCAGAAATAATACATCTACACTATTGTTTTTAATTATTTCCAGAGCTTCGTTTGCGTCAGAACACACTCCTGAAATATTGAGATTAGGAAATCTTTTCGCAAACGACAGCACGGTAAGCCGGTCTATTTCGTCATCATCTACGATAACACAATTCAGCGTTTCCATTATTTTGTGGTTGTTTTCCAAATTTAGTAAGAATTTTTTGAATTTCATTCATCTATTTAAAATGCTGTTCGTCTATTTCATCTTTTTTCAAAATAGGATTCTGCATAATTTCGATGAAAATTTTAATATGAAGAAAGTTATAATAATGATTTTGGCTCTATGGATGGGTCAGATTTATGCACAGCAATCTTTTGCTGCTTCTGGCAGAAATGCTTTCGGTAGCGGAGGAAGTTCTTCTTATACCGTCGGACAAATTGCTTATTCCTCAAAAGGTGCAAACAACCAGATTACCGAAGGCATTCAGCAACCTTACGAAATTTTAACGCTTACCGTTTCGGACAATTCGATAGAGAAAAACATTTCCCTTTATCCGAATCCTGTAAAAGATTTTCTTTTTGTGGATTTTAACCAAGAAAAATTCGCCAATTCATCTTATCAACTGTTTGATGCACAGGGAAAATTGGTTAAGAAAGGAAATTTCAGTCAGAAGAAAAACGAACTGGATTTCAGTATGCTTCTTTCTTCTGTGTATATCATTAGAATATTTAGTGAAAACGAAATCGTGAAAACATTTAAAATTATTAAAAAATAATATTATGAAAAAATTACTGTCAATTACCACAATATTTTTGGGAACACTGCTTTTGATTGCACAAGCTCCCGAAAAAATGAGTTATCAATCAATTATCAGAAACGCTTCCGGACAATTGCTTCAAAACCAAAATGTCGCTATAAGAGTGAGCGTTCTGCAAGGTTCGGCTTCGGGAACTGTTGCTTATTCCGAAAGATTAACAGGAACAACGAATGCAAACGGTTTGTTATCAATGGAAATTGGTTCGGGAACGGTTTTGTCGGGAACTTTTAATACAATCAACTGGTCAACCGGAAATTATTACCTTAAGACCGAAACCGATCCAAACGGAGGAACCAATTATACGATTGCAGGAACTTCGCAATTACTGAGTGTTCCGTATGCAATGTATGCGAAATCTTCGGGAAGCGGAGCTTCACAATGGACAACCAACGGAAACAATATTTCTAACACCAACACCGGAAATGTAGGAATTGGAGTTCCAACTCCCGGAGAAAAATTAGAAATAAACGGAAAAACAAAAACCATCAATCTGCAAGTTACAAACGGAGCAGGAACCGGAAAAGTACTTACTTCCGATGCCAATGGAAATGCAATCTGGACACAGATAATGCGTAATGACGTTCTGTCGATAGGACCTTTTTCTTTTGTATCTGCCGAAAACAATCATAATCTTAGTACAGTCAAAGCGTATTTCCCGACAAGTACTTATGGTGCTTCGCTGATTGCTCCCATAAATCTTCCAACTGGTGCTGTTATCTCTCAAATTAAAGTACATTTTTTAGATAATAATTTTACCCAGGATTATACATTTAGTTTTGTGCGCGTTCTGCAAACGCTTAATGTATTTCCTGAAACAATTGCATCATCAGTTTCCAGCGGAGGAAGTACTGCCATTCAAACTCGTACATTGAATATTCCATCACAGATAACAATTAATAATACAAATTATTTTTATGCCATCTCAATGTCCGGAGATTTTGTAAATAATTATGAAGGCATTTGCGGAGTTCAGGTCTTCTATTCTTACCCTGTCAATAACTAAAGAACAAACTTTATTAAACTGAAATATAATACGCTTTAAGTCTTTTATCTAATTTTAATGATAACTTCTAAAAAATAATACAATGAAAAATTTACTTTTTTTACTACTTACCTTCGTAAGTTTAACAGCCTGTAAAACCGACAACAATACCGATAACGACAGCACAAACGACAACAACACTGCTGCTGGAATTGCGAATATTACCTTAACCGCCGGTGGAGAACAATACAAAATTAACGGATCTTGCGGTTGGACTGTAGTTGCCGGACAAAAATACATTGGTGCAAACGATGCAAGCAATAATTTGAAAACCTTTTCTACTTTTTTTAATATTGACAATTTGCCTACTGCAACCACAACTTATAAATTGGTTACCAATCAAAATGATACCGACCCTAATCATATCTGGATGAGTATTACCGAAATAAGAGGTAGCGGTTTATTCGAATATACTTCAAGCGATACTTCCGGGAACTTAACTTTAAAAGTAGAAGGCAAAAAAGTGTCTGTCGATTTGGCAGGAATTGTTCTAAAACCGTCAACCAATTCCGGAGTTTTTACCAATTTGAATACTGGTGCATTCAGCAATCCGGGAACTTTGTCGGGAACTTTGGTTTTTTACCGTGACTAAATAACACTGTAGCAATTGTACCCTGCAAATCTTTAATCTTAATCTTAAAAATTATGAAAACAATACACAAAATCTTCAAAACCGCGGTTATCTTTTTTATAATCGCTTTAGTTTTTACTGCTTGCAGGAAAGATGATGAACCTGTACCACCACAGCAGCCGGAAGCATTTACTTACAATGGAGCATCCGGAATGAGTACCGGAATAACTTCAATAGCAGGAACTACTGCACCTGCAGGATACACTTGGAGCCAGCTAAAATTACCCCAAGAATCTTATGGCAGTTTAGCGAATATTACGGGCTATATTCTTGCGGATGATTTTACAATACCTTCCGGAGAAAAATGGACAATTCAGAATTTTTATTTTTATGCATACGAAACAAATTTTTCAGGAACTGCATTTCCTGTCAATGAATTATATTTCGAGATTTATTCTTCTGATCCATCTGCAGCAGGAGCGGTAAAAGTATATGGAAATCTCACTACAAACCGTTTTGTATCTGCAGAAGATGCTAAAATGTACAGAATAGCAGAAGGACAACCCGATACTACTACAAGAAAGATTTACAAACTAAAAACTCAAGCATCAGATTTAATTCTTTCCGCCGGAACATATTGGATAAAATGGGGTTCGAAATCTACCAGCAGCGGAAATCATTTTTACCCACAGTTTCCAAATGATCCGGCAAAGATAAACAACGCTATGCAATACGAAGTTTCTACATCTACCTGGAAAACTTTACTTGCAGGAGGTGGACAAAATTTAGGTTTTCCTTTGGAAATAGCAGGAACCAAACTTCCGAATTAAAAAAAAACAGGTGGATATAGCAGGAATAGTTTTAAAAACCTTCTACCAATTCAGAAACTTTTACTAATCCGAATTTGAGAGCATTCAGCAATCTGGGAACATTATCTGGGTATTGGTTTTTACCATAAGAATCTTTTAAAAATATTTAAAACCGGAAATAAAGAAATATTGGTTTTTAAAACAACATCTTGTTTATTTAGATGAAGACAAAAGCTACAAATTGTTTGCAGTTTTTGTTGATTTAATCCCAATCAGCCGCAACAAATTTCATTGTCTTTCCGTTTCCACCCGAAAGTGTAAGAAAATGCCCATCGATTTTGTAACTTGTCATTTGTGGCAACTCTTGTCCGAAAGAGGTTTCTAATTTCATATTTCCTTCGCAATACATCATTGTGCTTCCAACTCTGGAAAAAGTAACTTTACCATCGGGAGACTTCGGGGAAAATCCTGCTTTAACAAAAATTTAATAAAACGATATAAATTTTATCAATTCAAAAAAACGTATCTTTGCAGAATATTTAAAATACTTAATGAATTTATTTACGGAAACCAATTTAAGTCCTGAAATCTTGAAGGCAATTGGCGAACTGGGCTTCGAAAGTCCCACAGAAATCCAAAAACAGACCATTCCTTTTATCTCTACAGA
>CAYSQR010000182.1:0-3925 GCA_964433195.1 uncultured Kaistella sp. | reverse complement strand
CATATTTTTGTTCTGGCAAAAGCATTAAACTATAAAATTGAAGATAAAACCGGAACAATTGATGTTTTGAAATTATAAAATACAAAAAAAAATGGACAATAATATAGAAATCAAAACACCACCAAAATTATTTGATGAAACACAAAATCTAATTAAAGAAATCTCAAAAAATCTTGACGGAGATTTTATGAGTTATTGGATTTCTGCAAATAGTAAAATTCTTGGAGATGATATTATTGCTTTTTATGAAATTCTGAAAAATAACAAAAAAAGAGATAAACTTTATTTATTTATAAAAAGTGAAGGAGGTTCTGGAGAGGCTTCCTTAAGAATTGTAAATCTTTTGAGAAAATATTACAAGCAAATTATTGCTTTAATTCCTCTTGATTGTGCATCAGCAGCAACAATGTTAGTTCTTGGTTCAGATTTAATTAAAATGGGACCTTTGGCTTATCTTACAGCTATTGATACATCCATAACTCACGATTTATCTCCTATTGACAAAGACAATGATAGAGTTAGCGTTAGTCAAAATGAATTAAGCAGAGTTTTAAATCTATGGGATTCTAATAAAATCAACAATGATATTAATCCATTTATAGAAATATATAAATACATTCATCCTTTGGTTATTGGTTCTGTTGATAGAGCAACATCACTGTCAATAAAACTTACAACCGATATATTATCATATCATATGTCGGACATCGAAGAAGCTGAAAAAATAAGTAATACTCTGAATTCTGAATACCCATCTCATTCTTATCCAATTACCATTATTGAAGCTAAAAAAGTAGGACTTAATGCCGAAGAACTTGATGACAATCTAAATAAACAGTTATTAGAATTAAATGAATTATATTCAGAAATGGCTCAATTAGCTTATACTGATTATGATGAGGTAAACTACCACGACAATGAAATTTTGAAAATTGTAGAAGGAGAAAATTGTAAATTATTTTATCAAAAGGATAAAGATTGGCATTATCGAACCGAGGAAAGACGTTGGATTCCTATGAATGACGAAAGCAGCTGGAGAAAAATATCTGTAACCTCCGGAAAAATAATTGAGAGAAGCTTCTATGTAAGATAACTTTTCTTAAGCGATTTGAATTTCAACATACTTTTACTTTCAATATAACTCGCCCTATTTTCTAAAAAATTTCCGTATTTTTGCCACTTAAAATTTTTAGTTCAAAATGGTAAAAATCACACTTCCCGACGGAAGCATCAAAGAATTTGAAAATGCGGTAACTCCGCTTGAAGTAGCAAAATCAATCAGCGAAGGTTTGGCAAGAAACACCATTTCCGCAATTGTGGACGGAAATCAGACAGAAATTTCTACACCGATAACAACAGATTCTACGCTTCAGCTTCTTACGTGGAATGATGATTTTGGAAAAAAAGCATTTTGGCATTCTTCCGCACACCTTTTGGCACAAGCAATTTTGGAATTTTATCCCGATGCAAAACTCACGATTGGTCCCGCTATCGAAAACGGATTTTATTACGATGTGGATTTCGGCGATGAAACTTTGAGCGAAAAAGATTTCGAGAAAATAGAAAAGAAAGTTTTGGAAAATGCAAGAAAAGACAGCACTTTCCAACTCTACCCTGTTTCCAAAGCCGATGCGTTGAAAGAATATGCAGACAATCCTTATAAAACAGAATTAATTTCAAACCTTAATGATGGCGAAATCACTTTCGTTACTCACGATAATTTTACAGATTTGTGTCGAGGTGGTCATATTCCTTCAACAGGAATTGTGAAAGCCGTGAAAATCCTCAATGCAGCAGGAGCTTATTGGAGAGGCGACGAAAAAAACAAACAGCTCACAAGAGTTTACGGAATCTCTTTCCCGAAACAGAAAGATTTAACCGAATATTTAGAAAAACTTGAAGAAGCAAAACGCCGTGACCACAGAAAACTCGGAAAAGAATTAGGAATTTTCGCTTTCTCCGAAAAAGTCGGAGCAGGACTTCCTCTTTGGTTACCAAAAGGAACTGCGCTAAGAAAAAAATTGGAAAACTTCCTTTCCGAAGCACAAAAAAAAGCAGGTTATGAATTCGTAATGACACCACACATCGGAGCAAAAGAACTCTATGTAACTTCGGGACATTGGGACAAATACGGTGCAGACAGTTTCCAACCCATTAAAACTCCAAACGAAGGTGAGGAATTTATGCTGAAACCTATGAATTGTCCGCATCACTGCGAAATCTATAAAGTAGGACAATGGTCTTACAAAGATTTACCGAAACGTTTTGCAGAATTCGGAACAGTTTACAGATACGAACAATCGGGGGAACTTCACGGTTTAACCAGAGTTCGTGGATTTACGCAAGATGATGCACATTTATTCTGTACTCCCGATCAGCTTTTGGAAGAATTCGAAAAAACAATTGATTTGGTATTATATGTTTTCAAATCTTTAGGTTTTGAAGATTTCGTAACACAGGTTTCATTAAGAGATCCCGAAAACAAACAAAAATACATCGGTTCCGATGAAGTTTGGGAAAAAGCAGAAACCGCAATTATTACCGCCGCAAAAAATAAAAATCTGAATACCATCGTAGAATATGGCGAAGCTGCATTTTACGGACCTAAATTAGATTTTATGGTAAAAGATGCACTCGGAAGAAAATGGCAACTCGGGACAATTCAGGTAGATTACAATATGCCGGAAAGATTCGATTTGAATTATACCGGGAACGATGGAGAAAAACACCGACCTGTAATGATTCACAGAGCTCCGTTCGGTTCTATGGAAAGATTTATCGCCATTTTATTGGAAAATACAGCGGGAGATTTTCCGCTTTGGCTTGCTCCGGATCAGTTCATCATTTTACCGATTAGCGAAAAATATGTGGATTATGCAAAAAAAGTTTCACAATTGCTGGAAAATCACGATATTTGCGGCTTAATTGATGAGAGAAACGAGAAAACGGGCAAGAAAATCCGTGATGCAGAGTTGAAGAAACTCCCATTTATGCTGGTTGTAGGTGAGAATGAAGAACTTAGCAATACTATTTCTGTCCGAAGAAGAGGTGAAGGAGATTTGGGAACAATGAACGTGGAAGATTTCATCAGTTACTTCAAAAAAGAAGCAAAAATTTAGAAATTAACTTTAAAATAATAAAACCATAGCACAAAAATTTCATTACAGAGGTAGAGGTCCACAGAGACGCGTACAAGAAGATTTGCACCAGATTAACGAAAAAATCCGTGCGAAAGAAGTGCGTTTAGTAGGCGATAATGTAGAGCCGGGAGTTTATCCGCTCGCAAAAGCTTTGGAAATCGCAAAAGACCAGGAACTGGATTTGGTGGTAATTTCAGATAAAGCAGAACCTTATATTTCCAGAATTTTGGATTATAAGAAATTTCTTTATGAACAAAAGAAAAAACAAAAGGAACTGAAAGCCAAACAAGTAAAAGTTGTAGTAAAAGAAATCAGATTCGGTCCTCAAACAGATGATCACGATTATGATTTCAAGAAAAAACACGCCGAAAAATTTCTGGAAGAAGGTTCTAAACTGAAAACCTATGTTTTCTTCAAAGGACGTTCTATTATTTTTAAGGATCAAGGAGAAATTCTACTTCTGAAACTTGCACAGGAATTGGAACACGTCGGAAAAGTTGACCAGCTCCCGAAATTGGAAGGCAAAAGAATGATTATGATGATGAGTCCGAAGAAAGTAGTGAAGTAAATATATCAATTTACCAATGTATCAATCAGAAATATAATTGTTACATTTTTAAATTGTTACATTAGAATAAGACATTGATAACAAATACATAAATTAAGCAAAAATGCCAAAATTAAAAACGAAATCAGGTGCTAAAAAGCGTTTTAAACTTACCGGAACAGGTAAGATTAAAAGAAAAGGTGCTTTTAAAAGCCACATTCTGACAAAGAAAGAAACC
>CAYSQR010000181.1:0-3993 GCA_964433195.1 uncultured Kaistella sp. | reverse complement strand
TATGGTAAAAGTAAAATCTTATATTGCTGACAGAGATTGCAGATTAATCGGTCCGAACTGTCCCGGAATCATCACTTCCGATGAAGCGAAAATAGGAATTATGCCCGGTTTTGTTTTCAAAAAAGGAAAAGTAGGAATCGTTTCAAAATCCGGAACTTTAACTTATGAAGCTGCAGATCAGGTAGTAAAAGCAGGTTACGGAGTTTCCACCGCCATCGGAATCGGAGGAGATCCGATTATCGGAACTACAACAAAAGAAGCTCTCGAATTATTCATCAACGATCCTGAAACCGAAGCTGTTGTAATGATTGGCGAAATCGGAGGAAGTTTAGAAGCTGAAGCTGCAAGATGGTACAAAGCAAGCGGTTCCAAAAAACCGGTTGTAGGATTTATCGCAGGACAAACCGCACCGAAAGGAAGAACAATGGGACACGCCGGTGCAATCGTAGGAGGAGCGGAAGATACGGCACAAGCGAAAATGGAAATTATGAGAGAAAACGGAATAAATGTTGTAGATTCTCCTGCGGAAATCGGAGT
Source organism: uncultured Kaistella sp. (assembly GCA_964433195.1). Classification (GTDB taxonomy): domain Bacteria; phylum Bacteroidota; class Bacteroidia; order Flavobacteriales; family Weeksellaceae; genus Kaistella. The sequence continues at coordinate 3,456 of CAYSQR010000181.1, read as the reverse complement.
AACCGTTGCTAAAGTTCTCGGATAATACAAAAACGCAAAAACCAATTATGAAGAAAAATATTTTTAGTGTTCTGCTTATTACCGTATCGGTTTTATTTTCTGCACAGATTGATTTCAGCAGCACGAGATACGGAGTAAAAGCAGGAGGAACTTACTCCAGAATTACCAATGCACACAATCCTTCCGGAGCGAGATATTCTTTCTACGGCGGTTTTTTGGCACTTATTCCGATTGACAGTAATAGTATGTTTTTTATTCAGCCGGAATTGGAGTATCTCGGAGCGGGAGAATCCGGCAAAGATAAGCACGCAAAAGGATTCCCTAGTTACGATGCGGTTTATGCCAATAATTACATCAGTATTCCTATCTATTTTAAAGCCTATTTTTCCGAAGCCGAATCGGAGTTTTTTGGAATTGCAGGTCCTAAATTTAACATCTTGATTCATCAAAAAGTGACAGATCCGTCAAAACAAGTTTATACAGTAGAAGGAGATGCTTACGGAAACGGAAAAGCAAACGGACTGAATATCGCAGTTGGAGCAGGAGTAGGATATTCTTACAAGAGAAAGCTCGAACTTACGTTGAGATACGATTTGGGACTTTCCAATACCTACAAAGGTTTGATGACAGAACAGGGAGTAGATCCGAATATACAGAAGAAAAAATCCGAGCAGGTTCTCAGTGCAGGATTAAGCTATATTTTTGATTAAGAAACTCAAACTTCATTAGAAAAAACCGTCGTGAATTATTTTAAATTCACGACGGTTTCTTTTAGTTATGATTTGGATTTAATTAAAACCTGTATCCGAAAGAAATTCCCGATCTTACTCCCAACCAAGGTCCGTCGAGATCTGCATAAATACCTTTTGAATCTGCAGTAACTTTATATTTTATAAGCGGAATACCAAATCCTTCTACTTCGTATTTCATATCATCTTGTTGATATGGCAGAAGAGGGCTTCTTGCTATTCCTTCAAACCTGCCTTTTCCTGCTCCATAATGAGCACCGATAATCCATAAATCCAAAACCCAGTTTTTCTGTTTTCCAAGTGCCCATTGTGCTCCTAAAAGGATACCTCCGCTGTGTGCATTTGCTTTCCCCGAAATATCCATAGGAATTACTTGACCGGTTACAGAATCTTTATAATTGTAAGTAAAATTATCAGCTTTGAAATTTGTATATCTGTAATAAGGTGCGATATAAAACCCACGTCCGTAACCTGCTCCGAAATAGTACCTTGCTTCTATGGTAAAAGCAGTATTAGAAACTTTTACATCAGACATTTCATCGGCTCCTTCTTTTATAAAGCTGTTCATAAACGGGATATTTCCACTTGGCATCATATTAATTCCTGCAGAAACCGAAACTTTTTTGCTGATGGCTCTTTCATAAGTGATGTTTATGTTTCTGAATGCGTATGCAGTAACATTTGTTTTAATGATATTCATCTTTTCCGATGAGGGAAGAATATTCTCATTCATTGTTAAAGAATCTCCGATTTGGGAAAAGCAAAAAAGTGAACTAAATAGGAATGTTAAGACTAAAGTTTTGGTTTTCATAGTTTTAAATTTTTAGGGAGTTAATTTTAAAACAAATGTATTACAATTTTAGAACGAAAGCAATACAACCAAAAATGATTTTTATTAAAAACTAAAAAATCATATAATTAAAGAACAAGCGGTTTTTCCTTTCCCCAATAATCCGTAAATTTGCACCTCAACGATTAATTCAATGGAAGAAAAAAAATCCCTCAATTTTATTGAGCAAATTATAGAAGAAGATTTAGCAAACGGTCTAGACAAATCGAAACTGCGGTTTCGTTTTCCTCCGGAACCGAATGGTTATCTGCACGTAGGTCACACCAAAGCAATCTGTATTAATTTTGGTTTGGGTGAAAAATACGGAGCTCCCGTAAATCTCCGCTTCGATGATACCAATCCCGAAAAAGAAGAGCAGGAATTTGTAGATTCCATAAAAGCCGATATTGATTGGCTCGGTTTCAAATATGATAAAGAATTGTATGCTTCAGATTATTTCGATCAGCTTTACGATTGGGCGGTACAAATGATTAAAGACGGAAAAGCGTATGTTGATGAGCAAACCTCCGAAGAAATCACGGCACAGAGAAAAAATCCTTTTGAAGACGGAATAGATTCTCCTTTCCGAAACAGACCGGTTGAAGAAAGTCTGGAACTTTTCGGGAAAATGAAAAACGGCGAGTTCGAAGAAGGTGCAATGTCGCTTCGTGCAAAAATCGATATGAAATCTCCGAATATGAATATGCGTGATCCGGTAATGTACAGAATCCTGAAAAGACCACATCACAGAACCGGAGAAAAATGGAAAATCTACCCGATGTATGATTGGGCACACGGAGAATCGGACTATATCGAGCAGATTTCCCATTCACTTTGTTCATTGGAATTTGAAAACCATCGTCCACTTTACGATTGGTATCTCGACCAAGTTTATGAAAAAAATACGGTTAGAAACAAGCAAAGAGAATTTGCGAGAATGAATGTTTCTTATATGATTACTTCCAAAAGAAAACTCCAGAGATTGGTTGCGGAAAAAGCAGTTACAGGATGGGACGATCCCAGAATGCCGACAATTTCGGGAATGAGAAGATTGGGTTTTACACCAAAATCTATTAAAAATTTTATTGAAAGAGTAGGTGTGGCAAAAAGGGAAAATTTAATTGACATTCAATTGCTCGAATTTTTTGTAAGAGAGGATTTGAATAAAATTTCAACCAGAGTAATGACGGTTGTAGATCCTGTGAAACTCGTAATTGAAAACTATCCCGAAAACGAGGAAGAATGGCTGGAAACCGAAAATAATCCCGAAGATGAAAATGCAGGGACGAGAGAAATTCCGTTTTCCCGAGAATTATATATCGAAAGAGAAGATTTCAAAGAAGAAGCGAATAATAAATTCTTCCGTTTGAAATTAGGTGGAGAAGTCCGTTTGAAATCTGCATACATCATCAAAGCAGAACGAGTGGAAAAAGATGAGAACGGAGAAATAAAAACCATTTATGCAACTTACGACCCGAAAAGCAAATCCGGAAGCGGAACCGAAGAAAGTTTAAGAAAAGTAAAAGGAACATTGCACTGGGTTTCTGCAAAACACGCAATTCCTGTGGAAGTGAGAATCTATGACAGATTGTTTACCACTCCGCAACCGGATGCAGAAAAAGAAACAGATTTTATGGAATTCATCAATCCGGAATCTTTGAAAACCGTTCAGGGATTTACAGAACCAAGTTTGAAAAATGCCGAAATCGGGCAACCTTATCAGTTCCAGAGAATCGGCTATTTTACAAAAGACAGAGATTCTTCCGACGAGAAATTGGTTTTCAACAGAACCGTAACTTTGAAGGACAGTTTTAAGATTAGTGAATAACTCATAGTTGATTATTGATTGCTCATTGCTCATTGCTCATTGCTCATTGC
>CAYSQR010000180.1:0-4090 GCA_964433195.1 uncultured Kaistella sp. | reverse complement strand
TCTTCTTGTCAGTTGTTAAGTACATTCCAATATTATTTTAATGATTATTATGTAACGGGTGCAAAAGTACGATATTTTTTCTAATCTCAAAAACATTATCGTTTCCGTAAATCAAACCGATTAAAATTAAATGTTAAAATTTTCTTAAAATTTTCATTGTTATTTCGTTGAATAGCAGTATTTTTGTGACGGTACATCATAATGAAAAATATTTATTTGTTTTCTAATATTTTCGTTGCTTTTTTTCTTTTGGCAGGTTTTCATCCGGTAAAAGCACAAAACGGCACTCCGAACAGGGATTTCGGAGTTCAGAATGTTATCTGTTTTAATCCGGAGATTTTTCCAGATATTGATGAAATCAAACAACCGACTTATTCCGCATTTTTCTCTGCAGTATCCGATAACATCATCACTTTCCGGAATATAAGAATGCTTCGCGTGGATTCTGAAATTCTGTATGATAATGTAGATATAGAGCTGCTTCGGGAATTTTGCCTGAATAATAATGCACAGTTTGCCGTAGTTCCCAAAGTGAAATACTTCAAAGTAGGAATTGGGAAATATGTTTTTTCGAATCAGGTGATTGTGAGTATGAAACTCTTCGATGCAACCGGAAATTTAATTACCGAAACTTCTTATGATACCTACAAAAAAAATGCACGTCTTCTCGGTTCTGCAGAAAATTCCATTAAAATAGGTTCCAAAGGAGCCATTAAAAACATCAGAAAAAACCTTAGAAAATACAAAAAGGAAAACTTCACGATGCTCGAAGATTTAAACTAAATTTAATTTTAATAAATCCGATTTATTCGTTATTTTTAAGTTTTTGAGTTATTTTTGCAATTCAAACTAAAGGTTTTGGATACACAGGAACTTATTTTCAATCCTGCAGATATTGCAGAAACACTCAGCGAACTTCGTGCAAGTGAGCGTGTTTTGGCATTTTTGAAAGTTCCCAAACAATACAAAGCAGATGTTTTTTCGCACCTTGATCCCGATTTTCAGGAAGAAACCATCCGAAGTATCGGAAGCGATGAAGTTTCGGAGATTCTGAATGCGATGACTCCCGATGACAGAACTGCTTTGTTCGAAGATTTTCCCGATGAGCTCATTAAATATTCCATCAACCATCTTAATCCGCAGGAAAGAAGAATCGCACTGAAACTTCTCGGTTATCACGCAGATTCCATTGCACGTTTGATGACGCCTTATTACATCCAGATACGGAAAGAATGGACGGTAAAAAGATGTTTCCAACAAATAAAAAGAGTGGGAAAGAAAGTGGAAACAATGAATCATCTTTACGTCGTGGACGAAAGAAATCGTTTGATAGACGATATTGCAATCGGTTCGTTACTTTTGGCGGAAGAAGATACTTTGATTTCCGAAATTACCGATAATCATTTTGTGGCGATTACGACCACAACTTCCAAGGAAGATGCAGTTCCTTATTTCGAAAAATACGACCGTTCCGCATTACCGATTGTTACGGAAAGCGGCGTTTTGGTAGGAATTGTAACGATTGACGATATTCTCGACCAAATAGAGCAGCAAAATACCGAAGATATTCAGAAATTCGGAGGGGTAGAAGCTTTGGATGAACCGTATATTCAAACGCATTGGTTTGAAATGATTAAAAAACGGGGACTTTGGCTGATTGTACTGTTTTTTCTACAATTGATAACCGCTTCGGTAATGGGTTTTTATGAAATAGAAATAGAAAAAGCGGTTGTTTTGGCGTTATTTATTCCATTGATTATCTCAAGTGGCGGAAATTCCGGGTCACAAGCTGCAACACTCATTATCCGTGCAATGGCACTGCAAGAAATTACCATCAAAGATTGGTGGAGAGTAATGCGAAAAGAACTTGTAACCGGATTGTTTTTAGGAAGTTTGTTGGGAATTATCGGATTTTTCAGAATTATGTTGTGGCAAAAAATGGGCTGGTTCGATTACGGAGAATATTGGTTTTTCATAGCAATCAGTGCAGGAATTTCTTTAGCAATGATTGTTCTTTGGGGAACACTTTCGGGTTCTATGATTCCGTTTGTTCTGAAAAAATTCAAACTGGATCCTGCAACTTCTTCCGCACCTTTTGTAGCTACTTTGGTCGATGTGACCGGTTTGATTATTTATTTCACTGTAGCCGGACTTTTTCTTTCGGGGCGATTGCTTTAATTTACTTTGTCAAAGTTTTCAGAAGCATTTTTGTTTACTTTGACAAAGTTTTTATCAATTCAAAAAAAAATGAAAATCATTTCTCTTGTTCCCAGTATTACCGAAACGCTTTTTGATTTAGGCGGTTCCGAAATTATCGGAAGAACAAAATTCTGTATTCATCCGAAAAATTTGGTTAAAAATGTTGAAATCATAGGTGGAACGAAAAACCTGAATTTAACTAAAATTAAAAACCTGAAACCGGATTTAATTATTGCCAATAAAGAGGAAAACGTAAAAGAACAGGTGGAAGAACTGATGAAATATTTCAAAGTTTGGATTACGGATATTGAAACTTTGAAAGACAACGAAAACTTTCTTACCGAACTCGGAACACTTTTGAATAAAGAAAAAATTGCAGAAGGTTTTAATCGGAAAATTTCAAGTATTTTTAATGATATTAAAAATTTTCAAAGAAAAAAAGTATGTTACCTCATTTGGAAAAATCCTTATATGACGATTGGTCGCGATACTTTTATTCACGAGGTTTTAGAAAATCTGGGTTTTGAAAATATTTTTAAAAATGAAAAAAGATACCCCGAAATTTCCGTAGATGAAATGCAAAAAGCAGATTATATTTTCCTTTCTTCCGAACCTTTTCCTTTCCGGCAAAAACATATTGATGAGCTGAAAAAAGAGTTTCCCGACACGAAAATTATTTTAGTTGACGGAGAAGCATTTTCTTGGTATGGAACACATTTCTCGAAATGTGCAGATTATTTCAAAAATTTTGTAAATGATGAATAATCAATCGTAAATTTTTAAAAATTTACGATTCACTTGTGTAGCAAAATTGATGATTCACGAAACGTTTTTCATCTCCGCTTTTATTTTCTGCTGCAAATCTGTACTTGCTGCAACCAACGGAAGTCGCAGATAATTTTTAATGATTCCCATTTCCGCCAGAATGGTTTTGATTCCGCAAGGATTTCCTTCCGCAAAAATCAATCGGGTGATTTCCACTAATTTGTTGTGGATTTCGTATGCTTCTTTCACTTTACCATTGAAAGCGAGTTGCACCATTGCAGAAAATTCCTTCGGATAAGCTTGTCCGATTACGGAAATTACTCCGTTTCCACCTGCTAAAGTTACGGGAAGCGTAAATTCGTCATCGCCGGAAACCAAGTTGAAATGTTCCGGTTTTTGTCTGATAATATCGAAATATTGCAGGATATTCGGAGCGGCTTCTTTAATCATCATCAGATTCGGGAAATCTTTTGCCAATCGCAAAGTTGTCGCTGCTTCGATGTTTTGTCCGGTTCTGGAGGGAACATTGTAGATGATTATTTTTTTCTCGGTTTCTGCCAAAACTTTATAATGCTGGTAAATTCCTTCCTGATTGGGTTTGTTATAATACGGCGAAACAGAAAGCACCGCTTCGAAAGCCGACAAATCGGTTTCTTCGATTTGCTTTTTTACTTCCATCGTGTTGTTTCCGCCGATTCCCAAAACCAAAGGAACACGATTGTTATTGACTTTGATGATATGATTTACGACCTGTTTTTTTTCTTCGGAAGAAAGTGTTGCAGCTTCTGCAGTAGTTCCCAAAACGACAAGATAATCGGTTCCGTTTGCAATATTGAAGTCAACCAATTTGGTTAAAGAATCGAAATCTACGGATAAATCTTCGTTGAAAGGTGTAATCAGAGCAACACCAAGTCCTTTTAAATTGTTCATATTCATATAAAATTAACTCTTCAAATTTAGAAAATAAATTTAAGAGTCTCTCTAAATTTTATTTCTAAAAATGTTTAAGAGCCTGTTTAAATTTTATTCAATTATTTTTATTATAGTTGATTATGAATTATTTTTTATTGTAAAATGATTTAAGTAAAAATATTTTTCGTTTTTGAATTTCTCATAAGTTCTCGCT
>CAYSQR010000179.1:0-4098 GCA_964433195.1 uncultured Kaistella sp. | reverse complement strand
GCTCCATATTTAGATCTTCTCTGTGTTCTTCCATTTACACCTGCTGTGTCTAATGCACCTCTTACGATGTGGTAACGTACTCCCGGTAGGTCTTTCACCCTTCCGCCTCTTACCAATACTATCGAGTGCTCTTGAAGATTGTGTCCTTCGCCCGGGATATAAGCGTTGACTTCTTTACCGTTTGAAAGTCTTACCCTTGCAACTTTTCTTAGTGCAGAGTTAGGTTTCTTCGGTGTGGTAGTATATACTCTTGTACATACACCTCGTCTTTGTGGACAGGAATCAAGTGCAGCCGATTTACTCTTCTTGGTAAGTGCGACTCTTCCTTTTCTAACTAATTGTTGAATAGTAGGCATTTAATTGCTTTTTATTTTAGGGTGCAAAAGTAGGAAATATTTTTGAACCGACAAATACAAATTTTCAACTTTATAAAAATTGTAATTTCTTGTAACTGAAAATTATTTCAAAATAAGTTCCGAAGTGTACAAAACCTGTGATTTATCCTTGATGGTGTCGTATTTTAACCATTTTATTTGAGGATTAATTGTACCTGCAATCGAATGTTTGATTTCCCCTCTTTGATTACTGGTATGTCTATATTGAAACGTTTTTTTTATTACAGGGATATGATACGTTGTAAGATTACCCTTTTCTCCTCTTTGATCGTTGTATAAAAATTTTTTATGACTAAATTTTGGCATCTGAGCTTCAATTTGTTTGCGATTATCAAAGTAATCTGCCGGAATTTTTAGCCGGTAAAATGTTGAAAACAACAGAAAAAAGCAACCTACCCCGAAAATAAGCGTATCGGATTTTAAATTTTTAAAATAAATAATCAGAAAAGAGAAAAACAGACAGAAATTAGCTGCAGCGAGCATTCTTGTATTCATCTCCTCAATCTGCTGAAAAATTCCCGATATAAAAAGTGTGATGGTATAAACTCCTGCAACAATCCAAAGTAAATGATGAAATTCCGGTTGAAGAGCATCTTTTTTTGTTCTAAAGAGCTTAATGAAATACCTCAATACCAGTAAATCAAACAACATCAAACCAATCTGAAAACCAATACTTAAAAAGCTGTTGGAAGCTGGTTTAATCCAAATGAAAGGATCCACCACATTTGTCATTCCCAAAATATCACGCAGAATATATACAGGATAATATTGCTTAGGAGCACCACGAAGATTCTCCCCCGTAAAACTTCCATATATATATAGGTTAAATCCCAAATAAGCGGCAATACCTAATCCTGAAATCAATAAAACCTTGAAAACGTCTGTTTTTAAAGGAAAAGATTTTTTTCCCAAAACCATTACTAACCAAAAAACACCAGTTCCCAAGTAAATATATATTCCCGAATAACGTACCGTAAACAAAAGAACCAAAATTAATGTGGTAAAAAAAATAAAATTCCGTGATTTTATTTTCTCGTGAAATCTTTCGTGAAACAGATATATAAGGAAATAAAGAAGAAAAAGAAACGGTGCTTCCGACATCGCATAATTCAAAGCGAAGAAAAGCGTTTTTCCCGTAAACAGCAAAACAGTTTCTCTGAAATAAAATTTTTTGAAATAAGAGAAAAACAGAATGATGAGCATCATAGAGAGATTCAGCATTTTGGATGCCCAAAAATAATCTTGGAAAATAAAATAAAAAATCTTGATTAAAACCGGATAACCCAACGGAAAAAGATTTGTTTCAAGTCTCGGTAAATCAGAAGCGATTCCGAAATAAGAAAGACTATCCGCTCCGATTCCTCCTGTCGGCATAAAAAACGATTGAAAAAAATAAATAAGAACAGCAATTGCAGCCAAGAAAATATACTTCCCCATATACAAATTATCAAAATATTTCTTCATTCCGCAAATATGCAAATTTTTATCCTTTTGGATTTTATATCAACTTTTAATTTATATTTGTAGCATCAAAAAGCATATAATCCTGTGAAGAAACTTTTACTATTTTTACTTTTCTCCAATTTATATTTCACCCAGCAATGGAGTATTTCTTTTGCTGAAAGAAATGCTCTCATCAATATCTATAACTCCACTTCCGGCGATGAATGGAGCCAGAAATGGGACTTGGAAAAAGACCCGAAATATTGGTACGGTATAAAAGTGAAAAACGGAAATGTCGTGGAAATAAATCTTCGTGGAAATGCATTAAAAGGAAATTTTCCGGCATTTTTTTCAAGTTTCCCGAAATTGCAAAAACTGGATTTGAGCTCCAATCAGTTATTGGGAGAAGTATCGTCTTCGATTTCTTCTCTTACGGATTTGGTACGTTTGGACCTTAGTAATAACAGATTATCGGGAGATCCTTCTGTGGCGATTCTTCCTCTTTCCGGTCTTCAGGAACTTTCCGTAGGAAATAACCTGTTTTCTTTTTCGGATATAGAAAATTTTCTGCAAAATTTTCCGAATCTGGAGGTTTTGGATTTATCGCATATCGGATTAAACGCAGTTCCACAGAAAATTTCGGAGCTATATGGTTTGCGTTCCGTGAATCTGAGCAACAATTCTATTTCGCAGAATTTCGGTAATTTATCTTCGCTTCGGCTAAAAGAATTAAATCTTTCCGGAAATCAGCTGACAAAAATTCCGGTAGAAATTTCTACTTTAACAGAACTTACTTCTTTGGATTTGAGCCACAATTTATTTACCACAAATTATGCGGCTGCTTTATCAAACCTCAAAGATTTGGAGTGGCTTTCTTTTGAAAATAACCAAATAGAAAGTTTTCCGGCAGAACTTTCGCAGCTTACCAAATTAGTACATCTTAATTTTTCCGGTAATAAAATTTCGGGCGGCTTGGAAAATCTTTTGGTTTTAAAAGAACTCGAACAAATTTATCTGGACAGAAATCTTCTCTCGGGAAGTTTCCCTACAACACTTCTCCAGCTGAATAAACTGCAAATGATTTCTCTCACTGCAAATCAGTTTTCAGGAGAAATTCCCGACGATATTCCGGCTCTTACTTTTTTGGATAATAACCGTTTTACAAAACAGCAAATCCGAAATTTTATTCTCAAAGAAAAATCTATGGCGGATTTCACTTATTCTCCGCAAAGATATGACGAACCGAAAATCGTTTATGCCGGTTTAGGAGGTTCGCCGACTCTTTCGCAATCGCTTTCGGGAGATGAATATCAGTTTTTGTGGTTCAAAAATCTGGATCAGAAAACAACGGTTACTGCACCAAATTATCACATCAATCACGTGGAGTTGGAAGATTACGGCGATTATACTTGTGAAGCATATTTTTTCGAGCAATTGCCGAAAGAATTAATGGAAGTTTCTTTTTTCCGTGAACCGGTTTCTCTTGTTCAGGTATTGGGAACTGACGAAGTAAAGAGCGAACTGGTTGTTTATCCGAATCCGGCGACAGATTTTCTTTACATCAGAACATCCCGATTGGATGTGGAAAAAGTCTTCATTTTCGATTTGAGCGGAAAACTCATCCTTACCGAAAAAAGCAAAACCATCAACGTAAGTCATTTACCATCTGCAACTTATGTGATTTCCATTCAAACTTCAAACGGTTTAAGATCTTTTAAATTCATTAAGCATTAATAGATTATTTTAATTTTAAAAATCTTTACCATAGTTTCATTCAATCTTGAAATGGAATCCTTTCTCTTTTTTCTTTCGTATTTTTGTAACAAATAAGAAGTTATGAAAAATTCTAATATTATAGGTTTAAAAGAAACCGACTGCAAGAAAATTTCCGAAAAGCTGAATATTCTTTTGGCAAACTATTCCGTTTTTTACCAAAATACAAGAGGAGCACACTGGAACATCAAAGGAGACCAGTTTTTCATCTTACATCCCAAGTTTGAAGAACTCTACAATAGCTTGGTTTTAAAAATCGACGAAATTGCGGAAAGGATTCTCACTTTGGGAGCAACTCCGCATCACAACTATTCCGATTATCTGAAACTTTCGACCATCTAAGAAAGCAATGAAGTTTCAGATGCTACAAAATGTGTTGAAAATATTTTGGCTTCCTTCAAAACCGTGATTGATTTGCAACGTGATTTGCTAGACATTACCGATGAAGCAGGAGATGAAGGAACCAATTCGCAAATGAGCGATTACA
>CAYSQR010000178.1:0-4137 GCA_964433195.1 uncultured Kaistella sp. | reverse complement strand
CCGTCGGAAATAACAATTATATTTCTATTTTTCCGGATTCTAGAGAAGATGCGGAAAGAATTTTCAATGCACTTTCGGAAGGAGGAAATGTAGAAATGCCTTTGGAAGACCAGTTTTGGGGAGATTATTTCGGTAGTTTCAAGGATAAATTCGGAATCCATTGGATGGTAAATTTTAATGAAGAGTATGTGAAATGATTTATATAAGAACGGTTTTTCAGGAAGCTGTTCTTTTTTATTAATTTTAAAGAAACAAAAATGACAGAACCGATAAGAATTGACATTACCATTCTGGAACCTGTGCAGAAAGTTTGGGAGTACTTCAACGAACCGAAACACATCACCAAATGGAATTTTGCCCACGAATCTTGGCATTGCCCGAAAGCAGAAAATGATTTGAAAGTCGGTGGAAAATTGAAAACGCGAATGGAAGCTAAAGACAAAAGTTTCGGTTTTGATTTTGAAGCAACCTATGACGAGATTATTCTATTACAGAAAATAAAATACCATTTGGAAGACGGCAGAAAGGTGGAAATACAGTTTAATGAAATTGATGAAACGACGACAGAAGTCGTTGAAATTTTCGATCCCGAAACGCAGAATTCCAGAGAAATGCAGCGAGACGGATGGTATTCTATTTTGAATAACTTCCATAAATATTGTGAAAACCACTGATGTTTTTTTTCAATGGGAAATGTCTTTTAATTCTGATAACCTCTAAAGAATGAAAACAGACATTAAAAAATACATCATCCAATTTCCGGAAAATGCTCAGGAAATCCTACGGGAAATCAGAGAAATAATTGTAAAAGAAGTTCCCGGATCCGAAGAAAAAATCAGCTACGGAATTCCCGGCTTTTATCTGAACGGAAAACCTTTGGTTTATTTTGCCGCTTACAAAAACCACATCGGATTTTACGCAACACCAAACGGACACGAAGAATTTGAAAAAGAACTTTCAGTTTATAAACAGGGAAAAGGTTCTGTGCAGTTTCCTTTAAATCAGGAAATTCCTTTCGGTTTAATTTTAAAAATCGTGAAGTTCAGAAAGCAGCAAATCTTAAAAACCTCTTAATTTTTAAACATTATGGAAACCCTAAACTACGAAATAATAATTGAAGTACCCATTCAGAAAGTTTGGGATTTGCTTTGGAATGAAGAAACCTACAAAGAATGGACCCAATTTTTTGCTCCCGGTTCACAATTCAAAACCGATTGGAAAATTGGCGGAAAAACTTATTTCCTCGATACAAAAGGAAACGGAATGGTTTCTACCATAAAAACTCTTGACGAACCAAATGAAATTATTTTCAGTCATTTAGGAATTGTAAATCACGGAATTGAAGATACCAAAAGCAAAGAAGTGGAACAGTGGAGCGGTGCAGAAGAACAATATTTTCTCAGAGCGATTGATGAGAATACAACACAGCTTCGAGCAATCGTGCATACTGAAAAAGAATATGAAAAACACATGAATGCAGGATTTAACAAAGGTTTTGAAGTATTAAAGAATTTAGCGGAACATAAAAATTAAATTCAAAATTTCTAAATCTTTTCTTACATTTTAAAGTAAAATAAAATTTCAATCGTCATCATCAATATGGAGGCGGAAATTACTTATATGTCACAAACCGAAAAAGAAAGTATCATAGTACATACCGTAAATAATTACGGCGGAAAACTATTGTCTTTTATCCGGCAAAAAGTGAGCAATACAGAAGATGCCGAAGATATTTTGCAGGAAGTTTGGTATCAGTTCAGCAATCTGACTAATTTGGGCGAAATTACCAATATCGGTGGTTGGTTGTACAGAGTTTCCAACAATAAAATCATCGACAAATACCGGAAAAAAACAACCGAAAATCTCGAAGATTTTGTCTATGAAGATGAAGACGGAAGTTTCTCTATTAAAGATATTTTGCTTCTGGACGATTCTGAAAACCCAGAATTGCTGGCTTTTCGGGAAGAAGTATGGAAAGAATTATTTTCAGCCTTAGAAGAATTACCCGAAAAACAAAAGCTGGTTTTTGTGGAAAACGAAATCGAAGGGAAGAAATTACAGGAAATTGCAGATGAACAGAGAGAAAATATTAAGACCATTATCAGCAGAAAAAACTATGCAATAAAACATTTGAGAAAAAGAATGACAGGTTTGTATAAGGATTTGAAAGGATAGTTGATGCTGTTATTATAACGGGATAAAAATTAGGAAATTAGTTTGGAAACAATAATGTTTTTAAATTTTTAAAAATAAAAAAGAAATGAAAAATAAATTCAGAGGAAAAATAGCACTTTTTGTGTTGGGAGGAATTGCAATGCTTTTTGCAGTTTCGGGAATTGTAATGTGGCTTTGGAATTTGCTTTTGCCCGAAATTATCGGGGTGAAGATTATTACTTTTTGGCAAGCGATGGGAATTCTGGTTTTAAGTAAAATCCTTTTCGGCGGATTTGGCGGAAAAAACCACGGCAAAGAAAAGTTCAGAAAATTGAAAGAAGAAAGAATGAACGGAATGTCGGATGAAGAAAAAGAAAAATTCAAAGAAATGTGGAAACAACGCTGTGAACGGGGTTTCTTTAGAAAAAATCAGTAAAAACGGGCTTTATGTCCGTTTTTTTATTTAAAGTAAATTCTCTTTCCATCCGTCTTTAGTAAAAAGAACAATAGTAAAATTAAAAAAAAATGAAAAATTCAGGTTTAAAAGGTGCATTGGGTGCACTTGCAGCAGTAGGAGTTGCTTTCGCAGCAAAAAAAGTTTCGGAAAGAAGAAAGTTTATAAAAGGAATCTTTGAAGAATATGACATCAAAGAAAGAACACCTTTCGGATTTGCAGATAAAATCAGAGAGATGGATGATGAAAAATATGCGGAACTGAAAGAGAAATTCAAAGACAGATTTTCTTCAAAACATTGCCACAGAAGAAACTGCAGAAAAGAAACCGCAGAAGCATAAAAAATCCCAATCAACTTTTATGATTCCACGAAACGGAGAGAACAATTTCTCTCCGTTTTTTCATTTTAAAATTAAATATTTTAAATCCTTATTTTTGTTCCTTGAAATCAGTGCTTCACAAGAAATAATGAAAGATTATTACTATTTTCTCGGTGTCAAAGAAAATGCTTCGGAAGAAGACATCAAAAAAGCGTACAGAAAATTATCGCTGAAATATCATCCGGATAAAAACGGAAACGACGATTTTTTTGCAGACCGTTTCCGTGAAGTTCAGGAAGCGTATGAAGTTTTGAGCGATACCGAAAAACGCAGCAGATACAACAGAAATTTAGAAAACAAGCAGAGAAGTTCCCGAAGCAATTTGCCTCCTTCCATCAAAACATTTTCGGCGAATAAAATCCGTGCTGTAAAAGGAGAAGAACTCATTGTTACCTGGCAAACTCACAATGCAGATGTGGTAAAAATTTTACCTTTCGGATTAGAAAAAGCGTATGGAGAAAGGATTTTCAGAATTACAGAATTTAAGGAAGGGAAATTCCAGCTTTTGCTTCACGCAACAAATTCTTTAACACAAAAAACCGCAGTTCAGGGAATTACCATTACCGAAGTTTTTGAAAATGATAAAGAAAAATTCAGAAATGAAGCAGAGAAACGGTTCAAATCACAAAAACAATCGAAAAAAAATCCTGTAAAAAAAATTAATTTTTTGAAAATAATTTGGGCAATTATTTTTTTGGCTGTTGCAATACTACTTTTAGTGAAAACCTTCTCCGAATAAATTACCCATCACAGATTACTCATTACTCATTACTCATTACTTATGGCATAACAAGTTACGCCATCTTCAATCTTCCGGGACATTTCTTACAGCGTTTCCCTTTTTTGAATTTCTTGCAGCATTTCTTTTTGCCACAGTACATTTCTTCCATATTTTGGCTAAATGGTTGTAACGGAGGAATTTTGAAAGGAATGATTGGTAAATTCACGCCACAAATATAAATTTAATTTAGAATAAATCAAAATAACAAAATTAAAAAACTATTCCAATCAAAATTTATCAATTGCGGTGTTTCTTAAAATTTTGTACTTTTACGAACCTTTATTTCAAAAATAAATCCAGTAAAAAATATGAACACAACACAGTTTGTAAACCGCCACATTTCCCTTAACGAAGCTGATAAACAGCAG
>CAYSQR010000177.1:2880-4190 GCA_964433195.1 uncultured Kaistella sp. | reverse complement strand
CTGTTTTGGCATTACCTTCTTTTACAATGGAATGTGCCTGTTCTATACAGTTTTCGCAGATAAAACCATCATTTCCCGAAATCAGCATTTGCACTTCATTTCGTTTTCTTCCGCAGAAAGAACATTGGTTTGAATTCATAATCTATATTAGTAATGAGTAATAAGCAATGAGCAATATTAAAAAATCTTGTCAAAGCAATCTTGTTTCAATAAGATTTTATTTTTAAGAATTGACAATGAATTTCTGAATTTTCCGGTATTCTTCCTCTGAAAATTTCAGCCGCACGTTTTTGAAATTCATATCTTCCATTTTGTCAATCGGAATAAGATGAATATGTGCGTGTGGAACTTCTAAACCAACCACCGCAACAGCAATTCTTTTTTCAAGATATGCTTTCTCCAGTTTTTTGGCGACTTTTTGGGCAAAACTCCACAGGTTTTTGAAATCCTCATTTTCCAAATCGAAAATAAAATCGGTTTCCTGTTTCGGAATGACCAAAGTGTGTCCGTTTACCAAAGGCATCACATCCAAAAAAGCCAAATGCTTTTCGTCTTCGGCAATTTTGTAAGCCGGGATTTCTCCTTTTATGATTTTAGAAAAAATACTGCTCATAATAAATTAAGATTTAAGGTTTATTACTCTCAAACTCCACTTACAAGCTGATTGCCAAAATTTCAAACGAAAGTTTATTTCCGTTCGGTAAAACAATATCGGCGGTTTCTCCTACAACTTTTCCTAACAAACCTTTTGCAATCGGTGTGTTTACGGAGATTTTTCCGGTTTTCAGGTCGCTTTCGTTATCGGGAACCAAAGTGAATTTTTGTTCCGTTTTTGTTGCGTTATTTTTTAGTCGAACTGTCGTAAGAATCGAAACTTTGGAAGTATCCAACTGACTTTCATCAATGACTTTTGAATTGATGATTAAATCTTTCAGTTTAGAAATTTTCATTTCGAGCATTCCCTGTGCTTCTTTTGCAGCATCGTATTCTGCATTTTCAGAAAGGTCGCCTTTATCTCTTGCTTCAGCGATTTGCTGGGTAATTTTTGGTCTTTCGATGGTTTCGAGTTGTTCCAGCTCAACTTTCATTTTGTCTAAACCTGCTTTGGTAACATAACTTGCCATAACTTTTTAGTATTTATCATTAGTATAAAAAAAATAATCCGACATTTGCCGGACAATGTTTTCTGTTTAAATTCGTTTGACAAAGATATAAATTTATTTTAAATGAAAAGAAATTTTTCGATATTATTTTTAGCAACTACGCTCATTTTCAGTATATTGAATATTAATTCCTGCGGAAATCGGGAA
>CAYSQR010000177.1:0-2870 GCA_964433195.1 uncultured Kaistella sp. | reverse complement strand
AAGAAACCGTAAATTGTTTTCCGAATACTCCGATTGATGTGGTTTTGAATCTTAATCTTCCTGCATATTATAACCTGCAAAATGTAAACGGATGGGTTTATATCGACGAACAAAATTCCGGAACACGCGGATTAATCGTAGTGAGAACAACAAACGGCTTCAAAATCTACGACAGAAACGCACCCCATATTTGTCCCGATAACGACACCACGCTGAAAGTAGAAAACAACATTAGAATAGTTTGCCCGAAAGATAATGCAGAATGGATTTTGCTTACAGGAGAACCTACAAAAGTTGCACAGATTCCGCCGAAAACTTATCCTTATAATTTTGATGTAAATACCAATATTCTTTCGATTTATTACTAATTCAAAATCATTAAAGCATAATGAAAGTTGTGATACAAAGAGTTTCCGAAGCAAAGGTAAAAGCGGAAGAAAAAGTTGCCGGCGAAATTTCAAACGGATTACTTCTGTTAATAGGAATTGATGAAGAAGACGAAAAAGCCGATGCAGAATGGATTGTTCAGAAAATCCTGAATCTGAGAATTTTCGGTGATGATGAAGGAAAACTAAATCTTTCGGTAAAAGATATTTCGGGTGAAATTCTTTGTATCAGTCAATTTACCTTGATTGCGGATTATAAAAAAGGAAACCGCCCTTCTTTCATCAAAGCGGCAAAACCTGAAAAAGCAATTCCTTTATTTGAATATTTCAAAACCGAAATTTCAAAATCCGGCTTGAAAACCGAAAGCGGAATTTTCGGTGCAGATATGAAAGTTTCTTTGCTCAACGATGGTCCCGTTACAATTGTGATGGATTCTAAAACCAAAAACTGATTTTAAGGTGTGCCTAAATTTTATTACTTAAAAAATTTATGTACAAAAATTAGTGCTGATTTCACTTTAGTTATTTCTTTTAAAAAGATAGATAATTGAAGTAATGTTACCAAATAAAATTAAAAAGATTATCCATAAAACAGCATTTTTGGTTTTATTTTTTATAACATCCATCAATACAACAATCCAGGCTATAAAAGACAAAACCCATCCGATTGCAAAAAGGAAATTTCCGTTGAACACCGAAATATTCCAATGAGTAATTTTAAAAACTGCTCCAATCAAAACAGTTACAAATCCTAAAATTGCAATCGGAAGCAAGTATGTTTTAGGAATAAGTAAATTGTGTTTCATAAGTTTAATTTGATTCAAATATAAAAAATTCCCGTCGATGAAGTTTGACGGGAATTTTTATTTTTTAAGAATCAATGTCTTTATTATTTCGTTGCAGGAGTTTTCTGTTCTTGCGGAGCGAGCAAATCGTTTTGCAGCGTTGCTTCGGGAGCAACGGAAGGAGCTTTCAATCCGGAAAGTTTATCGAGTGTGGTTACGATTTCGGTATCTCCAAGATTATAGAAAGCTCTGCTTGCAATTTTCCCGTCTTTATCCAAAATAATAAAGGACGGAAGTTTGAAACCATAAATCCCGAAATCTTTTGCAACTGCGGAATTCATTCCTCCTTCTCCATAAACATTACTTCCCGAAATTCCTTTCAGCAGAGTATTGCTTGTTTTGATGAACTGTTCTTTGGTATCATCGAGATTCACGAAAGCGAAGCTCATTTTCGATTGGTAAAAATTTACCACTTCTTTCAATACAGGAACTACCGCTTCGGAAATATATGGATTCCAAGAAGCGTAAAACATTACCAAAGTTGGTTTTCCCTTCAAATCGGAAAGTTTGAACTCTTTGCCGTCTTGTTTGATCAGTTTGGAATCAGGAGCAGCTTCACCTTGTTTCTGTCCGGAAATAACGAACTGGATTCTCTCCAAATCTTTTTTCACTTCAGCATTTTTTATTTTTTCCTGAATAAGTTTTTTTATTTTTTCTGAGTTTTTCGAAGAAGTTCCGGGAGATATATCGCTGTTTGACATCACGAAAGCCAAAAGATAATCTTTGGCAAGTTGCGAGATTTCTTTTTTGGTATCAAGAAATTTAGCGAACATTTCCGAAGAAAGTTCGGTTCCTGTTTTGTTGTTCGCAGTCGCAAAAGTTTGAAATTCCGGGCTCAGTTTTCCTAAAAGATAGTTTCTGTAAATCGGTTGGTTTTTCAGCATTCTATCGCTATCTGCTTCGAGTTTCTTTTCCAACTCGGCAAATTTTGCAGAAACTTTATAATTCGGATTTTGTATTGCTTGCGGATGGTTCACTACATACTGATTCATCAATCCAAGAATACTTGCATTAAGCTCGTCTTTTTTCCATTGGATTACTTCGTTGTCTGCGGAAGTTTTCTTTCCGGAAACATCAATATTTTTTTCGATATCGCCTAATATTTTTTCGGTTTCTTTCAAGAATACAGCTTCATCTTTTGTTACCATTTCTCCCAAATTTATTTTTGCGGCATATTCCTGTATGAAATTCTGAACCTCTTTAAGGAAATCGTTATTCTTTTTCGCATCACCTATAATAGTAAACTGATTGGGGAAATTCATCGCTTGTCCCGAAATATTCAGTTCCTGTCCTCCTTTCAGGTAAATCATCGCTTGTCTTCCTGCATAGGTCATAATGTACATTCCGTTTTTCGGAGCTTCAAAACTTCCCGAGAAACTTCCTTTGCTGTCCACTCCTATATTTATCAGCGGAAGTGTTGCAACACCCGATGCTTCTATAAATTCTATTCTTTCCAGCGGAGAACCACCTGCAAAATTACCTTTTACCTCTACTTTTTTGGAGCAGGAAATTGCAGTGATTGCAACAATCAGCATTAAAAAATATTTACTCATTTTTTTTAATTGATTATTTTTGAATTCGTGAATTTTCGATTTCATTACTTAAATTTAAATTTTGGGCAAAAATAAGTTATTCGGTG
>CAYSQR010000176.1:0-4221 GCA_964433195.1 uncultured Kaistella sp. | reverse complement strand
GCGCATCTGATTACGGCTCAGAAGGTTACAGGTTTGAATCCTGTCGAGTTCACAAAAAAAGATTGAGAAAAACTTTTTCTCAATCTTTTTTATTTTTCCGATGGATTTTCTTTACCTCTAATTCCTAAAGGAGGAAAATCCATCGGAAAATTTTATCAAAATTGCACCTTTAGATCGGGGAAATCAATTTTGATAAAATTTATAGACAGCCTCTTAGAAAATAAGGTTTAATCTTCTAAATATCCAAACTTTCCGTTGTTGTAATCATCGAATGCCTGAATAATTTCTTCACGGGTATTCATTACAAAAGGTCCGTGTGGAAAAATCGGCTCGTTCAATGGTTCTCCGCTGATTATCAAAACAATGGAATCTTCTGTTGCTTCGATGGTAAAGTTTTCTCCTTCATTTTCAAATAAAACAAAATTATCGGTCGGAACTTTTTCTTCGCTATTTACCAAAATACTTCCTTCAATAACCAAAGCTGCGGTGTTGAAATTTGCAGGAAAACTGAAATCTGATTTCCCTCCTTTTTTCAGTTTTGCATTCATCATATTTATAGGACTGAAAGTGGAAGCAGGTCCTTTTTTACTGTCATATTCTCCTGCAATTACTTCTACAAAACCGTTTTCTCCCAAATCAACTTTCGTCATTTCGGTATTTTTGATGGCTTGATATTTTGGTTTGCTCATTTTATCTTTTGCAGGAAGATTTACCCACAACTGAACCATCTGAAAAATCCCACCTTCTTTTGCCCATTCTGTTTCGTGAAATTCTTTATGAAGAACTCCGCTTGCTGCAGTCATCCATTGCACATCGCCTTCTCCGATGATTCCGCCTCCTCCGGAACTGTCGCCGTGTTCTACACGACCTTGGTAAGCAATTGTTACGGTTTCAAAACCGCGATGCGGATGTACTCCGACTCCTTTTGGTTTATCGGTCGGAGAAAAATGAAATTTTGAATTATAATCCAACATAATGAACGGATCCATTCTTTTCATATCCAAACGGAAACCGCTCGGAATAAAATTATGCACTCTGAAGCCATCTCCCACAAAATGTGGTTCTTTTGGCTGTACTACGATTTCTACTTTTTTAGTTGTCATTTTATTTCTTTTTTAATGATACAAATTTACATTCAATAAAAATTAAAAACATTGATGTATGATAAGAATTTATTTAATTGATTATCAATATATTATATATGTTATATAGATTTAAACAAATGGATTTATAATAATTTGCGTAATTTTATACATCAATTATTAATCATCGGTATTGTTAATTTAAAAGAGATTTGGAAAACTTAAAACTTTGTCAAAGTTCTATTTTCACGCATAAAACTTTGACAAAGTTTATAACAATACCTAATTATCATTTATCAGTTATGAACAGCATTTGGGAACTCGAAACATTTTACAGAAATCGTGATATTATTATTGTAGGAGCAGGTTTTACGGGACTTTGGTCAGCAATTTCCATTAAAGAGAAATTTCCCGATAAATCGGTTTTGGTAGTGGAAAGAAGTCCTGTTCCAATCGGAGCTTCCACGAGAAATGCCGGTTTTGCGTGTTTCGGAAGTTTGACGGAAATTATTGCCGATTCCGAAAAAATGGGCTGGAAAAAAACACTGGATTTGGTAAAAATGCGTTTTGAAGGATTACAGAAAATACAAACTTATTTTAAACCCGAAGAAATAGATTTTGAAAATTGCGGAGGCTATGAAATTCTGAATAATGATGAACCTCTGCAACGGATTGATGAAGTGAATGAAAAACTGAAAACCATTACCAATTTAGAAAAAACCTATTTTTTAAATCAGCAAAAAATTGAAGAACTTGGACTTGGAAATTCCGGATTTTTAGTAGAAAATCCTTGTGAAGGTTTGCTGCATTCCGGGAAATTATTACAAAAATTGTTGGAAAAATGCCAAAGTTTGGGAATCGAATTTCTTTTCGGAACCGAAGTTTTAGGAATTTCGGAAACTGAAAATTCCGTAAAAATCAGTACTAAAAATTTTGAAATCCAATCGGAAAAATTAGTCCTTGCAACCAATGCTTTTACCAAAAATCTGCTTCCTGAAATTGATTTGTTTCCGGTAAGAGGACAAATTCTTCTTACCGAACCTATTGAAAATTTAAAGCTAAAGGGAACATTCCATTATGACGAAGGATTTTATTATTTCAGAAATTTAGGAAACAGAGTTTTGCTGGGTGGAGCGAGAAACCGGGATTTCAAAAACGAAGAAACCACGTCCTTGGAAACTACGGAATTTTTGCAAAGCCACTTAGAATATTTTCTGAAAACAGTAATCCTTTCTCCGGAAAATTATCCGAATCAAAATTTTAAAATTACCCATCGATGGAGTGGAATAATGGCGATGGGAGCAGAGAAATCTCCTATTGTAAAACAACTTTCAGAGCGGCAATTCTGTGCAGTACGACTTTCGGGAATGGGAGTTGCTCTCGCTCCGAAAATTGGGGAAATTGTAGCGGATTTTGTTTAGTTTGAGAGTAGAAATCATTGGGAAATTTAATTTAACAAATCCAAAATCCACAGGAGAAAAAATCATTAAATTTGCAAAATGATTAATAGCGACCAGATAAAAGATGTACAATCCAGAATAGAGGATTTATATAAATTTCTGCAAATCGAAAAAAAGAAAATAGAAATTTCCAACGACGAAGAAAAAACGGTTTCTCCCGAATTTTGGGACAATCCGAAAGAAGCGGAAATTTTTATGAAGCAGCTTCGTTCCAAGAAAAAATGGGTAAATGATTATGAAGAAATTTTCACAAGATTTGAAGATATTCAGGTATTGATGGATTTTGCCAAAGAAGACCCCGATTCCGAAAAAGAATTGGATGATTCTTTCCCTGTTCTTTTAGAAAAAATTGAAGATTTGGAATTCCGGAATATGTTGTCCAACGAGGGCGACGAACTTTCTGCCGTTCTGCAAATTACAGCAGGAGCAGGAGGAACCGAAAGCTGCGATTGGGCATCAATGTTGATGAGAATGTACACAATGTGGGCAGAAAAGCAAGGCTACAAACTGCGAGAACTGAATTTTCAGGAAGGCGATGTTGCCGGAATAAAAACCGTAACGCTGGAAATCGACGGCGAATTTGCGTTCGGTTATTTGCGTGGAGAAAACGGAGTTCACCGATTGGTTCGGATTTCGCCATTCGATTCCAATGCGAAACGACATACGAGTTTTGTTTCGGTTTACGTTTATCCTTTAGTTGATGACACGATTGAAATCAACATCAATCCAGCCGATATTTCTTTTGAAACAATGCGTTCAAGTGGAGCAGGAGGACAAAACGTGAACAAAGTAGAAACGGCAGTTCGTCTTCGTCACGCACCGACAGGAATTATCATTGAAAATTCCGAATCTCGTTCCCAACTTCAAAATAAGGAAAAAGCAATGCAGCTTTTGCGTTCCCGACTTTATGAAATGGAACTGGAAGAAAGAATGAAAGCAAGAAACGAAATCGAAGCCGGAAAAATGAAAATAGAATGGGGAAGCCAAATCCGGAATTATGTGATGCATCCTTACAAATTGGTGAAAGACGTGCGTTCCGGATACGAAACTTCTGATGTGGATGGAGTGATGAACGGCGATTTAACTCCGTTTCTGAAAGCATTTCTAATGGCAGATGGAACTGCAGTTTCCGAAGACGATTTTGAATTGTAAGAGTATTTAAATTTCATCAAAAAAATTTCTTCTTTGAAATAAATTATAAACACCGGTTTTAAATTTCAGCTATTGTGAAATTGAAATGGATGTCTTCTTAAATCTTGTAGGTTTCATAGAACCTATAAGATTTGAGCTAAGTCTTATTTTTCATAAATCTATTTTAAATTAACAACACCAAATTTTGGGAAACTTTAACAAAATTTTATTCCCCGAAAAAGCCCTGTTTTACTACCTTTGCAAATATGGAACATTTTGAAAGCTGGAAGGATCTTCTGAATCCTGAATTTTATATAAAGATGGGCGGATTTTGGCTCATTTTGTTTATTATCTTCGCAGAAACCGGTTTGTTTGTCGGTTTTTTTCTTCCCGGCGACAGTTTGCTTTTTATTTCCGGAATATATGCCAATGAAATTATCAATGAAACATTCGGTTCATTTGGCAGTGATTTTTTGGATACCACCATTCTTGCATCCTGTATTTCACTCGCTGCAATTATCGGGAATGAAGTGGGATATTTCTTCGGG
>CAYSQR010000175.1:0-4282 GCA_964433195.1 uncultured Kaistella sp. | reverse complement strand
GATTATTGATGAAGAAGCAAGTGATTTCAACTATTACAGAGGAAATATTGCTCAAAAGGTAGTAAAGAATTCGGATGGAACATTCAAGAAAATAGAAACGGTAAAATATGATACACTTGTAGATGGAAGACTTATTTACAGAGGTCTTCCCGGACAATACGAAAGAGAAGTCGTAGAAGACAGCAGAAACTTCCGTGACGGAGATTTCCAGTCTTCTTTGGATGCAGGTTACGGAAGAGTTCAAGACAGTACCAATATGAATTACAATATGTATAACTCCAACAAAAAAAGATTCTTTGTGGATTCCAGAGGAGTGATTGTTTTAGAGAAAGATAAATCACAGAGAACTACAAGAGTTTCTAATGAAACAAGAGTAATAAAAGGAGGTTCTTGGCTCGATGGAGCTTATTGGCTCGATCCGGGACAAAGAAGATTCCGGGACGAAGCGAAAGCATTTTCTTGGGTTGGTTTCCGTGTTGCACAGGATGCGAAGTCCTCAGGAAAGGGAAGAACGAAAAGATAAAATCTTTTGAAAAATATTTCAAAAATCCTTCTGTAAATACAGAAGGATTTTTTTATTTTTGGAAAATGAATACAGCTGATTTTTACCCGCTTTTTCTACAGTCCGCAAAAGTAACCATAGACAGTAGAAAAATTGAAAAAAACGATATTTTCTTTGCCTTTTCCGGAGAGAATTTTAATGCGGCAACTTTGGCGGAAGATGCGGCAGAAAAAGGAGCTTTAGCTGTAATCGTCGAACAAAAAGAATTTCAAAATTTAGATAAAAATATTTTTTACGTTCCTTCTACTTTAGAGTTTCTTCAGGAATTGGCGGCATTTCACAGAAACCGGTTGAATATTCCCATTATCGCACTTACCGGAAGCAACGGGAAAACCACAACAAAAGAACTTATTCACGCCGTTTTATCACAAAAGTATAAAGTACAATATACTTTCGGGAATCTCAACAATCATATCGGAGTTCCTTTGACCTTGCTTTCCATAAAACCGGAACACGAAATCGCTGTTGTAGAAATGGGAGCAAACCATCAAAAAGAAATCGAATTGCTCTGCAAAATTGCTCAACCGAATTTCGGATATATTACCAATTTCGGAAAAGCACATCTCGAAGGTTTCGGTGGTTTTGAAGGAGTAATCAAAGGAAAATCCGAATTATATGATTATCTTAAAAAAAATTCACAAACGATTTTAGTAAACGAAAACGATGAAATCCAGTTTGAAAAAACCATAGATTATTCCCCTAAAATTACTTTTGGAAAAGAAACATCCGATTACCAGTTTGAAGAATTTTCCGAAAACAATTTTGTGGGATTAGCTTATAAAGGAGAAAAAGCACAATCAAAACTTACCGGAAATTACAATTTTACCAATCTTTGTGCTGCTGTAAGTTTAGGATTTTATTTTAAATTAAATTTCAGAGAAATCAAAACAGCGATAGAAAATTACACACCAACCAATATGCGTTCGCAGATTTTGGAGAAAAACGATAAAACTTTTGTTCTCGATACTTATAATGCGAATCCGAGTTCAATGACAGAATCTCTGAAAAACTTTAGCAAATTTGAAGGAACAAAAACCATCATCATCGGTGATATGCTGGAATTGGGAGAAGAATCGGAATCGGAACATCAAGCAATTCTCAATCTTGCACAGTCTTTATCTTTCGATGAAATCATCACGGTTGGGAAATATTTCAAAAAAATAAATAAATCCTCGAAATCTTACGAAAATTCTCAGGAACTTTCAGATGAGCTGAAAACAAATAAAATCCTGTCAAAAAATATCCTGCTGAAAGCATCGCGGGGAATTGCTCTGGAAAAAATCTTGGAGTTTATCGGTTAATCGGTTTTTTGTAAGTTATTCAGAATCAGTTTGATGTTTTCAAACGTCATTGGCAGAACCTCTTTTTTTACGGCTTCTTGGTTCTTCCACGAAACTTCGGAGATTCCCTCTTCAATTTGTGGTTTTGTAGCACCGTTTCCGGTATGATTTACTTTGAACCAGTGTGTTTTTTTTAGGATTTTTTCACCGTTCCGTTCCTTGTAAATATGGAAAGTATTATTCAGGAAATCCTTTATCTCCAATTCCTTCAAACCGGTTTCTTCTTCAATTTCGCGGAGAGCAGCTTGTTCCGGAGATTCGTTTTTCTCAATTTTTCCTTTGGGAAGATCCCATCTTCCTGTTCTTTTGATGAACAGAATTTCTCCTTTATCATTGGTTACCACTCCTCCTGCAGCTTCTACAATTTTGAGAATTTGCGAAAAACTCTCCCAGATTTTCTCGATATTTTCTGCATAAACATTGATTTCGGGACAAGAAGTATTCTCCAGAAGATCGATTGCAATTTCTAAAGTGGCAAAATTTTCGAACCGCAATTTCTTTTTAACAGCTTCCGGATATTTACTTAGAGTTAATTTTTTCTCATTCACGAAAACTTTATACATTTGTGCAGTTTTAATTTTAATAATACAAAAATATAAAAATGAATTTAGAAGGACGAAAAATTATCGTAAATAAATCAATAAATGAACTGGTGGAAATGCTGAAAACTCCCGAAGATTACAAAAATCTGATGCCCGATTCTCTGCAAAGTTTTGAATCCCGTGAAGACAGTTTCAAATTCAGCTTGAAAGGAATGCCGGAAATTGCTTTGAAAATAAGCGAAGTTTCGGATAATCAGGTTGTTTTGCAATCGGCAAGTTCCAGTCTCGATTTTTCATTAAAAGGTGCGATGAATCCGGTAAATGAAAACCAAACCGAAGTACAGTTGTTGTTTGAAGGAAAATTCAATCCTTTTATAAAAATGATGGTGGAGAAACCTTTGCAGAACTTCATCAATTCGCTTAGTGATAATATCGAAAAACTTTAGAATAAAATTTTTACAAAAAAAATGCTCCTGAAAAACGGAGCATTTTTTTGTCATTGTAATAATTTTTCTTAAAATAAAATTTAGACAGATTTTGGATATTCCTATTTGTATTTAATTATTTTATCAAGCTCAATAGGATTGTTCGTTTTTCTGATGTATTCTTGTTCTTCTTTTGTAGCGGTATTCAGACCTTCAATCGTTGAAACAGAACTTCCGTCCGCTTTTCCTATTGCCCAAGTTCCTTCTTTCATACTGCGAAATTTGGAATATGGATCATTGTAATAATTGATTTGTAATTCTACGTATTTTTTGTAGGGAATAGAAACGGGCTTCTTTTTGAAAAGCGTTTCAACGATGTTCAGATTCGGATTTTCAGGTTTTTCAATTTTAATCAAATCGAAATGAAAATTGTTTTGAGCATCGTACAACTCCACGATTAATCCAGGTAAACCTCTGAATTTATACGGACCTTCAGAATACGGAATTTCATTGGTAAACCAAGCTGTCCATTTTCGTCCCCCGAAATCTGTAGTTGCTTTTTGCAGTTTCCATTTTCCGTTATCTTTGGTTTCGTTTTCCAACTTCCAATTCATTGAATCTTCAGTTTCAAAAACCCAGTAATTGTCATTGACAGAGTAATAATTTTGATTGGTTTCAGAAGATAATTTACGTTTCAGTTTAGCAAACGGATAGGTATAACTTGAAATCCCATACGGATTATGTTGATTTATTGAATCTGTTTCTATTGCACTGTATTCATAATACTGCACATTGTCTTTTTCAATATCTAAAACCACATTTTCTTTTTCAAATTTGGTTGAAGCAGAATCCTCTTTATATTCAAACTCATAGATAAATCTTGTAGTTTGCGAAAAACAAAAACCGAAAATCAATACAAACAGAATAAAAATTATTTTTTTCATTATTAAAATTTTCATAAAGTGAAACTACGAAAAGAAATTAGAATTAAAGTAATTCCACGCCGCAACGAAAATTCCCGCAGTTTCTGTTCTCAATCGTTGATTTCCGAGAGAAACAGCACGGATTCCTTTTTCCGCTAAAAGCATAATTTCCTTTTCCGAAAAATCTCCTTCAGGACCAATGAGAAAGGTAATGTTTTCTTGAGGTTTAATTTCTTTTAAATCAATCCTTTCCAAATTTTCATTGCAGTGTGCTACAAAAGTATTTTCGGGATTTAAAGTTTTAATGAAATCTGAAAATTTCGTCAAATCATTAATCTTGGGAAAATGGAAACGCAGACTTTGTTTGGAAGCGGAAATACTTTGTTTTCTCAACTTTTCTATATTCAGATTTTTGCGTTCTGTTTTTTCGGTTTGCAGCAAAGTAATTTCGGAGATTCCCATTTCTGTTGCTTTTTCGATAAAAAATTCG
>CAYSQR010000174.1:0-4310 GCA_964433195.1 uncultured Kaistella sp. | reverse complement strand
CCGTAAACATCGTCGATATATCCGTTTCCGTCGTCATCTATTCCGTTGTTTGGTATTTCGTTCGGGTTTTTCCACATATTTTTTACCAAACCGGGATGATCAACTTCTACTCCGCTGTCTAAAACTCCCACCACAACTGTTTTCGGTTTCAGTCCTTTTGATTCTAAAAATTTATAGGCATTTTCGGTATTTACACCATATACATTTGATGAAGTAAAATCTTTGTGATACCAAGTCATCAAATCTTTATCCTGTAATTCTGTTTGAGCAAATGCTGCAAAACCTGTCATAAAACAAGCCGCGATAAATATTTTTCTCATATCTTAAAATTTATTTTGTCGAAATATTTTTTATATAAGTCAAACTTTCGGGTCCTTTGTTACAAATCAGATCCAAAATCGAAAGGTCTTTCTCGAAACCCATTTTATCGGAAAAGGTTTGGTAATATTCTTCCATCTCAAAACCGGATTCCTGTTTTGCCGAAAATTTTTCCCTGTAATTTTCTTCCGAAGGAGTTTTGACGAATTCACTATTCAAAGAATATGCCTTTTCCGTTTTCAGGATTTTTTGAATAATATCTAAAGTATTTAAGTTAAATTCAATCAAAGAATTTGTTTTAAAATTAAAAATCTCTTCTAATCTATCTTCATAAAACTCAAAATACGGCGAACTCTGATAAGCTGTTTTTATGGATTTCCAGTGGAGTTTCTGCCAGTTTTCCCGATGTGATATTTCTATTTCCTTCATCGCTCTTTTTCCGTTGTGATTGATGGGAATGATTAAGGACAATCTTCCGTTTGCTCCGTAAATATTGGTTCTGTTCCGATAAGTCTGCTTCGGAAAATTCTCGAACTGCTCGAAAACGATTTCCGAATTTTCACTTAAAAAAACAGAAAACCAGGAAATTGGCGGGAAATAAAATACGGGAAGGAGTTTTTTCATTTTAAGGTTGAAGGTTCGAGAGTTTTTGAGTTTGAGCGTTTGAGGGTTTGAGAATTAATCTTCGTTTTCTTTTTTCTTAAAGAATTTTGCAAAATAATCCCACCCGAAAAACAATACCAAAATTGCTACTGCAACCCACCAATACGAAGTTTTATTGGCTTCACCGGTGTTGGTTGCTTTGAACATTCTGTCCCAGCGGACTTTCATTCCGAAAAACCAACCTTTATTTGCTTGATAACTTGAACTGCTGTCTTTAAAAGCACCTTCTAAACTCATCCACGTAAACATCGGACTTCCTACAATATTTTCTTCGGGAACGAAACCGAAAAATCTCGCATCGAGCGATGCATCACGATTGTCACCAATCATCATATAATAATCTTGCTTGATGGTGTATTTATCGGTTTCTTTTCCGTTTACAAAGATTTTTCCGTTTTTATTTTCGAGCTTGTTGTGTTCGTATTCGGAGATTATCCATTGATATTCCGGTAAAGTTTCCTGATTCAGAGTTACGACATCTCCTTTTTTCGGAATTCTCAAAGGACCGTACCAATCTATGTTCCATTTTTTGTTAATGGGAAAGATTGA
The DNA here is from genome assembly GCA_964433195.1 of uncultured Kaistella sp. GTDB lineage: Bacteria > Bacteroidota > Bacteroidia > Flavobacteriales > Weeksellaceae > Kaistella. Next base: position 2,780 of record CAYSQR010000174.1, on the reverse strand, counting down.
TTGGGCAGTATCAATTTTTGTTTCTAATTCATCTTTATAAGCAATTCCTGATTCTGTAGGTTCTAATATTTCTTCTTGTATTGAGATTACCTGTGGAAGTTGTTTGATTTCTTCTGCCCTCTTTTGAGTGAGTTGCATTCTATAAACTACATTTTTAGGTAATAATTTATATTTTTCCGAGATTCTTGAAAAATATGGTGATTCTGTATTAATTTGTAAAATTGAAATAAATTCCATTTTTTTATACAAATTCTGAATATCTATTTCACTTCCGGCTTGAACAATAAAAGCGTGTTGCTGTTCTACATCTCCCAAAATCGTTTCCGGTTTTCCGTTGACGAAAAGTCGTCCTGCTCTCATTTCAAGCACATCTCCTGCAACTGCAACACAGCGTTTTACATAAGGATCTTTTCTGTCAATCGCCGTGTGAACAGAATCTTGCGGATAATTGAAAACCACAATATCATTTTTCTGCGGTTTCTTGAATTGCATTATTCTTTGATATGGCAATTTCACTGCATCTACATAAGATTTCGGGTCGTCTTTCGGATTTCCTTTTTCTCCGGTGTCAAAAATTGTTCCCTGCAAAAACGGGATTGCAACCGGTCTCATTGGCAATCTGTAACCATAGCTCCATTTATTCACAAAAAGAAAATCTCCCACCAAAAGTGTACGTTCCATAGAACCTGTAGGAATCCCGAAAGGCTGGATAACGAAAGCGTGGATAATCGTTGCAAACACCACCGCAAAAGTAACGGAACCTACAAAAGTTTCTTTCTTTTTTTCGCTTTTTTCTTCTTCCGTTAAATAAAGTTCATCTTCTTTTTCAATTTCGGTATCTTTAGAATAGTTTACAAATGCCATATAAAGAAAAGGCAGAATTACGGTAAGTAATTTTTGCGAAAACCGAGATTTCCCGAAATGTTTCATTAAAAATAAATGGAAAACCGACATCATTATAGGGCCTACAACCGGCAAATATGCCATTATAACCCACCATTTTGAATGATTTGTTTCTTTCTGAATAATGAAATAATTGTAAAAAGGTACAAACGCAAAAAGCGGATTGTAACCCATTTTTCTGAACAATTTAAAAGTGGAAATCCCCATCAATACAGAGAGAATGAGAACATAAACGGTATAAGTAAGAAAGTAATTCATAATTTATCTTTTGGTGAATTTGATAATAAGTTTGTTTTATTTAAAGTTTGTTACAGAAACAGGAATAATGAGTAATGAGTAATAAGTAATGTTTTTCACTATGCTTTATTGCTTATTGCTCATTGTTTATTGCTCATTGTTTATTGCTCATTGCTTATGAAAAAAGTACGTCTTTCATCGAATAATTTCCGGTTTTTCCGTGAATCCATTCTGCGGCGATAATTGCTCCCAAAGCAAATCCGTTTCGGTTGTATGCGGTATGTTTTATTTCTATTTCATCCACTTCGCTTCGGTAGAAAACGCTGTGTGTTCCGGGAACTTCATCTTCTCTGATGGCAAAAATTCCCAACTGTTTTTCTTTGGTTTCGTCTAATTTCCAGGCATCAAATCGAGCATTATTTTTAATGATTCCTTCGGCTAAAGAAATTGCAGTTCCGCTCGGTGCATCTTTTTTGTGGGTATGATGAATTTCTTCCAGCTGAATTTGGTATTCATTAAAGTTATTCATCAAACCGGCTAATTTTTCATTTAAGGCAAAAAACAAATTCACGCCCAAACTGAAATTGGAGCCATATAAGAATGCGGTATTATTTTCGGAAGCGATTTTTTCTATTTCGGATTTTCTTGTGAGCCAACCTGTTGTTCCGCAAACAACTGGGATTTTATTTTCCAAACAAGTTTTAATATTTTTAAAAGCAACTTCGGGATTAGAAAATTCTATAACCACATCGGGATTGTTCAGGTTTTCCGGATTGGGAGTTTCATTTAGTTTTGCAACAATAATATGACCTCTTTTTTCGGCAATTTCACTAATAATTTTGCCCATTTTTCCGTAACCTACAATTGCTATTTTCATTTTAATTTTATTAAAAGTTATAACTTAAGCTCAATCCTGCTTTTGTATTTTGTTTTCCAAATTCGTCGTAGATAATTGTTGGTTTTAACGCCAAATCTGGATCATTTCTCCCTTCATACAAATGTGCATCTACAACTGCATCTACAACATTCAAAATATAAATTAAAGCCGTAATTGCAATGGCATAATCTCTTTGTCTTTTCGCACGATCCTGAACTCTTCCCAATGCTTCTTTTGTAATTCCGGGAATATTTGAAAACTCATGAGTTTGTCCGTTCAGTTCTGCGGTAAAAGCATCTCTGTATCTTGTGTATTGTTTCTGGTTCCACAAAGCTATTCCCACTCCTGCTCCTATTCCTCCCCATGCAATTGGGATTTTCCAATATTTTTTGTTGTAAAACTGACCAAGTCCCGGTAAAACAGCAGAATACAGTCCTGCTTTTGTAGGATTAAATTTCGGTTGAGATGTTTGTAAATTTGCTTGTTTTATATCGGTAAGAACTTCTATTTCGGATTTGGTTTTTACTGTTGAAATTGAATCTTTCGGGCGATTTTCTACACGAATGGTATCATTCGGACTTATTTGTGCGAAAATTTTCAGGGAAAATATAAAAAAGAAAATTACCTTGAGTTTCTTCATTTATTTAAAGTGTGAAAGGATATTTTCCAGCTCTTCTTCATTGCGGAAATCGAGAACTATTTTTCCTTTTTTGCCGTTTCCGGAGGTTTTTATTTCAACATTTACCTCCAAAATATCAGAAAG
>CAYSQR010000173.1:0-4313 GCA_964433195.1 uncultured Kaistella sp. | reverse complement strand
GTTTTTTCCTGATATTGGATCACGGGAAGCATCTGCTTTTCGGTGTGTCCGTCCACAAAAATCACATCCATTTTCAAATCGGGAGCGAAACCGTAATTTCCGTTTTGCGGAATCGGTAGAAAATTGAGTTGTCCGCTTTCCTGCATCGGCAAAATATTTTCTTTCAGAAAACTTGCTTTTTCTCTTGAGTTCGGTTCTGTTGCCCATTTCCAGTGGTTTTCATTCGTCCAGAATTGTGCATTTTTGAAAGCCGGTCTGTAACCTGTTTTGTCATCATTCCATTCAATCGCACCGCCGCAATGATCGAAATGCAGGTGCGTGAGGAAAACATCGGTAATATCTCCTCTCACAAAACCGAATTTTTGCAGGTTTTTATCCAAAGAATCATCGCCAAAAAGCGAATAATGCCCGAAGAATTTCTCGTCTTGTTTGTTTCCTAATCCGCAATCGATGAGGATGAGTTTTTTGCCGTCTTCTACCAAAAGAGAACGGGTTCCGAGTTCAATTAAATTTCGCTCATCAGCAGGATTGGTTTTTTCCCAAAGCGATTTCGGCACAACGCCGAACATCGCACCGCCATCAAGTTTAAATTTTCCGCATTGTATAGGATAGAGTTTCATATTTTATATTTTTTGTTTTCCGGTTGTTTTTTTTCGTTTCAAAATTCCGGTTGAGGTTTGTAATTTTTCTTCTATTGCGGATTTCACAAAAGCGTTCAAATTCATTCCCAATTCCTGTGCTTTCAACACGGCTAAACCGTGCATATCAGAAGAAATCCGAACGTTAAAAGCTCCGGTGTAGGATTTTTGGGGTTCCATACCTTTCTCTGTACAAGTTTCCAGATATTCCTCTATTCCGTTCTTGAAATCCTGTTCTAATTCGTTCACGGTTTGTCCTTCATAAGAGATTAAACCTTTTATTCCCAAAACCTTTCCGAAAAGGATTTTATCGTTTTCGCTGTATTCTACGCTTCCGATATAATTTTTATATTTTAAAACTCCCATTACTAAATAAAGTTTTCTTTTTTAAGTTCATCAATTACCTGTTTGATGACGTATTCCTTCAGAACCGGTTTCGGGTGCGGTTTGTGCAGACGGATAGGTGTTTCCGCTTTATCGTGAATGAACATCACTCTGCTTCCCGACGTTTTACCTTTGGTAACTTCTATATACCCAAAATTATTTAAGATTTTACATAATTCCGTATAGGTAAAATCTTTGGGTATGGATAAAAGCCGTTCTATTAATTTATCAATTTTTGTCATCAGAAATGCTATACAAATATAACTATTTTTAGTTACAAATAAACATATTCAATATTATTGTTAATACGATGAACCTTGACACGGTTTTGTGTTAAATTTAAAAATATTTTTTTAATAAACGTAAAAAATCGAAACGGAAAATTTGTTGTTATCTCATTTCAATATCTATAATTTTTTGTCCGTAATTACCAAGATAATGTTTTACCAAAGTTTCATACAGATTTCCTCCCGTATCGGAGTTGGTAAAAATCAACAATCCTTGTTTTGTTTTGGGAACAATAAACACAATCGTCCGAACTCCTACATCTGCTCCTCCGTGTGCCAAAGCATATTCTCCGTTTCCGAAATCATAAATTTCAAAACCTAAACCGAAATATTTCCCTTTTTCGCTTGCTGTTTGCGGTGTTGCCATTTCCTTAAATAGCTTTTCAGAAAGTAAATTTCCGTTCATTATATTTACAAGGAAATTTCCGTAATCTTCAATAGTGGTCAGCAAATCATCCGCTGCGTTTGCAGTGGTATTTTTTACGGTTTTGTAGGTATTCCCGTTTTCGTCAAAATTCATTGCATACCTTGAATCGTCTATAGCTGCATCCCAAATATATCTTGTATCATTCATTTTCAGCGGACGGAAAATAAATTCTTCTGCAAGCTTCTGCAAAGGTTTTTTGAATTTGTTTTCCAATACTTTCCGCAAATATTCATATCCTTCACCGGAATACTGATAACCTTTTCCGGGGTCAAAATCAAAGCGGAGTTTCTTGTCATCATTCAGCCACCTCCAATTTTTAAATCCTGCTTGATGGCTTAAAATCAGCCGTGTTGTCAGCTTTTTATTTCTTGGGTCTTTTGCAATATCGGGATCTGTCCAATATTTACAAACCGGTTCGTCCAAATCAAGTTTTCCCTGCTCTGCAAGTTTCAGTGCAACCATTGCGGTTACAGGTTTGGTTAAAGAAGCGACATTGAAAATGGTGTTATAAGAATCCGGATTTCCCAAAACCCTTATCTGGTTGAGTTTTCCGTCTTTAATGGTTCCTATTCCGAGTGTCGGTACTTTGTTTTCTTTCAGCCATTTTCCGATTTCCAAATCGTTGTCGAATACAGCGGAATTGGAGTTCTCAATACCATTTTTATTTACTTGTGCAAATACGAAATGCGTTGTGAAACAAATAGATAGAGCGAGTATATATTTTTTCATCTTCTAAACTTTATTAATTCTTTTCATTTTTTCTGCAATCTTCCTTGAATTTTCCTCCGAAGATTTTTCTAAATTAAGAATAATATTTTGAAAGTCATTCTCTTTTCTGTTTTGCGAAAGTTTGGTTGCAATATGGATTTCATCGGGAATTATAAACATTCCGAACGCACCTTTCATTTCTTTTTTCACAAAATCATCGCCCATATTTTCCATAAACATCGGGCATTTTTGTGTTTTTTCATACTTAAAAGTAAGTTTTTTCAAATGTTGATAAAGCTCCTCATCATTCATTAATTTTACTTTTCCACGGATTTGAACAGCTTCATAATTCCACGTCGAAACATTGGTGTGGTCATACCAAGATGAAGAAATATAAGAATGAGCACTGAGAAAATCGCACAAAACCTCATCGCCGTCTTCCAAAACTTTTGCCTGAAAATTGGCTTTTGAAATATGGGTTTCCAAATAAAAATTCCCGTTTTCTTCACTTCCCAAAAACATCGAATGCGTCGCCAATAATTTCTCTCTATTGGAAATTAAAAGTGCAAAAGCATTTTCACTGATGATTTTTTTCATCAGTTCGGTGTCTTCGCTGCGGTAGATTTTTGGGATGTGCATTTTCTATGGAGCCGAAGTTATATAGAATTCATCACCAATTTTGGTAAACTGAAAACTATTTGTTGTTGAAAAGTCATTTTCTGGTCTTGCTAAAAAAGAGATAACAGTTTTATTTTTTAAATCTTCCTTTGGGAGTTCATTTTCAGGAAAATATGAATAATTTGATAAAGTTTCCCAACTTACACTTTTCTGATAAATTCCTAAAATTAATTTATTAAAAACATCATCAATATTCTTTTGTTTCTTTTTCAAATAGACATTCCTTTTATGATTTTTCCAAGCGGTATTTTCTTTAGGATTATCATTATCATCTACAGAAATGAGTTCATAGAAATATTTGGATAAAACAGTTTTATTTTTCTTAAAATCGGGAAGAAAAATAGTTTCAAACCATTTGTTGAAATCTTTTTCCGGGCTGTAAAAAGAATAAGTATTTCCGTCAGTTGCTTGATAAGAAGTGTAAATTTCGGGATCTACCTTTTCATTGATTTTAAATTGAGAATAATCTATTGTATATGAATAATCTTTTTGTTCGGCTATCTCAAAAAGTTCTTTGTTCTTGGAATTAATTATAACTGTTTTGGAGTCTTTCCAGCCATAATGTTCACAGTTTGTACGACTTTCGGTATTGTTATCATAACACCATCTTTTTCCATCTTTGTAAATTATAGCAAGTTCGTTGCTGAAATCTCCTGCATCATTATAAATTGCAGGAATTACAATTTTTCCGTTAATGTCGAAAAAACCAACTTTATCTGTTTTGTAATCTCGGAATTTTATTTTCCCTTCATATTCTTTAGCATATTCAAAATCAAATATATAAATACTATCTATACCAAATTCTTTTCCTTCTTTGTTTAAATAATAATTTTTTAATTTTTTATCTGAAACTTGCTCTGAAACAATGATTACATTTCTGAAAATTTGTTCAGTAAGATGAGGTTCTAATTTAGCTTTTATTTTAATATTTCCTTCTGAATCTTTAAACCCTATTTTTGTAGAATCCTGATTATAAAACGCATACCAATTGGTGTCTTTTTGCCCGAAGCAAAAAACAGAAACGAAAACAAAAAATATTAAAACAAAAAATTTCATACTCTTGAATTTTGAATGCAGAATTTTGAATCAAAAAAATTCATCCGCTCTTTTCGGTCGGGAAATTCCCAAATGTTGATATGCTTTTTCCGTCACTTCCCGTCCTCTCGGAGTTCGGATAATAAATCCTTCCTG
>CAYSQR010000172.1:0-4414 GCA_964433195.1 uncultured Kaistella sp. | reverse complement strand
TTCCCCAAATGTACGACTTTTGTCTTGAACTAAAAAGACTTTTGTCCACATTTTTAAATTTCCCGGTAAATTTTCATTAAATTTTCTGAAATTTTTTCATCATTAAATTTCTGAACAAACTCTAATCCCTTTTCTGCACGGCGTTTTTTTTCAGAATCGTTGTTCCACAAAAAAAGTATTTTTGATTTTATGTCTTCAAAGTTTTCGGGATTTACATAAACCGAATCTTTTCCTCCTGCTTCCGGAAGTGAACTTACATTACTCGTAATAACGGGAGTTCCCGAAAAAAGTGCTTCAATGACGGGGATTCCGAATCCTTCAAAAAAACTCGGGTAAACGAAAATCTCTGCAAGTTTATAAATCCCCGCCAATTCTTCCATAGAAACATTTTCTAAGAAAAAGACTTCGACTCCGCTCAGTCTCACAAGTTTTTCAACTTTTTTGAAATATTTTTTATTCTTTTTCCCGACTACAACGAGCGGAATTGCTGTTCCTTTCAACGCTTTTACAACATTCAAAAGATTTTTTCTTTCTTCAATTGTTCCTACATTCAGAATAAATTTTTCGGGTAAACTGAATTTTATTTTAACGGAATTTAAAAATTCATCGCTTTTATTTTCTTTAAAACTTTGATGACAACCTTGATAAATAACAGTAATTTTCTCTTTGGGAACTTTTAGAAATTTTATAATATCTTGTTTCGTCTGTTCAGAAATTGCGATGATTAAATCAGCTTGTAACGCCGCTTTTCTGAATTTCCAGAAATGAATTTTCCGATCGAAAAAACGGTAATATTCCGGGAATCTCAAAAAAATCAAATCGTGGATGGTTACAATTTTTTTGATGGGTTTCTTGTTCCATTTCAAAGGAAGTTCGCCGGAAAGTCCGTGGAAAATTTCTGCTCCCAAATTTTGTGCATCTTTTCCCATTTTCAGCTGCCGTGACAGATTTCCTTTTGACGTTTCTTGAAATGAAACATTCGGCAAACCAAGAATTTCCTTTCCTTTTTCGGATTGGTTTTTATTTAAAAGAACATATTGGTTTTCCGGGAAATATGTTGCTAAAATCCGCACCAAATCGCGGGAATAGTTTCCTAAACCCGAACTGTTGTTGAAAAAACGTTTACCATCGAAAGCAATTTTCATTTCAGAATGGCTTTAAAAATTTTTAGAACGGATGATGTAATTCGGTCTTTCTTTTACCTGCTTGAAAATCTTACCCAGATAAATCCCGATGATTCCCATAATAATTAATTGTACACCGCCAAAGAAAACGACGGTCATAATCAAAGAAGCCCAACCTGAAATTTCTGTTTTTGCAAGAAATGCGTGAACAACGTAAATACCGTAACCTAAAATTGCAAAAGCCGAAAAAACAAATCCCAGATAAGCAGCTAAATATAATGGTTTCACGCTGAAAGCAGTAATTCCCGTGAAAGCGAACCTCATCATTTTTTTCAGATCATAGCTGCTTTCTCCCGATGCTCTTTCTCCTGCAACAAAGCTGATTCCGGTTTGTCTGAAACCCATCCAGTTTGATAAGCCGCGAAGAAAAATATCAGATTCATTCATATTCCGGATAACATCGACTACCGAAGAATCCATCAACCTGAAATCCGAACCGCCTCCTTCACTTAGGTTTACATCTGAAATTTTCGATAAAAACTGATAATACAAATCTGAGGTTTTCCGTTTGAAAGCAGAAATCTGTTTCGGGTAAGTTCTGATGGTATAAACAATATCAAAACCTTCTTCCCATTTTTTAATTAAATCGGGAATCAGTTCCGGAGGATGCTGCAAATCGGCGTCCATCGAGATTATCGCATTTCCGTTCGAGTTATCCATTCCTGCTTTCACCGCCGGTTGATGTCCGAAGTTCCGGGAAAATTCGATATATTTTACTTCTTCAAAATTTCGGGAGAGTTCTTCTATTTTTTGCTGTGTATTATCGCGGCTTCCATCATTCACAAAAATAATTTCAAAACGGTAATTTCCGAGCCGGGAAAAAACGTCCTTTATTCTTTGGTGAATCAAAGAAACATTGGTTTCCTCATTATGAGCAGGAATGACGATGGAAATTTTCTTCACGTTACAGAAATTTAGTTACTCTAATTTATAATCTTTTGCGAAATCTTTGGTCATTAATTCAAAAATAATTCTGAACCAAACAATACAGCAAGGTAATGCTTTCAGAGAATATTTGATGACATAATTCTCTTTAATGAATTTCGGGAACAAATCCGAGAACGAAAAACAGGTGAGAATCATCACAAAAATCATTAAGCCGATAATGAATGGTGATTTTTCTTTCTGAATGATAAACCAAATCATCACTCCCGAAACCGCAATAATATAAGTCGGTGATTCTGAACCAGAACTGAAAAGTACGATGAACAAAAGCGTTGAAGCCAAAATCATCAATTGGAAAGGAAGATTTTTGTATTGTTTAATTCTTAAATATGGCAAACCGAAAACCAAAATTCCGGGAACGAGAAAGAGCAAATTAGAAATATCTGCATTTCCTGAAACTCTCCGCACAATTCCCATCAATGAATAATCCTGTCTGTTTCCCAAAACTTGATTGGAAGCATTTTTTTCCGACAAAGAAGTGAACCAATCTGCATAAGATTGAATCCCGAAATGCGGACTGGAAATCAGCATCGGTAAAACAAAAAACAATGCTCCGAATCCTAAAAACGAGAGGATGAATTTCCATTTATTTTTAATGAAGAAAAAAGAAGAAAGTCCTGCAATTCCGTATAATTTCACGAAAAAACCGATGAGAATTGCAATGGCAGATTTCGTTTCTTTCCTTTCGTAAACGTAAATTGCGGAAAGAATGAGTAAGCCGGTTAAAGCAATATTGAACTGTAAACTTACTGCAGCGGTAATAAATTCCTGCAAACACAACCACGCAAAAAATGCTTTTTTCTGATTTGAAAACGGGAGCTTATGAACCGCAAAAAGAAAGATGAAAGTATTGGCAATATTCCACAAAATCATTCCCAACCAATCCGGTAAAATCGCAAAAGGAGCAATGAGAATACTGAATAAAATACCGTAATGATTGGAATCAAAATGCACATCGGGATAGAGAAGATAAATATTTTTTTCGGCTAAAGTATTGGTAAAAACGTTCTTGAAAATCAGATAATTATTGTATTTCAAAGGACCGCCTCGAAATTTAGCAACCGCCGAAAGTACGGAAACCAAAAGATAAATCCCAAAAATATATTTAGGATTTGAAATGAATTTCAGGAGCTTATCTTTCAAGGTTTTATAAAAATTTAAAATTTAAACGGATACGTTATTTTCTCTCAAAGCATCATTCAGAGAGGTTTTTTTGTCGGTAGATTCTTTTCTTTTTCCGATGATTAAAGCACACGGAACTTGGTATTCTCCTGCCGGAAATTTCTTGGTATAACTCCCCGGAATTACTACGGAACGAGCCGGAACTCTTCCTTTGATTTCAACCGGAGTTTCTCCTGTAACATCAATAATTTTAGTAGAAGCGGTTAAAACCACATTCGCTCCCAAAACGGCTTCTTTTTCTACGTGAATTCCTTCTACGACAATACATCTTGAACCTACGAAAACATTGTCTTCAATAATTACGGGTGCAGCTTGAAGCGGTTCCAAAACACCGCCGATTCCTACTCCGCCGCTTAAATGAACATCTTTCCCGATTTGTGCACAACTTCCTACAGTCGCCCAAGTATCGACCATCGTTCCCGAATCTACATACGCACCGATGTTTACATAAGACGGCATTAAAATCACTCCCGATGCGATGTACGCTCCTTCTCTTGCAACTGCGTGCGGAACAACACGAACTCCTTTTTCGGCATAATTTTTTTTCAAAGGCATTTTGTCGTGAAACTCAAAAGGACCGACTTCGATGGTTTCCATTTTTTGAATCGGGAAATACATTACAACGGCTTTTTTTACCCATTCGTTCACTTTCCAACCCGTGCTGAGCGAAGTCGAATCATCGGTTGGTTCTGCAACACGCAATTCTCCTAAATCCAATTGACGGATTACTTCACGGATTGCTTTTTGGCTGTCTTCGTTTTGTAATAATTCTCTGTTTTCCCAGATATTTTCTATTGTTTGCTGTAAATTCATAAATGATGGTTGATGATTGTTAAAATTGGTTTACAAATCTACAAAACTCTCCGTGTGAAAAGATACGCTTTGTTCCAATATTTTTCGTTAAGAGAAGAAATAATAACTCCTTTTGAAGTTGAGGAATGAATAAATTTCACTTCGCCATCGTTTCCGATTTCGCTGATAATTCCTACGTGAGAAACCCTGCTTCCTCCCGAAGTTGCAAAGAAAACCAAATCTCCCGGTTTTGCATCGCGAATGTTGATTTCCTTTCCTGTATTCGATTGATCTTCGGAACGACGCGGAAG
>CAYSQR010000171.1:0-4421 GCA_964433195.1 uncultured Kaistella sp. | reverse complement strand
GCAAAAGCTCATAAGCAAACAGAATTTGCCAATTTCTATCAAATGGTAGATGTGTTGATTATTGATGATATCCAGTTTCTTTCCGGGAAAAAATCCACGCAAGACAGTTTCTTTCATATTTTCGATTATCTGCACCAAAACGGAAAACAGATTATTTTAACTTCCGACAAAGCTCCTGTTGATATTCTGGATATTCAGGATAGAATTGTTTCCCGCTTCAAATGGGGACTTTCTGCGGAAATAAAATCTCCGGATTTTGATACCCGAAGAAAAATCATTGTCGATAAGCTCAGTCGCGACGGAATTGTTCTTACCGAAGATATGCTCGATTTTCTTGCATCGGAAGTAAAAACCAATGTTCGCGAACTCATCGGAGTGATCAATTCCGTTATCGCATATTCCACAATTTATAAATCGGATTTAAGTTTAGAACTTTTAAAAGAAACCATTAATAAGATTGCGGCAAACCAGAAAAAAATCATCAATATTCCATATATTCAGGATGTAGTTTGCGAATATTTCGGAATCCAGAGAGAGCAGCTTCTCTCAAAAACCCGAAAAAGAGAAATTGCTTTGCCAAGACAATTGGCGATGTATTTTGCCAAAGAATACACCAATGCAACCTTTACCAAAATCGGCGAGGAAATGGGCGGAAAAGATCACTCAACCGTGATGTATGCTTGTGATACGATAAAAGATGTTTCGAAAATTGACAAAGAATTAAAGAAATACGTAAAAGAATTAACCGAAAAAATTAAGCAGTAGATGGAAGTTGGAAGAATGGAAGATGGATGTCCGAAGTTGGAATTTATTCCAATGAATTTTGAAATATAATTAATGAAGAGTAGCAATATTCTTCATTTTTTAATTTTGCTCATTGCTCATTACTCATTACTCATTACTCATTACTCATTACCTATGAAGATATTACTTGTCTGTCTCGGAAATATCTGCAGAAGTCCGCTTGCAGAAGGAATTTTAAAAACTAAACTATCGGGAAATTTTCTTGTAGATTCAGCGGGAACAATTTCAATGCACGAAGGAAAACATCCGGATAAACGTTCCATCGAAACCGCCCGAAATCACGGAATTGATATCTCCAAACAGAAATCCAGACCGGTTACAAAAACAGATTTGGAAACTTTCGATAAAATCTATTGTATGGATTTGAATGTTTATGAAGATGTAATTTCTATGGCGAAAAATGAAGAACAGCGACAGAAAATTTCTCTTTTTTTAGAAGAAGCAGGAAATATTGAAAATCCCGAAGTTCCAGATCCATATTGGGGAACGATGGCGGATTTTGAAAAAGTGTATCTGCTGTTGGAAGATGCGTGCGAAAACATTGCAAAAGACCTCAATAAAAAACTTTAATTTTGCATTAACTTCAAACTTCAAACTTCAAACTTCAAACTTCAAACTCCGAAAAATGCTTTTCCTCATTCCCGCCTATCTTTCCGAAAATTCCCCGACAGAATATTTTGCACCCATCATCAAAGAGTACATTCTGAAAACCGATTATTTCTTTGTGGAAAACGAAAAAACCGCAAGAAAAGTGATTAAATTTTTCTGTCCCGAAAAAAAACAGCCCGATTTAAAACTTTTTCTGCTCGATAAATATTCCGAAAATATTGATTTAAAGGAATCCCAAACTTTAATGAAAAACGGGCAGGATTTCGGTTTGCTTTCCGAAGCCGGACTTCCGTGCATTGCAGATCCGGGAAATGTGATGGTAAAATTTTGCCACGAAAATAATATTAAAGTCATTCCGATAAATGGACCTTCTTCAATTATTTTGGCTTTAATTTCAAGCGGTTTCAATGGTCAGGAATTTACCTTTCACGGTTATTTACCGATTGATAAATCCGAGAAAAAACAGAAAATCCAATGGCTCGAAAATCAGGTGCAGAAAACAGGATATTCGCAGATTTTTATGGAAACTCCTTACCGAAATAATCAGCTTTTGGAAGATTTAATTAAATTTCTAAACCCGAATACAAAACTCTGTATCGCTGCAAATATCAACAATCCGAATGAAGAATTCATCAAAACTTTAGCTATCAAAGATTGGCAGAAACAAAAACCGGAACTTCATAAAATTCCGGTGGTTTTCGTTTTGGGGAAATGAGTTTGAGGGTTTTATAGAGTGGGAGAGTTTGAGTCAGCCAAATTAGAGAGAACTTATGAGAAATTAAAAAACGAAAAATATTTTTACTGAAATCATTTTGATATATAAAAAATAATATGAAAGATTTAATGGGAAAAGCGATTTGGGATTTTTACCACGATAATAATCCCGAAGATTTGCAGACAGAAACTTCCATTTCCGAAATAGACGAACTTCCCGTAGAATACCTGTTTCGGGATTTTGATGAAATGAACAAAATCGAGCAGAAAGCATTACAGCTTTCCAAAGGAAAAGTTTTGGATATTGGAGCAGGAGCTGGTTCCCATAGTTTGTATCTTCAAAATGAAAAAAAATTGGAGGTTACAGCTTTGGATATTTCTCCGAAATCTTCGGAAGTCTGCAAATTGAGAGGAATACAAAAAGTGCATTGTGGAAATATCCTTGAATTTTCCGGGGAAACTTTCGATACGATTTTGCTCTTAATGAACGGAACGGGAATTTTCCAGAGCTTGAATGCCATTGATGTTTATCTCCAAAAATTATATTCATTATTAAATGAAAAAGGGCAGATTCTGATTGACGGAACGGATATTATCTATATGTACAATCGTGATGAAGACGGCGGAATCTATATTCCTTCGGGGAATTACTATGGCGAAGTAGATTACATCATCCATTACAAAGGCGAAATCGAATACACACTGAAATGGCTCTATCTCGATTTTGAAACTTTGAAAAATGCCTCTGAAAATAATGGTTTTAAAGCAGAAAAAATCTTGCAGGAAGAAGATTCTTATTTGGCGAGGTTAACGAAATAAAACAGGTTTCAGAATTTCTGAAACCTCTATTTGTCTTGATTCTCGACTCTTTCTATCCAATTTCAACCCCGTTTTCCACTTTTTCATCCGGAGTAACAAAAGTCAGTTTTCCGTCTTCTTTTGTAGTAAGAAGAAGCATTCCTTGCGATTCGATTCCCCGTATTTTTCTCGGAGCGAGATTCAGTAAAATCATTACCTGTTTTCCGATACATTCTTCGGGAGTGAAACTCTCTGCAATTCCCGAAACTACGGTTCTTACATCAACTCCTGTATCAACTTTGAATTTCAAAAGTTTATCGGCTTTTTCCACTTTTTCGGCTTCGAGAATTGTAGCGGTTCTTAAATCTATTTTGGTAAAATCGTCAAAGATAATTTCGTCTTTCATTGGGTTTGCTTTTGGATTTGTTTTTTTGTTGGACTGTTTTGTGTTTTCTAATTTTTGAATTTGAAAATCAATGGTTTCGTCTTCAATTTTTGAAAATAATAATTCCGCCGGATTAATTTGATGTCCGGTTTTAATCAAGATTTTTTCGGTTTCAATTTCCTTCCAGCTCATTTGTGGAACATTGAACATTTTTAATAATTTTTCGGAAGAAAATGGCATAAAAGGTTCGCAGATTTGAGCCAAACCAACCGCAATTTGTGCCGCAACAAAAAGCGAATTTCCTGCTTTTTCGGGATTTTCTTTAATGGTTTTCCAAGGTTCTTCGGTTTGCAGATACTGGTTTCCGAATCGGGCAAGATTCATTAATGAAGATAAAGCATTTCTGAATTCAAACTTTTCAAGGAAAATTTCGATTTCATTTGCAGCTTTTAAAATTTCATTAATTTCATCGGCATTTTCATTTCCTTGAGGAACAATTCCGTCATAATATTTATGAATTAAAACAGCAACTCTGTTAATAAAATTCCCAAAAATCCCAACCAATTCGGAATTGTTTTTGGTCTGGAAATCTTTCCACGTAAAATTATTGTCCTTGGTTTCCGGAGCGGAAGAAAGCAATGCGTAACGCAAAACATCTTGTTGTCCCGGAAATTCTTCCACATATTCGTGTGCCCAAACTGCCCAGTTTCTTGAGGTGGAGATTTTGTCGTTTTCCAGATTTAAAAATTCAAAAGCGGGAACATTTTTCGGCATCGCATAATCTCCGTGTGCTCTCATCATCGCCGGAAAAATAATGCAATGAAACACGATATTGTCTTTCCCGATGAAATGAATCAAATCAGAATTTTCGTTTTGCCAATAATCTTTCCAGTTTTTGCCGTTTTTTTCTGCCCATTCCTGTGTGAAAGAAATGTAACCAATTGGTGCATCAAACCATACGTAAAGTACTTTTCCGTCTGCATCGGGAAGCGGAACAGGAACTCCCCAATTCAAATCCCGTGTCATTGCTCTTGGTTTCAGACCATCATTCAGCCAAGATTTTACTTGTCCGTAAACGTTTGGTTTCCAATCGTTTTTGTGTCCTTCGATA
>CAYSQR010000170.1:767-4446 GCA_964433195.1 uncultured Kaistella sp. | reverse complement strand
CTTTCAGAGAATTTTTCCGTCTTTTAAGGGTGGAGAAAGAAAAATCATTTGAAAAATTTAGGTGCTGAATAAAATTTAAAGGGTTTTACTTTGTTTTCTGCTCCGAAGTTGCAGTCTTTGCAGAACGGATATTATATGTATCTGCATATCATTATGATAATAATTATATTACTATATGTTTTTGCATATAAATTTGTATATTTGCCTAAATTCGTTGCAAAAGCATATAATTATGATAACATTAGCCGATTTTGTAAAAGAAAAAAGAAGCCAAGTAAACCTTACACAGGAAGAGTTTGCCGAACGTGCGGGTGTTGCACTTACGGTAATCCGAAAAATAGAACAAGGCAAAGAGAATCTGAATATGGAAAAAGTAAACCAGGTGCTGAAAATGTTCGGACATACATTAGCTCCGGTAAATGCAAGAGAATTATTGAAAACCGATAAATAGAAAAGATGAGAGAGGGAGCTGTTTATTATAAAAACGATTTGGCGGGGAAACTTACCGAAACTGATGAGGGAGAATATGTTTTTCAGTATGATGAGAAGTATATTTTGGAACACCCGAAACAATTTCTGACATTTACCATGCCGGTACATACAATACCTTATACAGATAACCGTTTGTTTCCTTTCTTCGAGGGACTGATTCCTGAAGGATGGCTATTGGAGATTGCTTCCAAAAATTGGAAACTTAATCCGAATGACCGGATGGGACTGCTTTTGGCGTGTTGCCAAAACTGTATAGGAGCAGTAAGTATTCAACCAATACCACAGGAAAATGAAGAATAAAAAATGTTTGTACTGCTATAAAGAATTGGACGCAAATGCAGAACCCGATTTTCACGAAAGCTGTATTTTGGAATTTTTCGGAACCCGCCAACAACCTGTATTTGAACATTCTTTGGAACAAATGGCAGAACTGGCAAAAAATGTTGTGGAAAGGAGTGTGACCGTTCCGGGAGTACAGCCAAAGCTCTCTCTGTCTTTGGTTAAAGATACGCTTAATGAAACCGCTAAACAACGTTTGACGGTGGTAGGAGCTTTAGGCGGAAATTATATTTTCAAGCCACCTTCGGGTATTTATCCTGAGATGCCGGAAAACGAACACGTTACGATGCGAATTGCAGAAGCATTCGGAATTAATGTCGTAAAATCAAGCCTAATCAGAATGTCATCCGGAGAACTCGCTTATATTACCAAGAGAATAGACCGGACTGATTCAAACGAAAAAATCCACATGCTGGATATGTTTCAGATTACAGAATCTTTCGACAAATACAGAAGCTCGATGGAAAAAGTAGGCAAGGCATTAGATGAATATTCTGATAATACTTTGCTCGATAAGGTTTGTTTTCTGGAGTTGGCTGCTTTCGGCTTTTTAACAGGGAATAACGATATGCATCTGAAAAACTTCTCGATGATTGAAAATGAAGGAAGATGGACATTGTCTCCCGCTTATGATTTACTGAATGTAGCGATAGTAAATCCTGATGATACAGAAGAACTAGCTTTAACGCTTGAAGGAAAAAAGAAAAAACTGAGGTGGGAACATTTTGAACATTTAGGTCAAACAATGGGACTGAATGATAAACAGATTAATAGTATTTCCAAGCGTTTTCAAAAGAATAAGAAGTTGGCATTTCTCTGGATTGATTATTCATTTTTGTCAGAGGAGTATAAAGATAAATATAAAAAGTTGCTTGATAAAAGGTACGCTGCTCTTTTTCATTGACGCCCCAATTCCTAAATTCAATTAAAGGAAGTTGTTTTATTTTACCGCAAAGTGGGGGTTCTACTTTGTCTTCTGCTCCGAAGTTGCAGGCTTTGTAGAGTGAAGTTTTTAGAGCCTTTTAAAATTTCATCAAAATATTTTCCCCAACCTTTCCTTCGACTTCGCTCAGGATGACAGGGAGTAATTTTGATGAAACTTTCAGAGAATTTTTCCGTCTTTTAAGGGTGGAGAAAGAAAAATCATTTGAAAATTTAGGTTCAAACAGGCTCTTATAAAATGTACAATAAGTTTTATAAATAAATTTTCTTCATCTTAACAAATACAAAAAAACCCAAAAGAACTCCTACCGTATCGGCAACCAAATCCAATCCTTCCAGAGAACGCCCGAGTTTCATCTCGTCCTGCAAAATCTCCGTGAGCATAGAATAAATGAGCATTATCTGAATAAAATAAACAAACTTTATTTTGGGAAATGCCGCCATAAAGCAAAATCCCAGCAACGTAAAAATACTAAGGTGCAAAGCTTTATCAACCCCGTCAAACATAAACCAATATTCCCGGTTTTCCATTCCGGGTTTCAGTAGCATATAAGTAAGAAATGCCCAGTAAACGGGCAAAATCTTAATAAATATATTTGATATTTTATCCAAGAGATTCCTGGTATTGCTCTGCAGAAAGGAGTTCCGACAACCCGGCTCCTTCAGCAATTTCTAACTTGATAATCCATCCGTCTCCGTAAGGATCTGAATTGAGCAGCTCCGGCTGATCTTCTAATGCGGCATTAAATTCTGTTACTTTTCCGGATACCGGTAAAAAAAGATCGGAAACCGTCTTCACCGCTTCCACACTTCCGAAAACTTCTCCTGCGGAAAGCTCTTCGTCCACCGAATCCACATCTACGAAAACAATATCTCCCAATTCTCCCTGTGCAAAATCGGTAATCCCTATTGTTGCAGTGTTTCCCTCAATTTTTATCCATTCGTGATCTTTCGTGTACTTTAGTTCTGACGGTGTATTCATTTTCTTAATTTTTTATTTTTTCAAAATTAAATAAAATAATCAGATCATCAAATGTTTCTCCGTATTTTATTTAATTGATAAATACAGAATCTCCGTATTTATCTAAACTTAAAAACGAAAATTCTGATGAGGCATATAAAAGGAATCAATCATACAATTAGGGTTCTTTATATTATATTTGTTGAAAGAAATTATTTTTTCTTAAAATTAATTTCTCTTCTTTAATCACAATGAAAACAGAAAAAACATCTTTGAAATGAACTTGCAAAATAAATTAAACATCGCCCAAAAATCCTTTGAAAGCTGGAGAAAAATTCCTTTTTCCGAAAAGCAGAAACTGCTCCTGAAATTGGCAGAAATTTTGGAAAACGAATCCGAAAAATTTGGTAAAATCATTACCGAAGAAATGCACAAACCGATTTCCCAGTCGGTTTCGGAAGTGAAAAAATGTGCATTGATGACCCGCTATTATGCAAATGCGGAAAACATCCTGAAACCCGAAAAAATAGAAACCGAATACCGAATTTCCGAAATACACTACGTTCCGAAAGGAGTAATTTTGGGAGTAATGCCTTGGAATTTTCCTTTTTGGCAAGTTCTGCGTTTCGCTGTTCCTGCAATTCTTGCCGGAAATACGATTGTTCTGAAACACGCTTCAATATGTTTCGGAAGCGGGAAACAAATCGAGAAGATTTTTCTTGAAGCCGGTTTTCCGGAAGGTGTTTTTCAGAATCTGGAAATTGGTCACGCTGAAGTAAAAGAGGTTCTGGAAAACCCCATCATTAAAGGAGTAAGTCTTACCGGAAGCGAAAAAGCCGGTGCAGAAATCGCCTCAATTGCCGGAAAAAACATCAAGAAATCTTTGCTCGAATTGGGAGGAAGCGATGCATTTATTGTTCTGGATGATGCAGATTTTCCAAAAGC
>CAYSQR010000170.1:0-757 GCA_964433195.1 uncultured Kaistella sp. | reverse complement strand
AGAAACGGGAGCTTTAGCTCGTCTTCAAAACTGTGGACAAACCTGTGTTGCCGCCAAAAGATTCATCGTACAGAAAAATATCGAGAAAGAATTTCTACCACTTTTCATTGAAGAATTTGGGAAATATATTCCCGGAAATCCTTTAAATAAGGAAACGAAAATCAGCGGAATGTCACGTCCCGATTTAGCGGATGATTTGGAGAAGCAATATCAAACTGCCCTAAAAAACGGTGCGGAAATCATTCTTTCTTTGGAAAGAATTTCGGAAACCGAATTTAAACCCGGCTTAATCAAAGTGAAAGCAGGAAATCCTGTTTTGCAGGAGGAAATTTTCGGTCCTCTCGGAATGATTCTGATTGCAGAAAATGATGAGGATGCTCTGAAACTTGCAAATGATATTCCTTTCGGTTTAGCAAATTCGGTTTGGACAAAAGATAAAACCCGACAAGAGTTTTTTATCGAAAATCTGGAATCGGGAACGGTGAATATCAACAAAATGACGAGTTCCGATCCTCGTCTTCCTTTCGGCGGTACAAAAAATTCAGGTTACGGAAGCGAACTTTCTCTAATTGCTCTGAAAGAATTTGTAACTCCGAAAACAATCCTCGGAAACTGAAAAACTTTAACAGACTCTAAGAAGCTAAAAGTATATTTAAGTTTAATTCAAATTTTTATTTGACCCCTTAGAATTCAATAATTAGAATCATAAAAGTTTCACATTAGAACACCTTAGATTGAAAATCAAAGATTTTCATCT
>CAYSQR010000169.1:2649-4469 GCA_964433195.1 uncultured Kaistella sp. | reverse complement strand
ATACGATTTTGGCATCGGGAAATTTTCCGGCAATTCCGAAGAGTTTTTTGGTAATCGTTTCCACAGATTGTTCAGCATCTTTGGCTCTTTCATCAAAGGGTTTTAGCCTCACAAAAGCTTGTCCCGCATTAGAACCGCTTCCCGACATAAATCCTCTGCTTGCAGTGAAAGTTACATTTGCAACCCCCGGAATTTTTCGTGCTTCAGATTGTAAATCTTTCAGAACATTATAGGTTCTTTCCATCGAAGCTCCCGGTGGAAGCGAAACATCGGTAAAGATAATTCCACGATCTTCTTTCGGTACAAATCCTGAAGGCATCGTGGAATTTGACCACCAAAAAAATAATCCGCCGACTGCGAAAATAATTAATGTAACCCATTTGTGCCTTAATAAAAACACGAATAATCTTCCGTACCGGTTGGTTACTGTTTTGAAGGCGACATTGAATTTATAGAAAAATTTCTGCAAGAAATTCAGTTGAGCATACTCTTTGTGATGTACCGGATTGGTCTTTAAAAATAAGGAACATAAAACCGGACTCAATGTTAAAGCATTTACTGCTGAAATTAAAATCGCGACAATCAAAGTAATCCCGAACTGCTGATAAAAAACTCCGGTGGGTCCCGTTATAAAAGTTACCGGAATGAAAACCGCAGACATTACCAAAGTAATCGAAATAATCGCTCCTGTAATTTCGTCCATCGCAGAAACCGTTGCTTTTTTGGCATCGGAAAAACCGTGTTCCATTTTTGCGTGAACCGCTTCCACGACGACAATGGCGTCATCTACCACAATTCCGATGGCAAGAACCAAAGCGAAAAGCGTCAATAAATTTAAGGAATATCCGAATAAATTCAGGAAGAAGAATGAACCCACAATGGAAACCGGAACCGCAATCGCCGGAATCAGCGTAGAACGGAAATCCTGCAAGAAAATATACACTACCAAAAACACCAGAATAAATGCTTCTATCAAAGTAGAAACCACTTTTCCGATGGATGCTTCAAGGAAATCATTCGTATCGAAATTGATGGTGTAACCGACTCCTTTCGGTAATGTTTTTGCATTTTCTTCGAGGAAAATTTTGATGTCTTTAATGATTTGCTGTGCATTGGAACCCGGTGTCTGAAAAATCCCCATACTCACGGAACGGCGACCGTTATTTTCCCCAATCGAGCTGTATGATTGTGCATCGAGCTTGATTTCTGCCACATCTTTTAATTTCAGAAACTGTCCGTTTCCGAGGGATTTCAGAATGATGTCGCCATAGTCTTGTTCCTGGTTGAATTTTCCTTTGTAAGTAATGACGTATTCAAAAGCATTTCCGTTGTTTTGCCCAAGTTGTCCTGCTGCAGCTTCGCGGGATTGTTCGTTGATCGCCGCCGAAACATCACTTGGTTCCAAACCGTAAGCAGCCATTTTTGCAGGATCTATCCAAATCCTCATCGAGAAATTTTTCCCGCCGAAAGCTTGAGCTTCACCTACACCATTTACTCTTTTAAGTTCAGGTATTACATTGATATTCAAATAATTCTGAAGCCAGACTTCATCCAAATCCTTATTATCGGTATAAAAGGAAAGAAACATCAAAGCACTTGTTCTCTGTTTCTGAACGGTAACTCCGGATCTGGTAACATCTGCAGGCAAAAGCGGAACGGCTCTCTGAACTTTGTTCTGAACTTCTACGGCGGCAATATCGGAATTAACTCCCTGTTTGAAAAAAATCTGGATTCTTGCAGAACCGTCGTTTCCGGCAGAAGAAGAAATATAATCCATTCCTTCCACACCATTCACTTGTTCTTCAATAGGAATAACTACA
>CAYSQR010000169.1:0-2639 GCA_964433195.1 uncultured Kaistella sp. | reverse complement strand
TACACTGTTCATCACGGTTTCGGCACTTGCACCGGTGTAGTTTGCAGAGATGCTCACTGTAGGTGGTGCAATATCGGGATATTGTGTAACGGGAAGTTCTTTCAATCCCAAAATCCCGAGAATCACAATTAATATCGAAACTACGGTGGATAAAACCGGGCGGTTTATGAAATGTTTTACCATCAGAAAATCGGTTTTATAGCGTTTACAATTTCATCAAAATTTGCGGGTTTCGGTTTTACGGCAGTTCCCGGTTTCAATGTTCCTACTCCCTGTGCAACAATTTTGTCGCCTTTGTTGATGCCGTCTTTTATCACCACCAAATTATTTACCCGGTCTGTAACTCCAATCAGTACATTTTTAGCAGTATCTTTTTCTACTTTAAAAACATATACCAAACCTTGCTGCTCAAAAGTTGCACTTTCGGGAACAACGAGTGCCTGATTGTATAATTTCGGAACTTTTATGATTCCGCTGTTTCCGTTGCTCAATAATTTCATAGGATTGGGAAAAGAAACCCGGAACTGTATCGTTCCTGTTTGCGGATCGATTTGTCCCGTTACTGCAGCAATTTTTCCTTTTTCCGGATAAGTATTTCCGTTGGCAAGCTCCAGTTCCACCATCGGCATATTTCTTAGCTTTTCGGGAACGGTCGCTCCGAGAGAATCTTCCAGAAAGTTCAGGTATTCTCTTTCATTCATTGAAAAATAGGCGAAGATTTCACTGGTATCGGAAACGGTCGTTAAAGGAATTTGGTCATTCGCACTTACCAAACTTCCGTTTCTGAAATTGATTTTCCCGATTACTCCCGAAATCGGGGCTCGAATCACAGAATAATCAATATTTGCCTGAACTCCTTTATAATTTGCCGTTGCCTGCGAAACACTTGCATTTGCTTGTTGCTGAGCAGCTCTTGCCTGTGAAAGCTGTGCTTCTGCTCTCGACAAATTGGCTTTTGCGGTTTCCAGCTGTATGTTGCTGATAATATTTTTCTGAACCAGTGGAATCAGCTTATTCACCTCAACTTGTGCAGCGTTCACTGCAGCTTGAGCGGCATTTACATTTGCTTTTGCTGCGGATACTCCGGATTGTGCAGCTCCTATTCCTGCTTTTGCGGCATCTGCAGATTCATTCAGCATATTGGTTTCTAAGCGGAAAAGCGGTTGTCCTTTTGTAACATATTGTCCTTCATCTACCAAAACCTGCGTAATGTATCCCTGAATTTTTGCACGGACATCATTATTTACACGTCCCTGAATCGATGCGGGAAAAGTTTGATAACCCGTCACATTTTTTACCTGAACATCCACTACGGGAACTTCTTTCGGACCGTCCTGTTTTTTTTCGTCTTTCTTTTTACAGGAAAAAACCGATAATACGGAAAGAGAAAGGATAAGTATTTTACTTTTCATTGGTATTTTATTTAAAGTTTAAGGAGGGTTTCCTGAATATTGATGATATTTTTATTTAAAAGCGATTTGTATAATTGAAATTTTTCGTTGCAATTTTCGGAATCTGCATTTCGGAAAGTATTCAATTTATCCAAAATCGAGATTTCCTGTTTCATTCTACTGATGATTTCTTCAAAACGGATTTTAATATAATTTTCGTTTATTAAAAAGAAGCGTTTTCTTTCATCAATTTTATTAATATCTTTTATCAAATTCAGGTTGAGAAGCAGATTGAGATTGGAGGAAACAGAACTTTTGCTTGCCGAAAAAACTTCAACAAATTCATCAAAACAGATTCCTTTTTTTTCGAAATCGAAAATAAGATAGCCGTAAATTTTTGCAGAAAGCGGCGGTAAATTAAATGCTTCACCATAAAATTTCACTAAATCACAAAAAATTTCTCTGTCGATATTTAAAAAAGAAGTTTTCATTTCAAAATATATATGCAAAGATATAGATTAGTTCAGAACAAAACGAACCAACAAGATAGTTTTAATAAATATTTATGATTGTTTCTATGAAAAAGTTATTTCATTATTTGCAACTGCAAAATTTATTTCATTATTTTGTTCGATGGATTTACGAGACCAGCTGAAGAATCTCTTTCCCGAACACGAAGAACAGGACTTTGAAATGCCCGAAGAAAAATTCGTGCAAAGAGAACCTCTTGTTTGTAAATTTGAAAAAAAAGGAAGAAACGGGAAACCGGTCACTTTAATCGAAGGTTTTGAAGGAAGCGATGATGAGCTGAAAAAGATTTCAAAAAAAATAAAAACCACACTCGGAATTGGCGGTTCTGAAAAAGATGGAATCATTGTGATACAAGGAGACAACCGCGATAAAATTATGAAAATCCTACAGGAAATGGGTTACAAAACAAAACGTGTAGGAGGATAAAATTTCTGAATTTGAAAATTCTGTATCTTTAATAAAATTAAATGTTTAAATAAATTAATATTATGCTTAATAAATTAGCTTCTTCAGAATTGGTTCTGAATGACGACGGAAGTGTTTATCACCTCAATCTTTTACCCGAAGATATTGCCGGAAAAATTATTTTAGTTGGTGATCCGGACAGGGTTCCGAAAGTTTCCAAATATTTTGACAACATCGAAATCAAGAAAAACAAACGCGAATTTTATACCCATACCGGAACTTTGCGGGGCGAAAGAATTACCGTAATGTCCA
>CAYSQR010000168.1:0-4523 GCA_964433195.1 uncultured Kaistella sp. | reverse complement strand
GGGATTTTATGTTTACCAAATATTATACTTTCTATATGAATATTATGATGTATCCGCTATCGGGAGTAATTCAAAGTCCGAGAATAACGGTTGCAAGAACAGTAGAAACTCAAGAAACAAACGCAATAAATTTACCTGCGGAAACAGAATTCAAGAAAGGAATCACCACCATCGGTCATTCTTGGAAACCTACTTCAGGACTTATTCCGGATGTGGTTTATTATATTAAAGAAGGAGATAAGTATTACAGAATGTACTTCACGGAAAACGGAGGAGCTGCAACCGGAAATATGTATTTCAAATACAAAGACATTACCGATTTGCTTGCAAGCAATGAAGTAAATACGAAAGTTGCTTTCGGAGTTTATCCGAATCCTGCACCGAACAAACAGGTTACTCTTTTGTATGATGTAAAAAACAATACCGATAAAAAAGCAAACATCTCGATTTTCGATATGAGCGGAAAAAAAGTATATGATACGGAAATTCTAAACGAAAAAGGATTCTTCAAAAAAGAGCTGAATCTTCAGAAACTACAATCCGGAATTTATATCATCACTCTAAAAACAGGAAATCATACTGAAAGCAAAAAACTTATTTTGCAGTAAGTTCCGAGTTGTAATCAAATTAATTTTAAAAACTTCTTCAAATAAATTGAAGAAGTTTTTTTAATTTCACTCCTGAATTTTCCTGAAAACACGACATCATTTTGATAAATATTTTTATTTCTAAAATTTTACCTAAATTCGTTCCCATAAAAACAAACGAAATGGCTTTGCAAGGAAAAAAAATCCTCCTCTGTATTTCCGGCGGAATTGCCGCTTACAAAATCAATTACCTTATACGGGATTTCATTAAAAAAGGTGCGGAAGTGCAGGTTTTGATGACTCCATCCGCAGAGAATTTCGTATCGAAACTTACCCTTTCCACGCTCTCAAAAAATCCGGCTTATTCGGATTTTTATTCCGAAAACGGAACGTGGAACAATCACGTGGAATTTGCAATTTGGGCTGATTTAATTTTAATTGCTCCGTGTACCGCAAATACTTTGGCGAAAATGATTCACGGAATTTGTGACAACTTGGTCATCGCAACTTATATGTCTGCAAAATGTCCTGTTTTCATCGCACCTGCAATGGATCTGGAGATGTATCAACATCCGTCAACAAAACAAAACCTGGAACTTGCCGAAGATTTCGGACATTTCATCATTCCCGCAGAAACCGGAGAATTGGCAAGCGGACTTTTCGGAAAGGGAAGAATGGCAGAACCGGAAACGATTTTGCAGAAAGTAGAAGTCTTTTTTAATTCAAATAAAAATTCTGAAAGTTTAGCCGGAAAAACCGTTCTCATTACAGCGGGACCAACTTATGAAGCGATTGATCCCGTTCGTTTCATCGGGAATCATTCATCGGGAAAAATGGGATTTTCCATCGCAGAAGAAGTCGCAAATCGCGGTGCAAAAGTAATTCTGATTTCGGGTCCTTCCTCTCAAAAAATCATTAATCAAAACATTGAAATTCATCACGTTACTTCTGCAAAAGAAATGTATGATGAGGTTTTTAAACATTACGAAAACTCAGATATTGCCATTGCAAGTGCCGCAGTTGCAGATTATGCACCGAAAGAAATTGCCAAAGAAAAAATCAAAAAGAATGAGGATTCTTTAACCATCGAACTTATCAAAAATCCCGATATTCTGAAAACAATGGGCGAAAGAAAAACCAAACAGTTTCTCGCCGGTTTTGCTCTCGAAACCCAGAACGAAGAGGAAAATGCAAAAGGAAAATTAGAAAAGAAAAACCTCGATATGATTGTGCTGAACTCGCTTCGCGACGAAGGTGCAGGTTTTAAAAACGACACTAACAAAATAAAAATCCTTACCAAAACCGAAAGCAAAGAATTTTATTTGAAATCAAAAAATGAAGTGGCAAAAGATATTTTAGATTTTATAGAAGAACGATTTTTGAAATAATATCCTTAAATTTCCGTTCTCAAATTTTACCTTAAACAATGAAGAAACTTTTTACGATATTCGTCCTTATTTTTACCGCTAATTACAGCTATTCACAAGAACTTTTGGCAAACGTGCAGATTAATTCCCAGCAAATCGGAGGAAGCAATACACAGGTTTACAAAACCTTGGAAAAATCCCTGAAAGATTTCATCAACAATACGAGCTGGACAGGAAAAAAACTGCAGAATTTCGAAAAGATAAAATGCAACTTCGCCATCGTTATTTCCGAGAGAACAGGGAACAGCAGCTTCAAAGCAAGTATTGTTGTACAGGCAGTTCGACCCGTTTTTAATACGACTTACGAAACACCTTTGATTAACCTTAATGACACCAATTTCTCCTTTGAATATACCGAAAACGAAAATCTGGTTTTTAACGAAAGACAATTTTCCGGAAAAAATTTGATTGATGTCATCAGTTTTTACGTTTATACGATTTTGGGTTATGACGGCGATAGTTTCAGAGCGAGAGGAGGACAAAACTGGTTCGAGAAAGCACAAAAGATTTCCAACAATTCGCAAAACCAAAACTACGCAGGATGGTCCACAATGGAAGGTCCGAAAACCAGAGGAAATTTGATAGACAACATTCTGAAAAACGACCAAAGCACCTTGAGAAACGTTTATTACACTTATCATCGTGCAGGTTTGGACAATCTCGGGAAACAAGACCAATCATCGGCAAAAAGAATTATTGCAGACGCATTATTACAACTGAAAACCTACGAAAACAATTTCCAGCTCAACTATCCGATAAATATTTTCATCGATGCCAAAAAGCAGGAAATTTTCGATATTTTCAACAGCGGAAACAACGCCAATGTAAATATGGCAGATTTAAAAGCACTTTTCGTAATCCTATCTCCGAAAGATATCGATACCAAGTGGAACAAATGGAAGTAGTCGCTTGAGAATATGAGAGTTTGAGGGTTTCAGGTATCTTTACATTATTTTCATAG
The DNA here is from genome assembly GCA_964433195.1 of uncultured Kaistella sp. GTDB lineage: Bacteria > Bacteroidota > Bacteroidia > Flavobacteriales > Weeksellaceae > Kaistella. Next base: position 1,548 of record CAYSQR010000168.1, on the reverse strand, counting down.
TCTCTTTTAAAACCCTAAATTTGCAGTCCCGAAACTCGAACTTTGTTTATGCTCTCAAGAATTTTCATTAAAAATTTTGCGTTAATCGATTCACTCGAAATTACCCTGAACAAAGGTTTACAGGTAATTACGGGAGAAACCGGTGCAGGAAAATCTATTATTCTCGGTGCTTTGCGATTGATTTTGGGAGAAAGAGCCGATGCGAAATCCATCCAGAATTCTGAAACGAAAAGTGTCGTGGAAGCAGAATTTTCCATTAATGAAAATTTCAAAGATTTTTTTGAGGAAAACGATTTGGATTTTGAAAATCAAACCGTTATAAGAAGGGAAATTCTTCCGACCGGAAAATCCAGAGCATTTGTAAACGACGTTCCCGTAACTTTGGAAGTCCTGAAAAATTTATCGGAAAAATTGATAGATATTCATTCGCAATTTGAAACTTCGGATTTGTTTAATGAAGATTACCAATTCCGGATTATTGATGGACTTTCTGCCAATAAAACATTGATTATCAAATATCAAGAGAAATTTTTAAAGTTTAAAAATTTAACTAAAGATTTAGAAAAACTCAAAAACCAACTCGCAGAAGGAAACAAAGAAAGCGACTACAAAAATTTTTTGTTGGATGAATTAACTGAAGCTGATCTGGATGATTTGGATTTGGAAGAACTTCAGAATCAATTGAGTAAACAAGAAAACGCTGAAACCATTATCGAAAATCTTTCCCGAATTTTTGAAAAGCTCGATGCGGAGGAAATCGGTGTTCTGGATTCTATGAATGAGGTAAAAAATAAACTCTCGAAAGTTGCTTCTTTATCCCACGAATTTTCTTTGCTTAATGAAAGATTTAATGAAAATTTTCTCGAATTCAAAGATTTCCTTTTCGAGCTTCAGAACGAAGCCGAAAAAATGGAAACCAGTCCCGAAATTCTTTTGGAGTTAAATGCTAAATTAAACAAAATCAATTCGTTATTACTAAAGCATAATGTGAATTCCGTAAATGAACTCATTGAAATCCGAAACCAAATTTCCGGAGAGCAAATCGGTTTTGCCAAACTCGAAAACCATATTGCAGCAACCGAAAAACAGCTTTCCGATTCCACGAAACAACTGGATAAAATCTCCGCAGATTTATCGGAAAACAGAAAAAAATCCGTTCCGAAATTCATTAAAAAGATTGAAGTTCTATTGAAGCAATTGGGTTTGGAAAAAGCCAGAATTGAAGTTGAACTTACAGAAAATCATAACTTTACAAATTTCGGAAAAGAAAATATACAGCTTTTATTTCAGGCAAATTCAGGATTTCCTTTAAAGCCGATTCAGACTGCAATTTCCGGCGGAGAACGTTCCAGAGTGATGCTTTCCATAAAAAAACTGATGGCAGAAAACGCCGAACTTCCTACTTTGATTTTAGATGAAATCGACACCGGAGTTTCCGGAAAAGTAGCCCAAGAAATGGGAAATGTGATGAAGGAAATGGCGGAAAATATGCAGCTCATCGTCATCACGCATCTTGCACAGGTTGCTGCAAAAGGGAATGATAATTAC
>CAYSQR010000167.1:1423-4569 GCA_964433195.1 uncultured Kaistella sp. | reverse complement strand
CCGAAGTTTGAAGTGGAATTTGAACCTATAAAAGACGAATACAAATACGGTGAAACCATCGAACTGAAAGGAAAAGCCGTGATGTTTTCAGGCGTTCCTTTGAGTAATTCCACAGTGAATTACGAAATCAAAAAACAGAATATAAGATGGAGATATTTTTATTGGTTTCCGAGAACAAACGATAATGAAAATTCAATTCTCGGCGAAGCAAAAACCAATGAAAAAGGCGAATTTACCATTAAAGTAGATTTGAAAAAAAATGAAACTTTAGACGGAATACAGATTGATAATTATAACATCAATGCTTCTGTAACCGACATCAACGGCGAAACGCAATCTGCAAATACCAACATCAAAGTAGCTTCGGTTTCGCATTATATCAGCATTTCGGATTCCAAGGAAAATTATTTTTCTGATGAACAAATCACTTTAAAAGTTGAACCCAAAAATTATAACGACCAAAATCTGAAAAAATACTACAACGTAAAACTGGAAAAATTAGAAGGACCGAAACAGATTTTCAGAGATAATTTTAATGCTAAAATTCAGGATTTACCGAAGTTTTCCAAAGAAGAATTTGTACAGAAATTCCCGAATGATAAATTTGATAAAAATGATGATGTGAAGAATTGGAAAGTTGAGAAAGCGGTTCTTTCTCGCAATGTTACGCTGAGCGAAGTCGAAGCGTCTCCAAATTTGAATTTAGGAAAATTAGAAGCAGGAACTTATAAGTTAGAATTATTCAACATCGAAGGAAAAGATACCATTCGTACAGAACAAATTTTTGAAGTCTTCGACAAATCAAAATTGGATAAACATCAAAAACCGTTTCTGAAAATTTTAAAATCAAAAAATGAATACCATCGTGGCGAAAAAGCGACAGTTTATGTTTATTCCGCAATTCCTGATGCTTTGCTGAATGTATTTATCCAAAACGGAAACGGAGAAACCATTACCGAAACCAAATCTTTCAAAAACGGAATTCTGGAATATGAAACTGCGATTCCGAAAGATGAAAGCATTTCACGGGTAAATCTGCAATTTCAATTAGTCGCATTCAATGATGTGAAAACAGAAACTGTTGATTTGAAAATTGCTGATAACAAAGACGATTTGAAAATTGAAACCGTTACGTTCCGGGACAAATTACAACCCGGACAAAAAGAAAAATGGACGGTGAAAATTACGGGAGATACTTCGACGACAAACGCTGTCACATTGAGCGGAGTCGAAATGTTAGCAGGAATGTACGACAAATCTCTCGACCAATTTGCTGTGAATACTTGGAATTGGCAGAAATTCTATGCTCGGTTTTTTCAAAACTCTTACGATTTGAGAAGCAATCTTGCACAACAATATTATAATAAGGGATTTGAGTTTTTGAAAACTTATAATATTAATAATCCACAATTTAATTGGTTTGATGGCGGAATTGTAATGATAAGAGGTCTTTCATCAACACCAAGTTCTGCACCAATGGTAGAAGTTGCACTTTCCGGAAAAGTTGCAGGATTACAAGTTGCAGATTCAGCAACAAAAACTAAAGAGTTTGAGAGTCTTATTAAAACCTTGCCAAATGCAAATTCCGCCGATGCAATGACTGAAAGAAGTGAACCTATTTCAGATGTAAAAATCCGTGAAAACCTCAACGAAACCGCATTTTTCTACCCAAATCTTTTAACGGATAAAGATGGAAATGTATCGTTTGAATTTACTTCGCCTGAAGCATTAACCGCTTGGAAATTTATGCTCTTAGCACATAACAAAAATGCGGAAGTAGCGGTTTTGGAAAAAACGGTTATTACCCAAAAAGAATTTTCCGTAACACCGAATTATCCGAGATTTCTGCGTGAAGGAGACGAATTGAATCTGCAATCGAAACTTTCAAATCTCACCAATCAAAAACTTTCGGGAACAGCAACTTTACAAATTCTTGATGCTTTTACCAATGAAGATATTTCAGATAAATTCAATATCACGAATACAACGAATTTATTTGAATTAAACGAATTAGGAAATGGAGTAGTAAACTGGAAAATCAAAGTTCCGAATAATGTTTCCTCAATCATTATTAAAGTTGTTGCCACTTCGGCTTCGCTCAGTATGACAGGAAATTTCTCAGACGGAGAACAAAAAGCAATCCCTGTTTTACCAAACAGAATGCTCGTTACAGATGCGGTTCCAATTTTTGTGAAAGAAGGGCAAACCAAAACTTTCACGCTGGAAAATCTTAAAAATAATACTTCAAAAACAGCGGCAAATTTTGCCAATACTTTGGAACTCACAACCAATCCAATTTGGGAAATTATGTTTGCATTACCAAGTCTGAAAAACGACACCAACAATTCTGCGGATGTGGTTTTCAATAAATGGTTTGCCGATGTTCTGGCTTCCGAAATTTTCAAAGCCAACCCGAAACTGAAAACGGTTTTTGAGGAATATCAAAGCAAAGGTTTGCTCACTTCAAACCTCGAAAAAAATCAGGAATTGAAACAATTGCTTTTGGAAGAAACTCCGTGGGTTTTGGATAGTAAAAATGAAACCGAACAAATGGAAAAACTCGCGAGATTGTTCGATGCGAATACGATGCGAAATTCTATAAAAACCGATTGGCAAGAATTACAGAAACTGCAAAATCCGGATGGTGGATTTTCGTGGGTTCAAGGTTATCCGAGTTCGTATTTCACTTCGCTTTATATCCTGAAAAATTTAGGAAAAATAAATAATTGGCTGAAAGGAAACGTGAAAGATTACCAAAGTGAAGAGCAAAAAGAAATGGTTTCAAAGCTCATTAATTATGTGGATTCTGAAGTGAATCGATACGGGCAAATTGAAAAGAAAGACGTTGTAAACAATTATGTTCTCGATTATCTCGACACCCGAAATTATTGGGAAAAACAATATCCTTTAAAAGCGAAAGGAACGGCGTTGAAAAATGCAGTTATTGCTAAAGCGAAAACTGAAAAAATTACCGATTTTTACCGTTACACTAAATTTCTGGACGAATAATTCCGTCAACATTTTTCGCGTTTTGGTTGTGAAATGATATCCGCTTATTATGCAGCGACCTTCATGGCCTGGTAAAGAAATCGATTTTATCGTTTATGTAAAGCCTGGTATAAGTTATTCATGAAAAAGTCGTCCGA
>CAYSQR010000167.1:0-1413 GCA_964433195.1 uncultured Kaistella sp. | reverse complement strand
AAATTACCGATTTCACTTGCTTCGGCTTGCACCGTTTAGCGATTTTATTTGATGATTACGGTTTGAAAGATATTTCTAAAAAATTAATGACTTATCTGAAAGAAACTTCCACAGAAACCGAAACGCAGGGAATTTACTGGAAACAAAACCTAAACGATTGGGGATGGTATAATTCTAAAACCGTGAATCAAGCAGGAGCTTTGGAAGCGTTCCAAAAACTTACTCCGAATGACATTCAATTTATTGAAGAAATGAAAATCTGGCTTGTTACGCAAAAAGAAGTGAATAATTGGGGAACTTCGAGAAATACGGCGGAAGTGATTTTTACCATTTTAAATTCCGGGAAATCGTGGACTTCAAATGAAAGTGATAAAGCAACGATTATTTGGGGAGGAAAACAACTCACAAATCCCGATACGAAAGCAACAGGTTATGTGAAATCGACAATTAAAAATGAAAATATCGACAAAAATCTGGGAACCGTTTCCATTAAAAAAGACAGTCCGGGAATTGTTCAGGGTGGACTTTTCTGGCAATATTATGAAGATTTGGACAAGATAAAATCTTCGGAAAGTTATATTTCCATTACCAAAGAATTGTACAAAAAAATCAAAACAGTAAACGGCGAAGAGTTGGTAAAAATTTCGGAAAATTCGCCTTTGAAAATCGGCGATAAAGTAACGGTGAGAATGATTCTGAACACCGACAGAAATATGGAATTCATCCATCTGAAAGATATGAGAGCTGCAGGTTTTGAACCGTTGGACGTGATTTCAAAATACCAATGGAAAAATAATCTCGGATATTATCAATCCACGAAAGATGCTTCCACAAATTTCTACATAGAATATATGCCGAAAGGAAAATATGTGTTTGAATACGATTACATCTGTAATGCTTCGGGAACGTTCAGCAACGGAATTACAACTTTGCAGAATTATTACGCTCCACAAATGAATGCACATACGAAAGGTGAAAAGGTAAAAATTTCTGAGTAATTTTAACAATCCTTCAAGGTTTTAAAAACCTTGAAGGATTAACAAAGAATCTTTATATTTGTTTAGTTTAAACATTATATAATGCAAAATATTTTCGATGCTAAAGATGCCCAAAATTACATCGACCGAATCAATAAACTTACTCCGGAAACTCAAAGGAAATGGGGAAAAATGAGTGTCGATCAGGTTTTAGCACATCTGAATGTGGCATATTCGTTTATTTATGAACCTGAAAAACACAGGAAACCGGGTTTCATTGTAAAATTTTTGCTTTCAAAATTTGTGAAACCGAAAATCGTAAACGAGAAACCTTACAGGCAAAGTTTGCCGACAAGTCCTGTTTTCATTATTTCCGACCAGAGAAATTTCGACGAAGAAAAGAAGAAGCTCATCGGAAATATCCAGAGAACACAGC
>CAYSQR010000166.1:0-4579 GCA_964433195.1 uncultured Kaistella sp. | reverse complement strand
TGTAATCGAGGATTTTTTATTTAGGTTTAATAGTCAAAAATAATTGGTGTTTTTTAGAAAAATATTTTGTAATATTTCGCCGTTGATTGAAAGAGGAAATGAGTTCTGCTGAGGAGCAATTCACGAGCAATACAATCAATGCTGTAAACAATAGTTTGGAAGGATGGTTTTGCCATCCTTTTTTCATAAATTATTGGAACAGCTTTATGGCTAAGAAAACCTTCAGCTTTTTTGGTTTTTAGCCATAAAAAAAGTTTATTGAAACAAAGTTCAATAAATTTTCTATATAATCAATAATAATCGGTGCTACAATGAATTTTACCAACTATTTTTCACTATTAAACCTTTTATTTTATTAAGAGTAAGGAAATGGATCTGGTAAAATTTTTGTAAAACTCATTCCCGGATAACTTTTATCCTTCCATCATTCCACATTCTGATTACCGATGAACCGGAATATTCCGATATTTTATCGTAGTTTTCTTCGGCGACAAAATCTACGGAATCTATAATTTCTTTTGAAACATCCGAAAATTTCATCGGCGATTTTTCTCCGCTGAAATTGGCGGAAGTGGAAACCAGCGGTTTGTTGAGCTTACCAATCAGTTTTTTTAAATAATCGTTTTTAACCAAACGAATTCCGATGCTTCCGTCTTCTGCGAGTAATTCTTGGGGTAAATCTTTCGGATTGTCATAAATTATAGTAACCGGTTTTTCAGATAAATCCATAATTTCCCAAGCCATTTCGGGAACATCAACCAAGTCCTGTAAACGTTTTTCAGATTCCACCAAAATAATCAGCGATTTCGATTTTTCCCGTTTCTTGATTTCAAAAATTTTTTGGATGGCTTCAACATTCGTTGCATCGCAACCGATTCCCCAAATCGTATCGGTTGGATAAAGGATGGTTCCGCCGGATTTTAAGGTTTCAATGGGGTTATGCATTATTTTTTACAGTTCTGATCAGGTTATTTTTTCATTTTCAAAATTTTCTTCAAATCCCTTTTAATAATATACTGCGAAAATAAAACAGGGGCGTTTAATCTGAAACCCTCTTTTATTATCGTGTATAAAATACAGTTGTCTTTGAAAAATATGAATATTGTTTTTTCATAATTTCCAAAACCATAATTACTTATATCTGTAAGTTCATTAAGAAAAATTAGTTCATTTGAAATCTTAGATATTCTGTAGTTATACCTTTTCCCGTATTCAAGAATTCTCTGTTTTGCATCTTCTCGATGAATATTGAACTTTATTTCTTTCAAGTATTTTTCTGAAAATTTACAATAGAATCCATATAAACTAAAAGCTATTACAGTAGAAAAAATAAAATATTCAATTTTATTATTAGTAAAATCGGAATCAATTTCTTTTAAAGAAAGTATAGAAGATATTATTAATGCAAAAAAAATTAAATAATTAGTAAAACGATCAAATTTGTCAACCCCATTTTCTTTGAAAATGAGTTTTTCTGCTTGAATACTATTGCCAATATCTAAATTTTTTAAGCTCCTCATTACAAATTCGGCAAATACCTTTCTTCAATAATATTCAAATGATGCAGATTATGACCTGTAATCAGTTTTCCGATGGTTTCCACAGCGATTTCGTTTCCGTTTGCGATTCCCGTTTCCTGAAGTGAAGCAGGTTGCAGCGTTTCAAAGAAAATAGTTGAAATTTCCCGTGTTAAACGGTATTCTTTAATCAGGCTTTCCAAGCTCCTTTCATTGGCAAATGAATTTCCGGCGAATAGATTTTCATCAAAACCGCTGAGTTCCGTTTTGTCTTTTCGTACGAAACGCAACGCTCTGTACTGGAAGATTTTTTCGGTATCGGTTAAATGTTGCAGCAATTCTTTCAGCGTCCATTTTCCTTCCGCATAAGCGAAGAAACTTTGCTCTTCGGAAAGTTCCGAGAAAATCCCAATGGTTTTTTCTCCCGAATTTTTAAGGGTTTCAATCCAATCAGCATCCGGAATCATATCCAGATAAGTTTTGATGTATTTTTCGAAATCGGTCATTGTTTTTACTTTAGGAATCCTTCAAGGATTTGAAATCCTTGAAGGATTGTTTTATTAACCAAACGCTCTCTCCAAATCCGCAATCAAATCCTCCTTATCTTCAATTCCTACACTTAGTCTTACCAAATCATCGGTAATTCCCAATTCTGCACGTTTTTCGGCAGGAATTGAAGCGTGGGTCATCAAAGCAGGATGGTTTGCCAAAGATTCTACACCGCCTAAAGATTCTGCCAAAGTGAATACTTTCAGCTTTTCTAAAAACTTGATGGCATCTTCTTTTTTTTCGGATTTAAAGGTAAAGGAAACCATTCCTCCCGATTCTTTCATTTGCTTTAAAGCCAGTTCGTGTTGCGGATGGGATTTCAATCCCGGATAAAAAACTTTATCAACTGCAGAATGATTTTCTAAATATTTTGCAATTTCAAAACCATTATCGGAATGTCTCTGCATTCTCAAAGCCAAAGTTTTTATCCCCCTTAAAACCAAATAGGAATCCATCGGTGCTAAAATTCCGCCACTTGCAAACTGGATAAAGTGTAATTTCTCGCCGAGTTCGACAGTTTTTGCAACCAATGCACCTGCAATGACATCGGAATGACCACCTAAATATTTTGTTGCCGAATGCATCACAATATCCGCTCCCAAATCCAAAGGTTGCTGAATATACGGCGTTGCAAAAGTATTATCCACCGCAACCAAAATATCTTTTCCTTTCACTAAACCCGTAACAGCTTTGATGTCAACTAATTTCATCAAAGGATTTGTGGGAGTTTCAATCCAGATGAGTTTGGTTTTATTATTAATTAAATCTGAAATTTTTGAAACGTCATCAAAATTAACAAACGTAAATTTCAGTTGGTATTTTTCAAACATTTTGGTAAACATCCGGTAAGTTCCGCCGTATAAATCATCCACTGCAATTACTTCATCTCCCGGATTCAATAATTTCAGAACGCAATCAATCGCCGCTAAACCAGAACCGAAAGCCAATCCTCTCGCTCCGTTTTCTATACTTGCCAAACTGTCTTCCAAAGCTTGTCTTGTAGGATTCGCCGCTCTGGAATATTCGTAACCGGAATGGATTCCCGGAGATTTCTGTGCAAAAGTTGAAGTTAAAAATACAGGAACATTTACAGAACCCGTCGCTGATTCGTGGTGTTGTCCACCGTGGATTACTTTGGTATTGAAGTTCATAATTAATAATTTGAAAATTTGAAAATGAAGTGAGCTTTGAAAATACTTTCCGGATTCTCAAATTGATCCATTTTCAAATTGATTTTACATTTTTATCGCTGATTTCATTGCAAATTCTTCCGCCATTTCTTCCATCCATTGTGCAACATCTTCTTCGCCGGTTGCTCTTTCGTAAGTAGTGCTTAAAGATAATAAAATCTGGTGGAGAAACATTTTCATCTGATCTATCGGCATATCTTTTGTCCAAAGATCGATTCTCAGTGCTTCAGATTTTTTATCGTCCCACACCGAAATCATTGTTGCCTTGGTTTCTTCTTTTTCTATTCCGCCATCTTCTGCGTTCCAGAACATTTTTTCGGGAATATGGTTTTCATCGAGTTCGATGTCTATTGTTATCTGGGTTTTTCTCATTTTTAATGTATCAATTTAACAATGAATGTATCAATTTAGCAATGATTGTTATATTGCTAAATTGATACATTGTTATATTATTGTTTTGGTTTATAATTGCTTTGGTTAAAAATTTCCTGTACGTTCATTTTCAGAAAATCCGGAAGTTTGGTTTCGGGTTTTGTCTGAAAGAATTTTTTGCAGATTTGCCATCCTGTGAAAATTCCGATTTGCGGAGAAGAATCATTGTCGATTTCCGTATAGAATTTTGAGAAAGGAGCTGGATTGATGAATCTTTCGGAAAGCCGGGAATCATCACTGAAAATCAGATTGTTTTCTACAAAATAATTCCAGATGTTTGCTTCATTTTCTTTTGCCCATTCGTATTGTTTTTGGGTGTAATTCATTTTCAGATAATCGGGGAAATCGGGGAGAAAAGCATCCTGCAAGATCATCAGTTTTCCGTTATACATTAATTCATCAATGAATTTTTGATGATTGGTATTTTTCGGAACAAAATTTTCGGCAAAGATTTCAGATACTTTCGGAATGATATTCTGCGGATTCATCGATTTTTGAAAATACTGCTCCAAACCATTGTAATTTGGATTGTTTTCGCCCATAAATCCGGTAATGTCAATAAACAGAAAATTATTTTGAGATTGATAAAAAACAGGTTCCATTATACCTTGCAAAGCTGATGAATAAAGAAAATTTTTTGGCACTGCAAATTCCGGGAAATAATATTTAATGTGAGAAAAAAGATGGGTTAAATCTTTATTGAGTTTTACAATGTCGATTTTAGAAATGGCTTCTTTGTAGATTTTGGCTTCGTTTTTATCGGCTCTTCTTTCGGCAAAATCTTCATCAGAAACCGTTCCCTGAAACCAAGGAAATTTTTGCTTAAAATTTTCGAGCGGAAGATTTTGGTCATAAAATTCTTTGGAAATATCGGTAATTTCTACTTTTTCC
>CAYSQR010000165.1:0-4587 GCA_964433195.1 uncultured Kaistella sp. | reverse complement strand
AAGACGTTTGAAGTGAAATTTTACTTTAGAAAACCGGTAAATTTACTTTAAAAATAGAAAATGAAAAAAATCATAAGAATAAATTTTATCGGATACAAAAAAATTGCTAACTTTAGTACAATCAAAAAATTCAAATATTATGCACGAGAATGTAGTCGTTAAACAAAGAGTTAACGCACCTGTAGAAAAAGTTTGGAACGCTTTGACAGATAAAGCGCAGATGAAAGAATGGTATTTTGATATTCCCGATTTTGAATTGGGAATTCATAACGAGTTTAATTTTTATGAACCGGGAGGAGAAAATAAATTCCATCATCACGGTGAAATTCTGGAAATTATTCCGAATGAAAAATTAAAACACACGTGGTCTTATCCGGAATTTTCAAAGGAGAAAACCATTGTAAGATGGGAAATGGAACAGGATGGAGATGGAACAGTAGTTACTTTAACTCATAAAGGAATGGAAAATCTCGACCACCTCGGAAAAGATTTTCAAAAAGAAAACTTCGAGCAAGGTTGGAACGAAATTATCGGTAAGAATCTGAAAGAATTTGTAGAAAAATAAAATCATAAATGCAGGAACACGCCTTTAAGGCGTGTTCTTTTTTAAATTAAGAATAAAAATTTCAATTTTCGTTCCTGTAAGTTTTTATGGATTTTTCTGTAAATAATTTTCCCTCTTCTGAACTTTTTTGTAAGTATATGCACTCATCAAAATACTGAATTCATAAAGCAAAAGAAGTGGAAATGCAGCCATCAACATACTGAGAACATCTGCAGGAGTAATAATTGCTGCAACTACCATTATTAAAACAATTGCGTGACGACGATAGGTTCTCATAAATTTCGGGGTAAGAATTCCGATGGAAGTGAGAAAATATACGATAATGGGAAACAGAAATATAATTCCCATTCCCAAAACAACCTGTAAGAAAAGTGTAGTATAATCGCTCAAATCATAAAGCGGAACAATGACATCGGAGATTTTGAAGATGACACCAAAGTTGATGGCGAAAGGTAAAATAAGATAATATCCTACTAAAATCCCTGTAAGAAATAATATCCAAACGAAATTAATCATAAAAACGGAGTTCTTTCTTTCCTTCGGATGAAGAGCGGGAGAAATAAACCGCCAAAGTTCCCAAACAATATATGGAAACGCCAAAACCATTCCGCCAATCATTGAAACCACCATCATTACATTGAATTGCTGATAAAGTTTCTGTACACGCACCGGAAAATCTTTTGGCAGATGTATGCTGTCTTCACCCAAAATCATCCGTGAAAAATGATTTACCGCACGAAAAGTAGGGAAATCGTTTCTTGTAGGTCCGAAAAATACCACATCCATAATCCAGTGAATATTGTAGCCGACAATTATCGCTCCAATTACAATCGCAATAATAGAACGGACGAGATGTCCCCTCAATTCGCCGATATGTCCCCAAAAAGACATTTCTTTTCTTTCGCTCACAGAATTTTGTTTAAAGTTCAAGGTTTGCTCACATTTTTTTTCTTTGGAGTTCGTGAATGCTCCGCATTTGAAGTTGCGAAATTAAAGAATTATCATTGAAAATCTGTGAAATCCGATGGGAATATATTTCAATTTTTATGAATATTTACTTTTAGTAAAAACCTATTCCGGTAATAATCAATAAAAGATTAATGATAATAATTCCGATGTATATTTTTTTCAGTACCCGATTTTGCATTTGTAAATCACTCATTATCAAAATGCTTAGAAGGATGACAAAGCCGGATTCGATTCTTGTCATTAATAAAAGCACCAAGAAACTGATGAAAAATACATTTTTCAGAATAATGTTTTTGGAAAATACCAGAAAAGCCAACAGAAATTCCGCAGCAATAATCAAATAACCGAAAATCGTAAAAAATAATTTCTGATGAGAAAAATATAAAGGAATTGCAGTGGGTTCTGCATCGGAAAACAAGATATTATCAATCAAAATTTGGTTGTTGTGAATATACGTTCCGTAACTGTCGAAATACTCCAAAGGTTTGAAAAAATATCCGCTCACGAAATAAAAATTCATCATTTCTCCACTTAAATAACCAGGAGAAAGAAGTTTCTGAACTGCACCCAGAAAAAGAATAAGAAAGAGAAGGTATTTGCAGTTTCGGGTAAATAAACTTTCATCTTTCCCGAAAATACTTTGCAGTAAAAAGATAAGCGAAAGGTACAACGAAACAAATACGTGGTTTCCGACGGAATAAAAATGATTGATAATATTCCAAAATAACAGCAAGGAAATAATGCTCCACAAAAAAACCGAGAAATAAAATTGTGTTTTAGAAAAAATATAATATATTGAAAGTAAAAGTATTACAATGAAAACATAAGGAAGTGAAGGAAAGAATTTGAAAAAAAAACTCACATTCAGAAAAAGCAGAAAAAATACAGCTGCCAATTTTGTATTTTCTGCCGAAAGTATTTTAGAAATTATGATTTTCATAGCGTAGCTCTTTAGAAATCTGCATATTTTTCAGGTTCAGCTTTGGTTGGTAAATTTTCAGATTCAGGCTGTCTTTGTTTAATTTTAGTTTACTGATAAGTTTTTTCGTGTTTGCGGAATTGGGAAAATACAGATAATTTTTAATGGCGGATTGATGTGCTTTTTTGTTGTAACTGCGATTTTTTTTGCACGAAATTCCATTGATTTTTAAATCATAATGAAAGATGTGATAATCGGAATACATCCCGAAACCACCACATTTACAGCGGTTTAATCCGTTGTTTACCAAGGTTAATTGATAACAGAAAACCAGAATGACCAAAAATGGAATGAAATAGTATTTAATAAATTTCATCATATTTAGGTTTTAGTTTAAGATTGTTAAATTACTGATTATCTCTGAAAAATGCTTGAAACTGCCGGGAATTTATTTCCATTTCCAATCAAGATTTTCAGTATAAGGAAAATTATATACTTTGGAGATGTGTTTCAAAATTGATTTTATTTTTTCAAAATTTTCAATTTTTCTTGGAAAAAAAATATAGCTGTGATCTCTGAGTTTTAAGTATATGTAGTCTTTTGTTTCGGTTATATTTTTTAGACCTTCATAAGATATGATGAGTTCTTTTATTTTATTTTTATAAATAAGTTTCTCAGTTAAAAAATTAATTTCAATATTGTCATTTGAAAATTGGTCAAAAGTCTCTTCAATTTGGCTTTTGTAGCCTTTTATGTAACGGTTTTTATCAGTTGAAAACCACATTTTAATACAAAAGAATAAAGATATTATAAAAATAAATATTGTTGATGTAATATCAAAATCAATAAAAAATGCAATTGAGATAAAGAAAATAAGATAAACAATCGTCACAAAAAATTTAAAATATGTTCTTCCTTTTTGTACACATTTTAAATGATAAGCATTAAATAATGAATAATTCAAATAATCTTCCTTATTCAAATTATATTTAAAGCTATAATTTTCAAAATTTTCCATAAATAATTTTCATTTAGATTCTTCGCTTCACTTTGTTCCGTTCAGAATGACAACATACGTTTTAACTTCCAAATCTTCCAACCTCTCAATTAATCCCTTCATCCAAAAGTCTGTGAATATCGATAATCCCGAAATATTTTCCGTTTTCTGTAACGATGAGCTGTCCGATATTTTTATCTTTCAGCATTTGCATTGCTTCTTTTGCCAAAGCATTTTTATCGATAGATTTCGGATTTTTACTCATAATATCTTTTGCGGAAATTTTGGAAACATCTTGTCCGCTCATCAACATTCTACGCAAATCACCATCGGTAATTACGCCTGTAATTTTCTCATTATCAATAACTACCGTAATTCCGTGAGTAGAACCGCTTATGGAAATAATGATTTCCCGAATATCTGCATTTTCAGAAACCTGCGGTTTTTGTGAAGAAAGAAACTGTTCCACTTTCGCCGTGAGATTTTTACCCAGATTTCCACCGGGATGAAATTTCGCAAAATCGTTTTCCTTAAATCCGTTCATTTCCATCAAACAAATCGCTAAAGCATCTCCTAAAGCCATCTGAACGGTGGTAGAACTTGTTGGAGCGAGTTTTATCGGACACGCTTCTTTTTCCACAAAAGTATTCAGAACAACCTCCGAAAATTCCGCGAGTTTTGAGTTTAAATTTCCCGTCATTCCAATCAATGCAGAAGAATAATCTTTCAGAAAAGGAAGGAGATTTACGATTTCCGGCGAGTTCCCCGAATTGGAAATACACAAAACCACATCATTTTTTTGTATGACTCCCAAATCTCCGTGAATCGCTTCCGAAGCGTGGAGAAATTGCGACGGAGTTCCGGTAGAATTTAGCGTAGCCACGATTTTGTTCCCGATATGTGCAGATTTCCCGATTCCTACAATGATGAGTTTTCCTTGTGAAGAATGGATGATTTCCACAGCTCTGAGAAAATTTTCGTCCAAGCGGTTTTTCAGATTTTCGAGTTCGGCAATTTCTATTGAAACCGAGTTTTTCGCAAGTTGAAGGATTTCAGGATTGGTCATAAATTCTTTATTGCTATTGTTAAATTGAGATAGATATCTTCTTAAACCTTGTAGGTTTCGTAGAACCTATA
>CAYSQR010000164.1:0-4607 GCA_964433195.1 uncultured Kaistella sp. | reverse complement strand
CATAAATCGAGCGGTCAAATCTTCCGGCTCTCATCAATGCTTTATCCAGAATATCGGCTCTGTTTGTTGCCGCCATTACAATCACATTCGTATCGGTTCCGAAACCGTCCATTTCGGTAAGAAGCTGATTCAGTGTGTTTTCTCTTTCATCGTTTCCACCGGTGAAATTTCCTTTTCCTCTTGCTCTTCCTATTGCATCAATTTCATCAATGAAAATAATTGCGGGTGATTTTATTTTTGCCTGTGCAAATAAATCCCGAACTCTGGAAGCTCCTACTCCTACAAACATTTCCACAAAATCCGAACCTGAAAGTGAGAAAAACGGAACTTTCGCTTCTCCTGCAACTGCTTTTGCAAGGAGTGTTTTTCCTGTTCCGGGAGGACCTACCAAAAGAACGCCTTTCGGGATTTTACCGCCGAGTTTTGTATATTTTTCTGAATTTTTAAGGAAATCCACCACTTCCTGTACTTCTTCTTTTGCACCTTCTAATCCTGCAACATCTTTGAATGTTACCTGAGTTTTATCTTTTTCATCAAAAAGTTTTGCACGGGATTTTCCGATGGAGAAAATTTGTCCACCGGGACCTCCATTTCCCATCATTCTGCGGAAAAACATAAAATAGAAAAGAAGAATCATTCCTACCCAAAACAAAATAGGGAGCAATGCTTCCATCATTGGATTTTTGCCAAGACCATAATCTTTTGTCGTAGTAATCGTTGGATTCTCTTGTTTTATTTTATCGAACTTTTCGAGGAATAGTTTCAAATCGCCGTAGCTTAGCGAATAGTCTGCTTTCGGAGCAAAATCCAGTGCGGAAAACGGGTTTCTTTCTTTTGGAACCTGCTTGTTTGCTGCCTCACTTTTGGCTTCTTTTGTGAGAGAAACATCTGCTTTTTCGATGTCTTTGTATATCAATACATTCTGAATTTTCCCTTGCTGCATCAATTTATAAAATCCTTCTTCATCTAAAGTGTTGGAAGCGTTTTCGCTGTTCATATTAGAAAAGAAAAAGAGTATAATTGCCGCTATTACGATTGGGAAAAACCAGTTAAATCCTTTATTGTTGTTCATATCTTTTTTATAAAAATTTTGAGGGAAAAAGAAATTCCGTCAAAATACTTGTGAATTAATTTTCTATTTTGGTAATTTTTGCATCTCCCCAAAGTTCTTCAATATCGTAATATTCTCTTGTTTCTTTTTGGAAAACGTGTACTACAACGGAAATGTAATCTAATAAAACCCACATTGCATTTTCTGTTCCTTCAACGTGCCACGGACGGTCTTTCAAATCGTTTCGTACTTTTTTTTCGATGTTTCCGGCGATTGCCGAAACTTGTGTGTTGGAGTTTCCGCTGCAAATGATGAAAGTTTCTGCTACGGAATTTTCAATTTTCGATAAATCAAAAATCATCACTTCTTCTCCTTTTGTATCTTGTATTGCTTCTACGATTTTATCGATAAGCAGTTGCTTTTCTGTGGTTTTATTCATTAAAAAAATTGTCTAATCTGCAAATTTATTGTTTTTTTATTTAATTTATCTCAAATTTACCGTTTCTAACTCTTAAAGTTTTCTTAAATGAATCCTGCTTTTTACCTTAAAGAATGTACTTCTACCAATGACGAAATAGAACGGTTTTTACTTTACGGAAATTCTGAAATTCAGGCAATTTATACTTTTAATCAAACGAAAGGAAAAGGACAGTACGGAAATTCGTGGGAATCTCCCGAAAATCTGAATATTGCGTATTCTGTTGCAGTTCCTATGGAAAAAATTAAAACTCCGGAATATTTATTCAATTTTCATACCGCTGTGATTTTAGCGGATTTTCTTGCCATTCTGACAAAATCCAAAGCCGAAATAAAGTGGCCGAATGATATCATCATTAAAAATAAAAAAGTTTCGGGGATTTTGATTGAGAGAAAAAGCATTGGTAAAATATCATATTTCATTATCGGAATCGGACTGAATGTTTTGCAGAGAAATTTCGTTCATCTTCCGAAAGCGGGTTCTTTGCTTACACAAACGGGATTGGAATTTGATTTGGAAGATTTGGCAAATGCTCTTAATAAATATTTCACAGAACATTTAATCATCAATATTTCCGAAGAGGAACTCCTGAAAAAACTTAATCAAAACTTATTCAGGAAAGATCTGGTTTCGGTTTTTGAAATAGAAAAGACAAGACAAAATGGCATTATAAGAAGTGTGGACGAAAACGGTTTTCTTTGGGTAGAATTAGAAAACAATGGTTTACAAAAATTTTATCATAAGGAAATCGAGTTGCTTTATTGAAAAAAGCCCGTGAAAAATAATCACAGGCTCTTAATTCATCATTTGTTAATAGTCATTATGGCTTCTTCCGAAACTTTGTATTCTCCTTTCTGATACGTTTCTTTATCGGAAAGAATGATTTCATACGTATAAACACCTTTCGGCAGATTATAGGTGCATTGCTTGGAATCCTGCGGGATTACCAGTTCTTTTTTGATGTCTTCTTCCTCGAATTTCCCAATGAACACTACAGAAACTTTCTCTTCCATTTTGTTTTTGAAGCAAAAGCTGTTTACGGTTTTGGCGTTTGGATCTGCGGTTTTTCCGCCTCCTTTCAGTGCTGCATATCCCTGTACCAAAATGTTTCCAATGGCAATACCTCTGTCAAGACCGGTAGTTTGGGATTTGAAAAAATGAGGAGCGAGTAACAAAAAAGCAATCAGTAAAAAATTGTTTTTTGTCATTTTGTTTAATGTTAAAATATTTAATGACTTTCGTCAGACAGGGCTTTTAATATTCCGTCCATATGTGTTCTTCCGTAAATAATTGCAATTTTTGTATGAGATGATTCTTTAATTTTATTAGCTACCACGTCATTTCTGAAATTAATCAGTACATCATCGGATTGCTTTTTAGGGATTCTATTTTCTTCCCTGCATTTTGTATATTTTTCAAAAACGGAAGTTTTAAAATCACAGTTGGTTAATTTAATTTCACCGTATTTATTTTCATAATAACTTATAACATCCTGTAAATTTGCGTCTGCTTTCGTACTATTTTCCGGAATCAATCCCAATAGTTCATACGAGGGTTGGTCAATCAAAGTTTTTTTATATTTAAAATTTGGAAAAATAGAATCAAACTGATTCTTGTATCCAAAATCTGGCTTGGTAAGAGGATTTCGAAAAATTTTTCTCATTTTTCTAATATCCGTATCGTTTTTGCCGTGAACATCTACTCTTTCATATAAAAAATAATAACCGCTATTCTTTAGAGAATCTATCTTATATTTTACATCGTTATAAAAATCTTCTGTTCCCACGTGGTGCATTGGTAAAAAAACGATTGTTTTATCCTTGTAATGATGAGTTACGAGTTTTTGTTTGTCATCATAAATTCCGTTATATTTAAAAAAATTATTAACCCAATAACTTTTACATCCTACAAGACTTAATAAAAAAATTAAAAAAAGTCCTCCTTTTTTCATAATACAAAATTGATATTAAATTTTCCTGCAAAAAATTATTTTTGCAGGAAAATAGATAGGTTACTTTGATATTACAGTTTTTAACCAAGCCATAATAACTCCCATAACACTGTTTGCTGTTCCAGCTCCAAAAATATCATCTAACCAACATCCTATTTGATACCATCTGCAACCACTGCTGTTGCTTCCTTTCGACTCATGCTGATTTACATTAAAATTAGTATCCAGTTTTGGCACGTCAGATCCCGTAGAAAATAAAGCGTGTTCATTATTAACACCCAATTGAATAAGTTTTGCATAAGCTTCACCCATTTCTTTCCCATCATACGAACTGATAATCTGACTGCTCGAAGTACCTGCAACTAAATAATTATAACTTTTCTTAAGCAATGCTTCGCCTTCCTGTGTTACTGCACTTCCCGACCTTCCCAATGCTTTGCTTCTGAAACTCTCATAGGATGTTCCCGAACTGTAAACCGTGGAAAGATTGTCCTTCATTTCCGCCATCATTGTTGCTAATTTAGTTCTTATTTCCTCATTTTGATTTCCTGTGTTGGATGCTTGTTTTTTTTGTCCCAAAACGAAACTTCCTGCAAATAATGCGAACATACACACAAATTTAAATAAATTTTTCATAAAATTTTTCTTTTTTTTAATTAATTTTAATTTCAAACACTTTTAAGTTTTCGCGATAACTTACAGCAAAGCTATATTGTTTATTCATAAAATATTAGCAAAATAATGCTAACTTTGAGCAAAATTTTGTTAAAATGAGTATAGGAGGCAAAGTAAAAAAATACAGAGAAGCTAAAGGTTGGTCACAAGAAGATCTTGCACTTCGTTTGGATGTAGCACAAACGACTATTTCAAGTATAGAATCGGATAAAAGTATTCCAAGCTCCGTTTTGCTGAATAATATAGCAAAAGAGTTAGAAGTAGATATAAAGGACTTATTAGAAGATACCAAAACTCAAATCAATAATATCGAAAAAAACGAAGGAGTAATCAGTTTTGATTTCAGTACCATCAATATGCTTTCTGAGAAAGTAATTGAGCAGTATGAAAAAAGATGTGAACAGTATGAAAGTCGTGTCAAGGAATTACAAGAACAGCTTGAGTATTGGAAA
>CAYSQR010000163.1:0-4644 GCA_964433195.1 uncultured Kaistella sp. | reverse complement strand
CTTCAATTCTCGGTTTCATATATTCGTATAAACCTTCTTTTCCGCCTTCTCTTCCGAAACCGGATTCTCTGTAACCACCGAAACCTGCAGCAGCATCGAATTGGTTTGTACAATTTATCCAAACGCTTCCTGCTTTGATTTTCGGAGCGATGTCTAAAGCGAGATTGATATTTTCAGTCCAAATACTTGAAGCTAAACCGTATCTCGTATTATTCGCCAAAGCAACCGCTTCGTTGTGCGAACGGAAAGTCATCGCCACCAAAACCGGTCCGAAAATTTCTTCCTGTGCAATCACCGAACTTGTAGGAACATCGGTAAATAAAGTCGGTGGGAAAAACCAGCCGTTTTTCGGAACACTGTTTTTCGGCTGATAAATTTTGCAACCTTCGTTTACTCCAATTTTCACGAGTTCTTCGATGGTTTTCAATTGGGATTTATCTATAATTGCACCCATATCGACTGCTTTATCCAAAGGATCGCCGATTCGGAGCGTTTCCATTCTGGATTTTAATTTTTTATAAAATTTTTCAGCTACGCTTTCCTGAACCAAAAGTCGGGAACCTGCACAGCAAACCTGTCCCTGATTGAACCAGATTGCATCTACAATTCCTTCTACGGCAGAATCCAAATCGGCATCTTCAAAAACAATGAACGGAGATTTTCCTCCGAGTTCGAGAGAGATTTTTTTGCCTGTTCCTGCGATATTCGTTCTTAAAATTTTTCCCACTTTCGTAGAACCGGTAAATGCAACTTTCTGAATATCTTTATGATTGACCAAAGCTGTTCCTGCAACTGTTCCTCTACCTGTAACCACGTTTACAACACCTTTTGGAAGTCCTGCTTTTTCACAGATTTCCGCAAAAAGAAGTGCAGTTAATGAAGTGAGTTCCGCAGGTTTCAGAACGATGGTATTACCCATTGCTAAAGCTGGAGCAACTTTCCAAGCGAGCATCATCAAAGGAAAATTCCAAGGGATGATCTGTCCGATAACGCCGACTTCTCTGTAATCCTTCAATTCGGTATCCATCAGTTTTGCCCAACCTGCGTGATGGTAAAAATGTCTTGCCACAATCGGAATGTCGATATCTCTGGTTTCGCGGATTGGTTTTCCGTTATCCAAAGTTTCCAAAACAGCAAATAACCTTGAGTGTTTCTGAATTTGTCTTGCAATAGCATACAAATATTTTGCCCGTTCAAAACCACCGATTGTAACCCAATCAGGAAGTGCTTTATTGGCTGCTTTCACCGCTTTATCCACATCTTTCTCATCGGCTTCTGCAATTTTTGCCAAAAATTCCTTGTTGCTCGGATTGTGAGATTCTGCATATTTTTTAGAATTTGGTTTTACCCATTCTCCATCAATAAAGAGGTCGAAACTTCTGTTATGAGCTTCTAAAAATTCCATTGCAGGTTTTGCTGCTTCCGGAGCGGGACCATAAACCATAGTGTCGTATATTTCTTTGATTTCCATCAGATTTTATAATTGATGATTAATAATTTATTTAATTTTTGGATGGAAGTTGGAAGATAGATGCTGGAAGTTTTTGACTTCGGATTTAAAATTCAAATTTTCTCCTCTCTTAATCCCAAATTCTCAAACTCTCCCACTCTCAAATTTTCTAACTTTTTTACGCCATCGGATGACGGAATCCTGCTGAATAACTTCCTGTAACGTAATGTTCCAATTGTCTTTCGATATCGCCCAAAAGTGAACTTGCACCAAAACGGAACAATTCCGGAGTGAGCCAATCGTTTCCTAATTCTTCTTTAATTAAAACCAAATAATCGAGTGACTGTTTTGCTTTCTGTATTCCTCCTGCAGGTTTGTATCCTACTTTCACGCCGGTAAGTTCATAATACTCTCTGATGCAGCGAATCATTACCAAACTTACTGCTAAAGTTGCATTCACGGATTCTTTTCCGGTGGATGTTTTGATGAAATCCGAACCTGCCATCATTGCAACCCAACTTGCTTTCGCCACTTTGGTATAAGTAGGAATTTCTCCTGTTGCCAAAATGGTTTTCATATGTGCATCTCCGCACGCTTGTCTGCAAAGTTTGATTTCGTCATATAATTCTTTCCATTTCGATTCCAGAACCAAATCCCGGGAAATTACGATATCGATTTCCGAAGCTCCTGCTGCAACGGATTTTTTGATTTCTGCAATTTTTTCTTCCAAAGAATTTTTTCCTGCGGGAAAACCTGTGGAAACTGCAGCAATAGGAATATTTGTACCTTTCAACGCTTCTTTTGCGAAAGGAATTAAATTGTGATAAACGCAGACTGCACCGGTTGTTAATCCTGCATTTTCCATTCCCAATTTTTGCAGAATGTCTTCACGAACGGGATTTCTTGCTTTTTCGCAAAGCCGCATCACATTTCCTCGTGTGTCATCTCCTGCAAGTGTCGTCAAATCTATCATTGAAATGGCTTTCAACAGCCAAGCTGCCTGAAATTCTTTTTTCACGCTTCTTCTTCCGGTTAAAGTTCCGACACGACGTTCAATGGCACTTCGGTTTACATTGATGGAATCGAAAAATTTGGTATTGAAGGGAATTCCTTCATTTCGTTCCGAAACATTGTGTTTTGCGTGATTAGAATTGGTTTTTTCTAATACTTTTTCCATAATTTTTATATTAATTAGAAAATATTTTTTTTATAGGGACGGTAAAATTAATTAATTATCTCCAAAAGTGAGTTATGGTTTTGAAAAATTATTTGTTTTTGGATTAAATTTTGCAAAAAATATAGCAAATAAAATATTAATCTTTGGGAATCTGTAAAGTTTAAATATCCTCCGAATGATTTTCTTATCTTACATCAATGTTCATTCTTTTCAACGGAACTATCTTTGCGGTATAAAATTTTAATTATTAATCCAAACCAAAAATATTATGGCTACAAAA
The DNA here is from genome assembly GCA_964433195.1 of uncultured Kaistella sp. Taxonomy (GTDB): domain Bacteria; phylum Bacteroidota; class Bacteroidia; order Flavobacteriales; family Weeksellaceae; genus Kaistella. The sequence goes on along the minus strand of CAYSQR010000163.1, from coordinate 1,737 downwards.
TGGAACTTAGACCCAACTCACAGTGAAATCACTTTCAAAGTAAAACATATGATGATTTCTAATGTGAAAGGACAGTTTAAAAATTTCTCGGCAGAAATAGAATCAGAAGACGATACCTTTAAAAATGCAAAAACTACCGCTACAATTCATACAGATTCGGTAGATACAAATAATGCAGACCGAGATGCTCATTTGAGAGGCGAAGAGTTTTTCAATGCAGCAGCAAATCCTCAAATCACTTTCGAGAGCAGTTCTCTGAATGATGAGATAACCGGAAATTTAACAATCAACGGGATTACAAAACCGGTAAAGCTGGAAGTGGATTTTGGCGGAATCAATATTGATCCGTGGGGAAATACAAAAGCAGGTTTCTCTTTTGACGGGAAAATTAAAAGAAGTGATTTCGGTTTGAACTGGAATGCAGCTCTCGAAGCAGGTGGTGTTTTGGTTTCTGACGAAGTGAAAATTGCAGGGGAATTGCAGTTTGTGAAATCATAAACAAAACTGAAAAAGACAAAAAAAGAGATTCGGAAAAATTTTCCGAATCTCTTTTTTTGATTAATATGGGACTTAAAAAACTTTCCAAAAAGCAGCTTCGTAAGCTTTTGAAAAATTCTTCATACATTTTGATGATACTATTTTTACTTTCAGTGTCGCAATACCATTTTCTTTTGTATAATTAAACTGCGGCACTTTTTCGTTCGATGTTTTTTGTTCCCCATTCATATAGATTGCAGTCCATTCGTATTTGAAATTGTTGTCTATATTCGACAAAAAAGAGACAACTCCATCGGAATATTTCACTTCTTTGTAATCATTAAAATCAATGTCGCAATTGGGATTGGAAACAATTTTCGGAGTTTCCGCAGGAACAGGAGAAGAATCCGAAACATCAATGTTTTTGCTGCATTGCACCATTCCTTGAGGAGAAAGCATTGCTAAAGACAAAACGGTTCTTCCGCCGGAATTTGCTTTCAGTTTTATCGTTTTTCCTTTTACATCACCTTCCAAAGAAGTGTTTCCTCCGATATTTGTCCAGAGGTGACAATCATTGCATTGTGCAATATCGTTTTCTACCGTGTAAGTTTGGGTTTCATTTACTTTCATCGAGGCGTTTCCTTTGATAACACATTGCGAGAAAGCTGTTGTGCAAATAAGCATTGCAAATAAGAAGAAATTCTTTTTCATTTTGTATAATTTTTAGGGGTCAAATATATAATTTTTTAGTAATTAAACCTGAATAATTCCTAAATTAAATTTCTCGGTAATCGGAGCGTGATTTGCGGCTTCAATTCCCATCGATATCCAAGTTCTTGTATCAACAGGATTGATAATTGCATCGGTCCACAATCTTGCAGCAGCATAAACCGGTTCTGTTTGTTTCTGGTATCTTTTCGAAATGGTATCGAGAATTTCCTTGTGTTCTTCTTCGGAGATTTCTTTTCCTTGTTTTTTTAAAGTTGAAGTCTGAATTTGTGCCAAAACTTTTGCTGCCTGATTTCCTCCCATCACAGCAAGTTCAGACCAAGGATATGCTACGATTAATCTCGGATCGTATGCTTTTCCGCACATTGCGTAATTTCCGGCTCCATAAGAATTTCCTGTGATAATCGTAAATTTCGGAACTACGGAATTGGAAACCGCATTTACCATTTTCGCTCCGTCTTTTATGATTCCGCCGTGTTCGGATTTTGAACCTACCATAAATCCTGTAACATCCTGCAAGAAAACGAGCGG
>CAYSQR010000162.1:0-4682 GCA_964433195.1 uncultured Kaistella sp. | reverse complement strand
AGTTTCGTTTCGTGATTCGGGTATTTTTTCAGGATAAGTTCGTGGATAGAAATCATTTTCATTTTCCCTTTTTCCACGGAAATAATTCCGAAACCCATAATCGTGGTTCCTGGATCGATACCTAAAATAATTTTTTCTGTTTGCACCCTGCAAAAATAATGGTTTAATCTAAATTAAAAGAATAATGTGATTTTTTTGCTTAAAAAGTATTAAGTTTGTTTAATAATTATTTGATTTATTCATTATGAGATTGTTTGCTTTTCTGTTTCTATCTGTAACTCTGTTTTTTATCTCTTCGTGCGATACTCAAAAAACTGAAACAAGAAGCAATACTGCTTCAACTCCGCAAACAAGAACTACCGAAAACAATATCGTATATCTCTTTTTTGAAATCGAAAAAAAATCCAACGGAAACGAACAAGTAAAACACACCGAAACCAAGATAACCGAAGGAATTTTAAAAAACGCTTCCATTGACAATAAGGAAAAAATCCCCGGAAATATCATTGTAACAATGTTGGGAAACGATGGAAAAACCGTGGAGGAAAGAATCATCGAAGATCCGCTGAATCCAATGATGGAAAGCTATTCCGAAGAAGGACTGAACCGTGAGAAAATGAATTATCCGAAAGCGGAGTTTAGTGTAAGATTCAATCAAAAAGGGGAAGTTTCCTCTGTTAAACTCGAAAAAATTTCAGAAAAATCCATAACTCATTTAATTACCATTAAACTCTAAATTTTATGAAAAAACTATTATTATTTTTATTGATAAGTCAATTGTACTTATCTCAGACTTTTGAAACAATTCCACTTATCCAAAATGGTTCCAACGATAAGAGAATCAATATGGTGGTTTTAGGAGACGGATTTACAGCAGGACAGCAAGATGATTATATTACCAATGCAACTACTCTAGTTGATTATATTTTTTCAAAAGAACCGTTTGCACAATACAAAAATTATTTCAATGTATATGCAATCAAGGTAATTTCTTTGGAATCCGGAGTTAAACATCCGGGAACTGCTGTAGATGTAACAGAACCCGTGATTCCGGTTTCTAACCCGAATAATTTTTTGGGAACTTCTTTTGATATTGGCGGAACACACCGTTGCGTTTATTCCAATACCCAAAATAAAGTAACGAGTGTTTTGGCAAGTAACGTTCCCGATTTTGATATTGCATTTGTTTTAGGAAATTCCTCGGAATATGGAGGTTGCGGAGGAACTTACGCTTTCCTTTCCAAACACGAACAAGCAAATGAAATCGTGGTACACGAACTTGGACATTCTTTTGGTCAACTTGCCGACGAATACTGGTTTTCCGGTTCGGGAGAATCGCCAAACAAAACCAGAAACAATAATACCTCAACAAATAAATGGAAAAATTGGTTGGATATCAATTCAATAGGAATTTATCCTTACGAAGAAAGTCCGACTTGGTTCCGACCACACCAAAATTGTGAGATGAGATATCTCGACCGACAATTTTGCTCTGTTTGTAAACAACAATTGATTGAAAGAGTACACACTTTACAAAATCCTATCGATTCATTCACGCCAAATAATTCGGGTGGAATTAATTCCGGTGGAAATCCTGTAACCTTTACTGTAAACGAAATTCTACCAAATCCAAATACCTTGGTAAATACTTGGACTCTCAATGGAAATCCTTTGAGCAATGCGACAAATTCTGCAACAATCGCACAAAATGAATTTATAGACGGTGCAAATTCAGTCGTTTTTTCTGTGGTTGACAACAACAATCTTCTGAAAGTTGATAACCATTCTACACTCCACGTTTCCACCATTATCTGGAATGTAAACAAGACACTTTCTACGATTGATGTCAATAGTTCTCAAAGGAATTTTGTAGTTTATCCAAATCCGGCAAAATCACAGATTTTCATTAAAGATGCGGAAAGAAATCTGAAGAATATTTCGGTGGAAATTCTTGATATTTCCGGAAAAAATTTGAGGACTCCGAAAGTACAGCAACTAAGTTCCGGAGAAATTTCTGTAAACATTGAAGGATTATTGCCACAAACTTACCTCATCAAAGTTTATGAAAATAAATCTTTAATCTTAACCCAAAAAATTATTAAAGAATAATTTTAATTTTAAAAATTTCAACAAACATTTAATCATTTATTTCTAAATTTAATTTTTAACCCAATTCAAAAGAAAATGAGAAAAATCTTATTGAGTTTAAGTTTGATTTTGGCTTTATCTGTTCCAAATTCAACTTTTGCACAAAAAACAGAAACTCCGAAATTTATCGGAAACGTAGAAGGAATTAAAGAATATTCCCTCAACAACGGAATGAAAGTATTGCTGATTCCCGATGCGTCGCAAAGCAATATGGTTGTAAACATTGTTTACAACGTAGGTTCAAAAGATGAAGGTTACGGAGAAAAAGGGATGGCTCACTTGCTGGAACATATGCTTTTCAAAAGTACCAAAAATCTTGGCGACATCAAGAAACAACTTTCCGATAAAGGAGGAGCTGCAAACGGAACCACGTATTACGACAGAACCAACTACTACGAAATCTTCCCGTCAAATGACGAAAACCTGAAATGGGCAATAATGATGGAAGCAGACCGAATGATTCACGCAACAATCCTGCAAAGTGATCTGGACAAAGAGTTTTCCGTAGTAAGAAACGAGTTTGAAATCGGAGAAAATGATCCTGTAGGAGTTTTGATGGAAAGAGTGATTTCTACTGCATATTTATGGCACAATTACGGAAACAGCACCATCGGAAGTAAAGAAGACATCGAGCGGGTAAAAGCACCGACTCTGAGAAAATTCTACGAAAAATATTATCAACCGGATAATGCAACACTCATTATTGCAGGAAAATTTGATGAAGCCAATGCACTGAAATATGTTTCGGATTATTTTTCAATTCTGCCGAAACCGACAAGAGAATTAGGTGGAACTTATACCGTAGAACCTGCACAGGATGGGGAAAAATTTGTGGAACTTAAAAGAAGCGGTGAAAGCAAATTAGTTGCAGCAGCTTATCATACTTCTGCTTATGCAGACAAAGATTATGCAGCTTTAGCAGCTTTAGGAGAAATTTTAACTTCCGATCCTTCAGGATATTTATATAAAAATTTAGTCGAAACCCAAAAAGTTTCAAGCATCTGGAATTATTCGCCGGAAGTGAGAGATGCAGGTTTGATGTATTTTAATTTTGATGTTCCGAAAGATAGAGATTTGGAAGTAACCAAAAATTTAGTAAGAACCGAACTCGACAAAATTCCAACCATTAATTATACCGCACAGGATTTGGAAAGAGCAAAATCCAAACTCCTGAAACAAATTGAAAATACGAAAAACAACACGATTAATTTTGCGATTTCATTAACCGAAATTATCGGTGCAGGAGATTATAAACTTGCATTTCTTTACAGAGATAATGTGGAAAACCTTACCGTTGCAGACATAAAAAGAGTTGCCGAAAAATATTTCAAAAGCAACAACAGAACTTTAGGACTTTTTATTCCTTCCGCAAACGAAGTGCGTGTGAAACCTGCTGAATTCCATCCTGACCAAATTGCTGCATTGACCAACAATTACAAAGGAAAAGCATTGGAAAAAGAAACAGCTCCTTTTGAAGCAAGCATTGCAAATCTGAAAAAGAATTTAACGGAAGGTTCACTTTCCAACGGAATGAAATACGGACTCATCAACAAAGAAGTAAAAGGAGAAAAAATTCTGGCTACTTTCCGTTTGATGATTGGGAACGAAAAAGATTTATCGGGGAAAAGTGAAATCGGTAGTTTAACTGCTCAATTATTGAACGCAGGAACGAAAACCAAAACCAAAGAACAAATTCAGGACAGATTAGATCAGCTGAAATCAAACATCAATACAAGAATCAGCGGACAAAATTTCATTATTTCCGTAAATACTTACAAGAACAATTTCCCGGAAGTGATGGATATTCTGAAAGATATGTTGGCAAATTCCACCTTTCCGCAAAACGAAATTACCAAAACCGTTACGGAATACAACACGTTTTTGGAAGGACAGCTGAAAGATCCACAAGCAATTGCACAGAACGAATTGCAAAAGATTTCTAAACCGTATCCGAAAGAAAGCATTTTCCACACCTCTACTTTGCAGGAAGAAATCGATAACAACAAGAAAGTTACAAGAGAGCAAATCCTTAATTATTATCAAAATATTTTGGGAGCAAACAACGGTTTCGGAACGGTTCTGGGAAATGTAGATGCTAAAATTGCGGCTGCTTCTTTGGAAAGCACTTTCGGAAAATTCAATGCGAAATCTAAATATGTTGAAGTAAAACCGACTTTCTTCGATACTAAAAAAGTGGACAAAAACATCATCACTCCCGACAAAGAAAATGCAGTAGCTTTAGGAACAGAAAGTTTCAAGATGGATCAAAAAAATCCGGATTATCCTGCTTTGGTTTTAGCGAATGAAATTCTCGGAAGCGGCGGTTTTCTTTCAGCAAGACTTCCGATGAGATTGCGTGAAAAAGAAGGAATCAGTTACGGAGTTGGTTCTTTCCTCAGTATTCCGGTTTCCAATGATGTCGCTTCTTGGGGATATTACGCATTCCTGAATCCTACAAAACGAGATGCAGTGGAAAGTGCAATAAAAGAAGAAGTGAGCAAAGCGTTGAAAGACGGCTTCACTGCAGATGAATT